>NZ_JBIAQP010000005.1:0-446981 GCF_042889145.1 Streptomyces sp. NPDC002680
CCCACCCACCCCAGGCACCATCCAGCCCGCCCGACGCTTGAGGACAAGGCCGTTCAGACCGACCATCCCACCCACCCCAGGCACCATCCAGCCCGCCCGACGCTTGAGGACAAGGCCGTTCAGACCGACCATCCCACCCACCCCAGGCACCATCCAGCCCGTCCGGCGCTTGAGGACAAGGCCCGTTCAGGGCCGTAGCGGGGGTCTGGGGGCGCAGCCCCCAGAAGGATGGGACGGGTAAGGGCGGCGGGGGCGAAACAAACTCAGCCCCGCCCAAGCGCCTCCCGCACCAGCCCCAAGTCCCCGTCCGAAGCCAACCCCGCGTGATACAACCGCAGTTCGGTAGCCCCCAACCCCACCGCCCGCTCCGCATCCACCGCAAGGGTCCCCGGACTACCCCCCATCCCCGACACCACGACGAAGTTGGCAGCCACGACAGCCCCCCGCCGCCCCACCTCCGCGAACGGCGTCAACAACCCCGCCCCACCCGTGCACGGCACCACCACACCATCCGCGACGGACAGGATGTGCGCAGGATCCACACCCGGGTTGGCGCCGACGTGATAGCCGACCGGGTCGGCGTGCAGCAGCACCTGGAAGCCGGCCGGAGCCGCGCCCCGGACCGCGGCCACCGCCGCCTCCTGAAGCGTGCGCGCCGTCTCCTCACGCCACGCGCGCGTGAGCCCCGCCCGCTCCTCCCCGAGAGCCTTCTCGACCCCCGCCCACCCCCCGTCGTCCGGCTCCCCCCGCCACAACGGCTCCAGCGCACCCCGTACGACCGCCGCCAGCTCGTCGGGATCGAGGCCCGTCCCGCCGTACCCCGCACGGCAGGACGGGCAGAAGCAGAGCGCCATCAGATACTGACCGGCGTCACCGAGCCCGATGGCGCCGGTCTTGTCGTGGGCGTGCAGATGCGTCAGCCCGTACCAGCCCAGGGACTCCAGTTCCGTACCGCGCGCCCCGGGGCGTACCGCTGCCTCGGCCGCCAGCTCGACGAGGTACGCGCGCGTGGCGGGCTGCGCGATGCAGGGCGCCCACGGGTAGCGGTCCCCGTACGCGTTGACCACGGAGGTGTCCGGATGCTCGGCGCCCAGCCGGGAGTTGTGCGCGAGGACGACCCAGGTGTGCACGTCGAGGCCCGCGTCGGCGAGTGCGGCGGCGGCCTCGCCGTACGCGTCCCCGGGGGCCCACGCCCCGGCCGCGTACGGCCGCAGCTCACGGCCCGCCCAGCGCTCGTCCGCGGGGTACAGCACGGCCGCGTGCTCGGCGGTGACGATGCGGTGGCGCGGGTGGCGGGGGGTCAACGCGCGCGTGGAGTGGTACGCGGAGGCCAGCGTCACCTGTTCCACGCCGAGCGCGGCGATCCGCCGGGCGGCGTCGGGGTCGCCGTTGACGTCCCAGGGATAGACGAATGCGGACGCCTTCACACGCTCTCCTCGGACTCGGCCCCTGCCGTGACAGCCGTATCGGACTCGACGTCCAGCAACGCGTACCCCCGCTCCACGAGCCGCACGAGCTGCTTCACATGCTCCTCGCTCGGCTCGTGCAACGGCGGCCGGACCTCCCCGACGTCCAGCCCGGCCTGCCGTACGCCCGCCTTGACGAGCGAGACGGCGTACCCGCGCCCCTGCGCGCGCAGCTCGACGAACGGCCGGTAGAAGCCGTCCAGGAGCCGGTTCGCGGTCGCGTCGTCGCCGGTGTTGAGCGCCTTGTGGAAGGCGAGGGCGATCTCGGGCGCGAAGCAGAAGACGGCCGACGAGTACAGGGTGACGCCGATGCCCTTGTAGGCGAGCCCGGTCAGTTCGGCGGTCGGCAGCCCGTTGAAGTACAGGAAGTCGCCGGGCACCTCGGCGCGTACGGCGCTCACGATCCGCTGCATCAGGTCCAGGTCGCCGACCCCGTCCTTGAGCCCGATGATCCCCTCGGTACGCGCCAGCCCGACGACGGTCTCCGGGGTGAACACGGCGTTGTCGCGCTGGTAGACGATGACCGGCAGGGCGGTGGACGCGGCCAGCTCCCGGTAGTGGCGCAGCAGCCCCTGCTGCCCGGCCACCACCAGGTACGGCGGCATGGCCAGCAGCCCGTCGGCCCCGGCCTCCTCGGCGAGACGCGCGTAGCGTACGGCGAGCGCGGTGCCGTATCCGGCGCCAGCGACCACGGGCACACGCCCGGCCGTCTCCTCCACCGCCGCCCGTACGCAGTCCTGGAACTCCTCGGGTGTCAGCGCGTGGAACTCCCCGGTGCCGCAGCAGGCGAACACGGCCGCGGCCCCCGCTTCCACACCTCGGCGCACATGTGTGCGGTAGACGTCGAGGTCCAGCGAGCCGTCGGGGCCGTAGGCGGTGACGGGGAAGAACAGCGGCCCGCTCGGGATATTGAGGCGGGCGGCCAGGGCGGCTGACGTCACGGGCTCTCCCTAGACATACACATACGTGCATGCTTCTGATCCACGTCTACATGTCTGAACGCTTCCACGCTAATCGGCCCCATTGGGGGCGGTCAAGCGCACAAACCCGCAACACAGGAGCAGATCTCGCAGCTCCACGCCACACTTGACGAGGCCGCTCCACGATCCCTAGCGTGTCCACGAATGTGAATGCCGTACACGAATGCGCCTGTGACAGTGCCTGCCGGAATGCTTCTGCCGACTCCAGGAGACCCGAGAATGCCCGCTCCCCGCACCGTTCTGCTCACCGGCGCCGCCGGCGGACTCGGCACCCTCATGCGGGAACTGCTCCCGTCGTACGGCTACACCCTGCGCCTGTTCGACCTGCTCCCCATCGAGGGCGAGCCGGACGCGATCACCGCGGACCTCGGCGACAAGGAGGCCCTGCGCGAGGCCGTGCGGGGCGTCGACGCGATCGTCCACCTCGCGGGCATCTCACTGGAGTCCTCCTTCGACAAGATCCTGAAGGCGAACATCGAGGGCACGTACAACCTGTACGAGGCCGCACACGAGGAGGGCGTCGGGCGGATCGTCTTCGCCTCCTCGAACCACGCGGTGGGCTTCACACCCCGGCCACAGGGCGACGACCCACTCATCCCCGTCGACACCCCGCACCGCCCCGACACCTTCTACGGCCTCTCCAAGTCCTTCGGCGAGGATCTGGCCCAGCTCTACTGGGACAAGCACGGCCTGGAGACCGTCTCGGTCCGCATCGGCTCCTGCTTCCCCGAGCCGACCAGCGTGCGCATGCTGTCGCTGTGGATGAGCCCCGCCGACGGCGCCCGCCTCCTCCACGCGGTCCTGACCGCCGAGAACGTCGGCCACACCGTCGTCTACGGCTCCTCCGCCAACACCCGCCTGTGGTGGGACCTCGGCACCGCGCGTGCGCTCGGCTACGACCCGCAGGACGACTCCGAGCCCTACGCCGAGAAACTGATCGCCGAACAGGGCGACCTCGACCCGCAGAACACGGGCCACACACACCTGGGCGGCCACTTCGTGACCGACCCGCCCATCTGGCCGTACTAGTTTGTCTAGATCACACTGCGGACGGGCGCCGAACGGGCCCGTCCGCAGCGTTGTTCGGGCACGGGCGATGGGCACTGGATCTGCCGCGACAGCGGCGATCCAGGGGCGCGGGGAACTGCGCGACCAGCCACATCCACCCCGCACCCGCAACACGACGGCACCCCCCGAGCTCATGGGCGCACTCCGCCCGAACGGGCACAGCCGGTCACTATCGCCCCCGTAACAGACCTGGTCACCGCCACCCACCCGCTGTAGAACTTCCTCCACAAGGCCCGAACGGGCACCACGGCACAGGAAGGCGGGTGACGACATGACCGGCACCGCGGAAGAACGCCAGCGGCACATCGTGCGCGCCGCCCGCGCCACCGGCTCGGTCGACGTAACAGCCCTCGCCGCCGATCTGGGCGTGGCCAAGGAGACCGTACGCCGGGATCTGCGCGCCCTGGAGGACCACGGCCTCGTCCGCCGCACCCACGGCGGCGCCTACCCCGTGGAGAGCGCCGGTTTCGAGACGACCCTCGCCTTCCGCGCCACCAGCCACGTCCCCGAGAAACGCCGGATCGCCGCCGCCGCGGCCGAGCTGCTCGGGGACGCCGAAACGGTCTTCGTCGACGAGGGGTTCACCCCGCAGCTCATCGCCGAGGCCCTGCCCAGGGACCGGCCACTGACCGTGGTCACCGCGTCCCTGCCCGTCGCGGGCGCGCTCGCGGAGACCGAGAACACCTCGGTCCTGCTGCTGGGCGGCCGGGTCCGCCCCGGCACCCTCGCGACGGTCGACCACTGGACGACGAAGATGCTGGCCGGCTTCGTCATCGACCTGGCCTTCATCGGCGCGAACGGCATCTCCCGCGAACACGGCCTGACGACACCCGACCCCGCCGTCAGCGAGGTCAAGGCACAGGCGATCCGGGCCTCCCGGCGCACCGTGTTCGCGGGCGTGCACACCAAGTTCGGGGCGGTGAGCTTCTGCCGGTTCGCCGACATCGGCGACCTGGACACGATCGTCACGAGCACGCTGCTGCCGACGGCGGAGGCACACCGCTATTCACTGCAGGGACCGCAGGTCATACGCGTCTGAGCCAAGCCCGATCCGAGCCCGCCCCGAACCTGATCCGAGCCCGAGACCCCAACCCACCCACCCCTCCCGCGCCCCTTATGTCCCCATACCTCCAGGAGCGATCCATGCGAACCCCGAGCCGACGGAGGCCGCGAGCCACGCTCGCCCTGGCCGCCGCAGGGACGCTGCTCGCCCCGCTGCTCTCCGGCTGCTGGGCCGGAGCGGGCGGGTCCGGTTCCGGCGGCGACGCCGTCAACGTCCTGATGGTGAACAACCCGCAGATGGTCGAGTTGCAGAAGCTCACCGCGGCCCACTTCACCAAAGAGACCGGCATCAAGGTCAACTTCACCGTCCTGCCCGAGAACGACGTCCGCGACAAGATCAGCCAGGACTTCGCCAACCAGGCGGGCCAGTACGACGTCGCGACCCTCTCCAACTACGAGATCCCGATCTACGCCCGCAACGGCTGGCTGCACGAGATGAACACGTACGTCGCGAAGGACAGCGCGTACGACGAACAGGACGTCCTCAAGCCGATGCGCGAGTCCCTCACCGGGGACGACGGCAAGCTGTACGGCCAGCCCTTCTACGGCGAGTCGTCCTTCCTGATGTACCGCAAGGACGTGTTCGAGGCGAAGGGCCTCACCATGCCCCCGCACCCCACCTGGACCCAGGTCGCCGACCTGGCGGCGAAGGCGGACGGCGCCGAGTCGGGCATGAAGGGCATCTGTCTGCGCGGACTGCCGGGCTGGGGCGAGGTCATGGCCCCGCTGACGACGGTCGTGAACACCTTCGGCGGCACGTGGTTCGACAAGGACTGGAAGGCGAGGCTCGACTCCCCCGAGTGGAAGCAGGCCGTGACCTTCTACGTCGACCTGGTCCGCGAGCACGGCGAGTCCGGCGCCCCCCAGTCCGGCTTCGCCGAGTGCCTCAACAACATGACCCAGAGCAAGGTCGCCATGTGGTACGACGCCACCTCCGCGGCCGGTTCGCTGGAGTCGGCGAACTCACCGGTGAAGGGCAAGATCGGCTACGTACCGGCGCCCGTCGAGAAGACGGAGTCCTCCGGCTGGCTCTACACCTGGGCCTGGGGCATCCAGAAGGCCTCCCGAAACCCCGACGACGCCTGGAAGTTCGTGTCCTGGGCGTCGAGCAAGCAGTACGAGCAGCTGGTCGGCGACGAGATCGGCTGGTCCAACGTCCCGGCGGGCAAGCGCGCTTCGACGTACGAGAACGCCGACTACCGCCAAGAGGCCGCCGCCTTCCAGGAGATGACGAAGGAGGCCATCGAGGGCGCCCGCCCGAACGACCCCGGAGTGCAGCCGCGCCCGGCACCCGGCATCCAGTTCGTGGGCATCCCCGAGTTCACCGATCTCGGCACCAAGGTCTCGCAGGAGATCAGCGCGGCCATCGCCGGACGCCAGTCCGTCGAGTCGGCCCTGAAGAAGTCGCAGAAGCTGGCAGAGGAGATCTCCGAGGAGTACGAGGGACGATGACCGCGACGACGACAGCCCCGACAGCCGCACCATCCGTACGCGCCGTGAAGCCCCCGTCGGGCCGCATGCGCGCCTGGGCGACCCGAGCCCCACTCCTCCCCGCCCTGATCTTCATGATCGCCGTGACCCAACTCCCGTTCGTGGCCACGCTGGTGATCTCGTTCTTCGACTGGAACTCGCTGTACCCGAAGGCCCGCCACTTCACGGGCTTCGCCAACTACACGGAGGTCCTGACAGACGCGGACCTGCGCCACTCGGTGTGGACGACGGTCCTGCTCACCGTGGCGGTGGTCCTGGCGAGCCTGATCCTGGGCCTCGCCCTGGCCCTCCTCCTGGACCGCAAATTCCGCGGCAGGGGCATCGTCCGCACCCTCCTCATCGCCCCCTTCCTGGTGGTCCCGGTGGCGGCGGCCCTGCTCTGGAAGCACGTGCTCTACAACCCCGAATACGGCCTGCTGAACGGCCTGTTGCACTACGTAGGGGGCCCGCAACCGGACTGGATCTCCAACACCCCGCTCCTCGCGGTGGAGGCATCACTGGTCTGGCAGTGGACGCCGTTCATGATGCTGATCCTGCTGGCGGGACTGCAGAGCCGCGACCAGCAGCAGATCGAGGCGGCGAAGGTCGACGGCGCGAACGACTGGCAGATCTTCCGCCACCTGACCCTCCCCCACCTGCGCCGCTACCTCGAACTCGGCGCGCTGCTGGGCTCGATCTACATCGTCCAGAACTTCGACGCGGTCTTCACGATCACATCGGGCGGCCTGGGCACGGCCAACCTCCCCTACACCGTCTACCAGAGCTTCTACCAGGCCCATGAGAACGGCCTGGCCTCCGCGGCCGGCGTCCTGGTGGTCATCGGCTCGATCATCATCGCGACCTTCGCCCTGCGCGTGGTGTCGTCCCTGTTCCGAGAGGAGGCGTCCCGAGCATGAGCGAGACCGCTGCAGGTGTACGTCCGCGCCGCACCCGGGGTACCCGAGGAGCGGGCCTGGGTCTGCTGGCGTGGCTGGCGGGCATCCTCTTCTTCCTCCCGATCGCCTGGATGGCCCTGACGTCCTTCCACTCGGAGGAGGACGCGGCGACCAACCCCCCGTCCTTCGGCGCCGCCCTGACCCTCGACGGCTACCGCGAGTTCTTCGGCACGGGCGGCGGCGCGAGCCCCTGGCCGTCCCTGATCAACTCGACGGTGGCGTCGCTGACATCGACACTGTTCGTCCTGTTGCTGGCCCTCCCCGCGGCATACGCCCTCTCCATCCGCCCGGTCCGGAAATGGACGGACGTCCTGTTCTTCTTCCTGTCGACGAAGATGCTGCCGGTGGTGGCGGGCCTGCTGCCGATCTACCTGTTCGCGAAGAACACGGACATGCTGGACAACATCTGGCTGCTGGTCATCCTCTACACGTCGATGAACCTGCCGATCGCGGTGTGGATGATGCAGTCCTTCCTCTCCGAGGTCCCGGTGGCGATCATCGAGGCGGCACGGGTGGACGGAGCGCGCCTCCCCACGATCCTCACCCGGGTCGTAGCCCCGATAGCCCTCCCCGGCATAGCCGCCACCTCCCTGATCTGCTTCATCTTCAGCTGGAACGAGCTGTTGTTCGCACGAGTGCTGACGGGTGTGGTCGCGGAGACGGCCCCCGTCTTCCTCACCGGCTTCATCACCAGCCAGGGCCTGTTCCTGGCGAAGGTGTGCGCCGCGTCGCTCGTGATCTCCCTGCCGGTGCTCGCCGCGGGGTTCGCCGCCCAGGACAAACTGGTCCAGGGCCTGTCACTGGGAGCCGTGAAGTGAAGGCAGCCGTCATCGAGTCCGTGGGCAAGGCCGTCGTCATGGAGGTCCCGGACCCGACACCGGGCCCCCGCGACGTCGTCGTCGAGGTGGCGGCCTGCGGCCTGTGCGGCACCGACCTGCACATCCTCCAGGGCGAGTTCGCCCCGACGCTGCCGATCGTGCCGGGCCACGAGTTCGCGGGGACGGTGGTGGGCGTAGGGGCACAGGTCACGGAGCTGTCGCTCGGCGACCGCGTGGCAGTGGACCCCTCCCTCTACTGCCACGAGTGCCGCTACTGCCGCACGGGCCACAACAACCTCTGCGAACGCTGGGCGGCGATCGGCGTGACGACGGCGGGCGGCGCGGCGCAGTACGCGGTGGCGCCGGTCGCCAACTGTGTACGTCTCCCGGAGCACATCCGCACCCAGGACGCGGCGCTGGTGGAGCCGCTGTCGTGCGCGGTACGAGGTTACGACGTACTCCAGTCCCGCCTGGGCGCCCATGTCCTGATCTACGGCTCGGGAACGATGGGCCTGATGATGCTGGAGCTGGCGAAGCGGACGGGCGCGGCGAGTGTCGACGTGGTCGACATCAACGCGCAACGCCTGTCGACGGCCCAGTTGCTGGGCGTATCGGGTTCGGCGACGAACGCGGACGAGCTGGACCGTCCTCAGGGCTGGGACCTGGTCGTGGACGCGACGGGCAACGCGGCGGCGATCCAGGACGGCCTGGACCGGGTGGCGAAGGCGGGCACGTTCCTGCAGTTCGGCGTGGCGGACTACGCGACCCGGGTCACGATCGACCCGTACCGCATCTACAACCAGGAGATCACCATCACCGGGTCGATGGCGGTGCTGCACAGCTTCGAACGGGCGGCGGAGTTGTTCGCGGCGGGTGTACTGGACCCAGAGATCTTCATCAGCGACCGCCTGCCACTGGAGAACTATCCGCAGGCGTTGGAGCAGTTCGCGTCGGGGGTGGGGAGGAAGATCGTGGTGGTGCCGTAATTCCTTCCTCGCCCCCGCCGCCCCTACCCGTCCCATCCTTCTGGGGGCTGCGCCCCCAGACCCCCGCTACAGCCCTGAAGGGGCCTTGTCCTCAAACGCCGGACGGGCTAGAAGATCAAGCACCGGCCGGCACCCCCAGCCCGTCCGGCGTTTGAGGACACAGGGGGGTCTGGGGGCGCAGCCCCCAGGGGATGGGAATGGGTAGGGGCGGCGGGGGCGAAAACAACCACCCCACACCCCCTTCCCCCAATCGGACGCCAAGTAAGGGAACGGTAAAACGGGCCCGGTCGTTCACTCGGCATGACAGCTATGACCCCCGGCTCGAACATCCCTCTTCCCACCACACGCGTGACGGTGGACGTCACCGCCCCCGTGCGGCTCGACGTATCGAGCCTGCTGCTCACCGCCGACGGCAAGGTGCGCTCCGACGACGACTTCATCTTCTACAACCAGCCGACCGGCCCGGGCGTGACATACCGCTCCGGCGGCGGCACCACCCCCGACTCGATCACGGTCGACACCACAGCCGTCCCCCCTGGCATCGAGAAGATCGTCGTCACGGCAAGCCCGGACGCCGCAGGCCAGACCTTCCAGGGCATCGAACCGACGGCCACGATCCGCAACGCGGCCGACAACGCCGAACTGGCCACGTTCACACCCCCACAGCTCGGCTCGGAAACGGCACTGGTGATCGTCGAGATCTACCTCCGCAACGGCGCCTGGAAGGCCCGCGCGGTGGGCCAGGGCTACGCGAACGGCCTGGCGGGCATCGCCACGGACTTCGGCGTGAGCGTGGAGGAACCGGCACCGACACCGACACCGACACCGGCCCAGGCTCCGGCCCCGGCCCCGGCGGCCGCCCAGCCGACCCCGGTCCAGCCCCCGGCACCCCCGGCGGCACCCCCGGCTCCCCCCGCCCCCACCCTCGGCGCCGGCAAGATCAACCTCGACAAGGGCCGCGTAAGCCTCCAGAAGAACCAGACCGTCTCCCTGGTCAAGGGCGGCAAGCCCCTCCTCTCCCAGGTCAAGATGGGCCTCGGCTGGGAGCCTGCGTACCGGGGCAAGGACATCGACCTGGACGCGTCGGTCATCGCGTACGGCCCGCAGCGCAACCACATCGACAGCTGCTACTTCGGCAAGCTCTCCATCGTGAACGGCGCGATCAAGCACTCCGGCGACAACCTCACGGGCGAGGGCGGGGGCGACGACGAGGTCATCGTGGTCGACCTGGGCCGCCTCCCCCAGGAGGTCACCGGCCTCGTCTTCACGGTCAACTCCTTCTCCGGCCAGAAGTTCACGGAGGTGGCGAAGGCGTACTGCCGTCTCCTGGACGCGGCGACGGGCGAGGAACTGGTCCGCTTCGACCTGACCAGCGCCGAACCGCAGACGGGCGTGATGATGGCGAAGATGATCAAGCAGTTCTCGGGCGAGTGGGAGATGACGGCGATCGGCGACTTCGTGAAGTCCCGCACGGTCAGGGGCATGGTGAAGCCGGCGGCGCAGGCGCTGTAGCGAAGCAGAACCACGCACAGAGGCGGACCGTGGGACGGGCAACACCACCACCCCGTTCGAACCGTCAACCCGTCACCTTGGCAATGAACGCGGCAAGGTTCCCCACGGTCCGCCGGATCTTCTCCTCCACAGTGATCGTCTCGTGGAGCCGCGCCCCGACCCCCGCGTCCTTTCGGCCGCGCACATACAGCGAGCAGCACAGGTCGCCGCATATGTACGCCCCCACCGAGTTGCCCTGCTTCCCGGCCTTCCCCGCCCGCGGCGCGACCATCAGGGACACCCCGCCGGTGTGCGAGGTCAGGCAGATCGAGCACATGCTGCGCCGCGTCTGCCCGAAGGCGGGCGCCGAGCTGCGCAGGACAAGACCGGCCGGACGGCCGGCCAGCTCCGCGACGAGGTAGGCACGGTCAGGGGCCTGCGGATCCCGCCACCCCAGGAAGTCCAGGTCCGCCCAGGGACGGTCGGCCAGATCACGCGGCACGGACAGGCGCCGCGCCTCACCCTTCGTGCAGTTCACGAACGCGGCACGGATCTCCTGCTCAGTCAGCTGCTCCATAACGGCAGGCTAATTTGCCTAAACACTTTAGGCAAACGCATACTCCCCTTAGTCAAACAGGCCCCACGGACGAACGGGAGAGGCCATGGCGGCACGCGCAGGACTGACCACGGAACGCCTGACCAGAGCCGGAGCGGACCTCGCCGACGAGGTCGGATTCGACCAGGTGACCGCCTCGGAACTCGCCCGGCGCTTCGACGTCAAGGTCGCGAGCCTGTACTCGCACGTGAAGAACACCCACGACCTCAAGACCAGGATCGCCCTCCTCGCCCTGGAGGAACTCGCCGACCGGGCCGCCGACGCCGTGGCCGGACGCGCGGGCAAGGACGCCCTGACCGCCTTCGCGAACGTCTACCGCGACTTCGCCCGGGAACACCCCGGCCGAGCCGCCGCCACCCGAATGCCACTCGACCCCGAGACAGCGGCGGCCAGCGCGGGCGTCCGGCACGCCCAGATGACCCGGGCGATCCTGCGCGGCTACGACCTGACCGAGCCCGACCAGACCCACGCGGTCCGCCTCCTGGGCAGCGTCTTCCACGGTTACGTCAGCCTGGAGCTGGCGGGCGGCTTCAGCCACAGCGCCCCCGACTCGCAGGAGACCTGGACCCGGACCATGGACGCCCTCGACGCCCTGCTGCGCAACTGGCCGTCCCCGCCCACCCGTTGACCCACAGCACAGCCTGAGGACGGACATGCACACGGAACCCGCCCGGACCACCACCCCCATCACCGCGGACCTCATACGCGGCGCCCTGGACCTGGAGCAAACCCCCCACGGCGTACTCCCCCACCGCCTGCCCGCCCAGGCCCGCGCCCAGAACACGGACCCCCAACTCGCCATGGCGGAGGCACAGCCCTCCGGCGTACGGCTGGTCTTCCGCACCCGGGCGACCTCCGTCGAACTGGACGCACTGCCCACCAAGCGCACCTACGTGGGCGCCCCGCCCCGCCCGGACGGTGTGTACGACCTGCTCGTCGACGGCCGCCAGGCCGGTCGCGGCAGCGTGACCGGCGGCAACACCATGACCATCGACATGGCCGCCGGAACCGCCGAGCACCGCCCCGGTACGCCCGGAACCCTCCGCTTCACCGGCCTGCCGGACACCATGAAGACCATCGAGATCTGGCTGCCCCACAACGAGACCACCGAACTCGTGGCCCTCCGCACCGACGCCCCCGTCGAACCCGTGCAGGACCACGACCGGAACCGCGTGGTCTGGCTGCACCACGGCAGCTCGATCAGCCACGGCTCGGACGCCGCGAGCCCCACGACGACCTGGCCCGCGCTCGCCGCATCGCTGGGCGGCGTGGAGCTGATCAACCTGGGCCTGGCCGGCAGCGCCCTGCTCGACCCGTTCACCGCCCGCGCGATGCGCGACACCCCCGCCGACCTGATCAGCGTCAAGATCGGCATCAACCTGGTCAACACCGATCTGATGCGGCTGCGCGCCTTCACCCCGGCCGTCCACGGCTTCCTCGACACCATCCGCGAGGGCCACCCCACGACACCACTACTGGTGATCTCGCCCCTCCACTGCCCCATGCACGAGGACACCCCCGGCCCCACCGCCCTGGACTTCACCACGCTGAGCGCCGGCCGACTGCGCTTCCAGCCCATGGGAGACCCCGCCGAGGTTACCGCCGGCAAACTGACGCTCAACGTCATCCGGGAGGAGCTGTCCCGCATCGTGAAGCAGCGCTCGGCAGACGACCCGAACCTCCACCACCTGGACGGCCGCGCCCTCTACGGCGAGTCCGATTCCGCCGAACTCCCCCTCCCCGACCAGCTCCACCCGGACGCGGCAACACACCGCCGCATGGGCGAACGCTTCGCCGAACTCGCCTTCACCACAACGGAACCGCGCTCCTGGAACGCGAAGGACTAGAAGAGAACCGGCGACGAACTAGAACAGCGCGCTGTACGCGTTCAACGCGGGCTGCCCACCCAAGTGCGCGTACAGCACGGTGGACTCCCGCCCGATCTCCCCCCGCGCCACGAGATCGACCATCCCGGCCATCGACTTCCCCTCGTACACGGGATCGGTCACCATCCCCTCCGTACGGGCGGCGAGCCGCATCGCGTCCAGGGTCGTGTCGTCGGGGATGCCGTACACACCCGCGTGGTAGCGCTCGTCCAGCTCGACGTCGTCCTGCGTCAACTCCCGCTTGAGGCCGATGAGTTGACCGGTGTTGTGGGCGATCCGCGCGATCTGCTCCTTGGTCCGGGCGGGCGCCGCCGACGCGTCGATGCCGAGCACGCGCCGTGACCGGCCGCCCGCCTCCTCCAGCGCGGCGAACCCGGCGACCATGCCGGCCTGGGTGGACCCCGTCACCGAGCACACCACGACAGTGTCGAAGAAGACGCCCAACTCCCGCTCCTGCTCGGCGACTTCGTACGCCCAACCGGCGAAGCCGAGCCCGCCCAGCGGATGGTCGGAGGCACCGGCGGGGATGGCGTACGGCTTGCCGCCGCCCTCCTCCACCTCCCGCAGCGCCAGCTCCCAGCTCTCCTTGAACCCGATCCCGAACCCGGCACGCACCAGCCGCACATCCGCCCCGGCGAGCCGGCTGATCAGGATGTTGCCGACCTTGTCGTAGACGGAGTCGGGCCAGTCGACCCAACTCTCCTGAACGAGAACGCACTTGAGCCCGGCACGCGCTGCACAGGCGGCGACCTGACGGGTGTGGTTGGACTGCACCCCGCCGATCGAGACGAGCGTGTCGCACCCCTTGGCCAGCGCGTCGGCGACGAGGTACTCCAGCTTGCGGGTCTTGTTGCCGCCGTACGCCACACCGGAGTTGCAGTCCTCCCGCTTGGCCCAGAGGGCGGCACCGCCGAGATGCGCGGTGAGCCGCTCCAGCGGATGCACGGGCGAGGGCCCGAAGAGGAGGGGGTAACGCTCGTACGAGGAAAGGGACATGGGGTTCTCCCGGTATCAGTGAGCCTCTTGGCCGGCATCGCCGGTTTCGTCGGCGAGCTCCTCCAGGCCCCGCCAGATCTCCGCGGTGACCCGGACCGCACTGTCCGCGTCACCCGCCGCACAGGCCTCGATCAGCTGCTCGTGCAGCCCGGCCGAACGGCAGTTGCCACCCTCCCCGAAGCGCCGCCGTTCCAGCCGGCGGATGAGAGGGGTGTAGCGGGCGACGGTGGCAGCGGCGGCGCGGTTGCCGCTGACGCGGACGAGGACGTCGTGCAACTCGTCGTCGGCGTGCAGGGCGGCGTCCACGTCACCGACGCTCACGGCGGCGGCGAACCGCGCGTTGGCGGCCCGCATGATGTCAATGTCCGTGCCCCGCAACCGGGGTACGGCCACCCGTACCGCCAACTCGTGCATGGCCCCGACCACGGCGGCGGCGTCCCGCACCTCGGCGGCCACGACCGGGGTCACCCGCGTATAGCTCTGCGGCTTGCTCTCCAGCAGCCCCTCGTCGACAAGCCGCGAGAACGCCTCCCGCACGGGCGCCCGGGACAGCCCGAGCCGCTCCGCCAGCTCGGCATCACGCACCACCGCCCCGGGCTCGATCTCCCCGGCGACGATGGCGTCCCGAATCGCTGAGTACGCCCGGTCCCTGAGCAGGGTCCGGGGCACAGGCCGTATCACCATGACTAAAATGTTAGATGTCAGTCGCAGGAACGCACAAGGGTGTGGCCCGCACCGAAGTACGGGCCACACCCTTGTCAGCTCACTTCAAGCGCGACTCAGCCGACCCACGGCCAGTCCGCGTCCCGCGCGCTCTCCAGCAGCGGAACCATCCGGAACGCCGCGTCCGACAGCCCTCCGAACGTGTGCCGGTTGGCCGCCCCCGACGGACCGTGGCCCGCCTTGTACCCGGCGAGGTTCCAGGTGTACACCGGCACGTCGGCCGGTACCTGCGCGGTCGGATCACCGTGCCGGCTGTACGCGTACTGCTCGTCGGTGACGATCAGCACCCGGTCGTGCTTCCGGTAGTGGCGCCGGACCGCCTCGGTCGTGTCGGTGCCGCCCAGGTCGCCGAAGCGGTCCAGGATCCTCAGCACCGACTCGCCCTTGCGGTACGTCACGCGCTTGCTCGACGTACCGAACTCGACGAGATCCGCGTCCGCCGCCCGCAGTGCGAGCGCCGAGCCGAAGATCGCCGCCGCGTCGGCCCGGGTGAGTTCCGAGCGCTCGGACAGCCGGGAGAAGAACATCGAACCCGAGCGGTCGACGAGGACGAGCGTCCGCCCGCCCAGTGCCGGCACGTTGGCCAGCGAGTGGCCGAGCGCCTGCTCCAGCGGGTACGCCCAGCGCAGCGAGGGCGCGTGCCGGTACGCGGCGAGGTAGCGGAAGGGGAACTGCCGCGAGCGCGCGACCTCGGCCGGGTCGCTGATCTTCGCCGCGACCAGCGCCGCGACCTCGTCGCTCACCCCCGCCTGGTCGAAGTTCCGCAGGTTCCGGACGAGTGCCATCGCCCCCATGGACGGGATGACCGCCTCCCAGGCGGCCCTGTCCATCGGCCCCTGTAGCCAGCCGGCCAGCGCCTCCCAGGTCATGCCCGCGTCCGCGAGCCGCTCGGCGCCGCCCGACCCGGTCACGACCTTGCGCCGCTTGGCGGGCCGCAGCGCCATCAGGTCACGGTGTGCGGTGAGCACGGGCAGCGACTTGGGCACGACGGCCGTCTCCGGGTTGTGGCGCCGGTCGAGGGCGTACTGGAACAGGTCCCCCTGCCAGGGCTTGTCCGGGTCCGGCGCCGCGTGCACGAGGTTGAGGATGTCGCCGAAGCGGTAGCCCTTGGACGCCGTGTCGTACTTCAGCAGCGACTTGGCGCTGTAGAGCCGTCGTACAGCGTCGGCGACGCCCCGCTTCACCGGCTTGGGGATGTTCCGGCCGTACCGCGAGGTCCAGTAGGCGAGCAGCTCGCCGGGCTCGTCCGGGCGACGCAGTACGGAGTCGATGACCTGCCGGTTGGTCGGGCCGTCGGTGACGTTCGCGTCGAGGCGTGCCTTCACGTACTCGGCGGCGCCCACGATGGCGGCCGTACGGAGGTTGCCCTCGCCGCGCAGCCAGCCGAGCAGGCCGGCCGTCCACGCCGGGTCGGTGACGGCGAGCCGGCGGACGAGCGCGGCGAACCGGTCGTCCCGGTCCTCGCCGCTCTCGTAGAAGGTCTTCTGCGCGACGAAGTTGGCGAGCGACAGCAGGAACAGTTCCGAGCGCTCGTCCCGCTCACGGCCACGGCCGCCCTCGTACGTACGGAGCACACGCCCCGTCGAGGTGACCCGCGAAGTGGGCCGCGCCTTGGTGGCCTTGGTGTTGAATCGCGCCATGATGAATTCCCCCCCCCCCATTCGCCGGCACTTCGTGCGTGGAACGGTTGTTTGTGGAGGGAGGCACAGCAATAACTGACCCACCTATTGCTGCGCCTCCCGAGATCAGATCGCGCACCGGGAGGTGCATGAAGTATTAGGTGTCCAGAGATCGAATTCGGCGGAACCGACGTAGGTGCTCTAACCCCTGAGCTACACCGGCGCGTTGTACCGGTGACGGGACTCGAACCCGCGGCCGCCCCATTATGAGTGGAAGTAGGTCCTGCCTTCGCACCTGGACGTTCATCACTCTAGGAGGCGTACCGCGGGCCGAGCGAGCGAATTAATCAGCCGCGCTTCTGGCGCTTCCAGGGCCCTGTAATGGCCAGCATGATCCCCGGCGTCTGGATGTTGGCGTACAACGTCTTGCCGTCGGGCGAGAAGGTGACGCCGGTGAACTCGCTGTATTCGGGCTCGTCTTCGGTGCCGGCGTTGAGTTCGTTGCGGGCGATCGGATACGTCCGTCCGCTGTCCGTCGCGCCGAACAGGTGCTGGATGCCCTCGCCGTCCTCGGCGATGATCAGGCCGCCGTACGGGGAGACGGTGATGTTGTCGGGGCCGTCGAAGGCGCCGTCGACCGACGGGTCGGGGTTCACGCCAAGCAGGACCTTCAGGGTGAGCGTGCGGCGCTTGGGGTCGTAGAACCAGACCTGGCCGTCGTGCTGGACGGGGCTCTCGGCGCGGGCGTACGAGGAGACGACGTAGGTGCCGCCGTCGCCCCACCACATGCCTTCGAGCTTGCGGGCCCGGGTGATCTCCCCGTCGCCGAACTGCTTGCGCACGGCGACCGTCGTACCGTCGCGGTCGGGTACGTCGACCCAGTCGACGCCGTACACCGTGCCGATCTTCGTGGCGCGGGAGAGGTCGTCGACGAACTTGCCCGCGGAGTCGAAGCACTTGGGCGCCTGGAGGGTGCCCGCGGTGTCGGAGAGGGTGCGGAAGGTGCCGTGGCCGTAGTGGAAGTGCTGGGGCGGGGTCCAGCGGTAGAGGAGGCCGTTGGGGGACGCGGCGTCCTCGGTGAGGTAGGCGTGGCCGCGCTTGGGGTCGATGACGACGGCCTCGTGGTCGTAACGCCCGAAGAACTTCAGCGGCTTGGGGTTCTTGTTGGCGCGCTTGTCGCAGGGGTCGACCTCGAAGACGTACCCGTGGTCCTTGGTCATGCCGTTGACGCCGGCGCGGTCGGAGTTCTCCTCGCAGGTGAGCCAGGTGCCCCAAGGGGTGCTGCCGCCCGCGCAGTTGGTGGAGGTGCCGGCGATGCCCACCCACTCGGCGACCTGGCCGCCGGGACGCACCTCGACGACCGTGCAGCCGCCGGACGCGGCCGGGTCGTAGACCAGGCCCTCGGTGAGCGGCACCGGGTACTTCCAGTTGGCGCGCGGACCCTTCAGCTCGTGGTTGTTGACGAGAAGGGTGGTACCGCGCGGCCCGTCGAAGGCGGCGGTGCCGTCGTGGTTGGACGGGGTGATCTCACCCGACTCCAGCTTGGTCTTCCCGCTGTACGTGATCACGCGGTACGAGAATCCGGCGGGGAGCGCCAGCAGCCCCTTGGGGTCGGGCAGGAGCGGGCCGTAGCCGACGCCCCCACCGTGCCGGTCCTCGGTGGCGGCCGTCTCCGTGGACGCGAGGGCGTTGGGCGCGGTGGCAAGAGCGCCGACACTGCCGGCCAGCGCGACCCCGGCCGAGGTGATCGCGGAGTTCCTGGCGAAGTCTCTGCGGGTGAGCGACATGGTGATGTCTCCTGTGACGGTGGGCGTGCCGTGGATGGAGCGTGGAGGGCGGCGCACTCGGGTTCGCCGCAACCGTCCCGCCTGACCTTGAACGCGGGTTGAACGGAGAACGACGCCCTGGAGGCAGCTGCCCCGCAGGGGCAGCGCCGACAGGGGCGCGGGGAACTGCGCGACCAGCCACGACGCACCCGCACCCGGGAGCGATCCGCAGAACCCCCCACAGACTCCGCACCGCTCACCCCCCTTGCTGCGACCGCGCCTTGAACGCCGCCTTCCGCGCTTCCTTCGCCACCCGCTTGTCCGGATGCAACCGCCCCATAGCCTCCAGCACATCCGCCGTGGCCGGATGCTCCACACGCCAGGCAGCCTCGAAGAACCCACCGTGCTGCTGAGCCAACCCCTCCACCAGCCCCCGCAGCTCCGCCGAGTTCCCCTCGGCGGCCAGCTGCGCGGCCACCGTGTCGATGGTCAGCCAGAACACCATCGCCTCGGACGGCGCCGGCACGTCGGGCGCCCCGTGCTCACTGAGCCAGACGCGGGCGAGCCCGCCCAGCTCCGCGTCGTCGAGAACCTCGCGCAGCGCGGGCTCGGCCTCGGCGCCGACGAGGGACAGGGCCTGCTGGCAGAGCAGCCGCCGCAGGGGTCCACCGACGTCACCGCCCCGCGCCGCCGCGAGCAACTCCCGCGCCGCGGCAAGGGGTTCACGACGCGTCAGCCACTGCTCGGTCTCGGCCTGCGCGGCCGTCGCCGGGAAGGCCGCCGTGCCGTCGAGCAGCGCGTCCGCGCCCTTGTCGGCGAGCTCGCCGACGGCGGGCGCCACGAAGCCGGACTCCAGCAGCCGGGCCCGTACGCCGTACAGGCCGAGCGGGGTCAGCCGGACCATGCCGTAGCGGGAGACGTCGGTGTCGTCGCCGGTCAGCGCGCCCTCGGCGGGTTCGTCGGTGTCCGCCATGAGCGCCTCGTCGACGGGCCGGTAGGCGACGAGCCCGATGGGTTCGAGCAGCCGGAACTGGTCGTCGAGGCGCATCATCGTGTCCGAGACCTGCTCCAGGACGTCGTTGGTGGGCTCGCTCATGTCGCTCGGTACGACCATGGACGCGGCCAGCGCCGGCAGCGGCACCGGGCTGTCGGCGGGCCCGCCCTCGCTGACGGTCAGCAGGTACAGGTTGGCGAGCACCCCGTCGAGGAGGTCGGCCTCCGCCTCGGGATCCCAGTCCAGCTGGGAGAAGTCGACCTCGGCGCCCTCGTCCATGGCACCGACGAGATCGTCGAGGTCGGGCACGCTCGCGTCGGCGAGGACGGTCTCCAGCGCGGCGAGCCACACCGCGAGCACGTCATGCGGTGCCCCGGAGATGAGCAGCGCCAGATCCTCGCCCGCCGTGACGGTGCCCTCGTCCTCGTCGACGACCTCGACAAGCCCGGTGTCCACGGCCACCCGCCACGCCTCACTGGCGTGCGCGAGCGCGTCCTCGACCGTGAGAGCCTCCGCGGCGCCACCGTCTCCGATCAGCCCCAGCACCTCCGCCGCCGCGGGCAACTGCTCCTCGACGAGTTCGCCACCGGCCCCGACCCGGGTGTCCGGCCCGGCCCAGCGGGCGAGCCGGACGGCGTGGGAGACCAGCGGGGCGGCGAGCGCGTCCCGCGCCAGCTCCGCTTCGGAGTGCAGTCGCACCGGCGGCAGGGGGGAGCTGTCTGACATCGGCTGTTTTCTCCTCAGGCGCCCGAAAGGCCGTACGGCGGCACCCGGTACGCATCCGAAGTCCGACGACGGCGTCTGACGACCGTACGGCGTTGTGTTGAAGGCCGTACGACTCAGCCGCTCAGCCTAGACGGATTTGGCACCATGCCGCCCGGTTCATGAACCTGCCAAAGGCGGTACATGGCTGAAACCTTGACAACTGGTGTGACCAGGCAGGAGATTGACGCGCGTAGAAGTTTGGACCGGGCGTTCACCGTCGATCGCCCGGCGCCGAACCATCGGTGCGGACCCTTTCGCACCGAGTGTTCACCGGATGTCTACGCGCGTCGCCAGCCGCCCAGCAGCTCGCGTTCCCCCCACGGCACCACCCTTGACAGCTTCTTCACCACCTTCGTCCCGGCACCCACGTCTGTCCCCGGAGGGATCCCGTTGCCGAGCAAGTCTTCCGCGCGCCTCGGCGCGCTCACTGTCGCCGCCGTCTGTTCCACGGTCGCCACCCTGGTGGTGGTCCCGTCGGCCGCGCACGCCGACACCGTGCGCATTCATGACATCCAGGGCACCACGCGCCTCTCCCCGCTCGCCGGCCAGAAGGTCACGGACGTGGCGGGAATCGTCACCGGCGTCCGTACCTACGGTTCGTCGCGCGGTTTCTGGATCCAGGACACGGCCCCGGACGCCGACCCGGCCACCAGCGAGGGCGTCTTCGTCTTCACCAGCTCCAAGCCGACCGTCGCCGTCGGCGACTCGGTCACCGTCACCGGCACGGTCTCGGAGTACGTGCCGGGCGGCGCCTCGACCGGCAACCAGGCGCTGACGGAGATCGTCAAGCCGACGGTCACCGTCGTCTCCAGCGGCAACGCGGTCCCGGCCCCGACGGTCGTCGACGCCAGATCCGTACCGGCCGCCTACACCCCGGCCGGCGACACCGCCGCGAGCGGCTCGGTGAACGGCCTGACGCTGGAGCCCAAGAAGTACGCCCTGGACTACTACGAGTCCCTTGAGGGCATGAACGTCCAGGTCAAGGACGCCCGTGTGGTCACCGCCACCGACCCGTACACCGAGCTGTGGGTCACGGTGAAGCCGCGCGAGAACACCAACCGCCGTGGCGGCACGGTGTACGGCTCCTACGCCTCGCAGAACACCGGCCGGATCCAGATCCAGTCCCTGGGCGCGGTGGCCGACTTCCCGACCGCGAACGTCGGCGACAGCCTCACCGGTACGACCACCGGCCCGCTGGACTACAACCAGTTCGGCGGCTACACCCTCGTCGCCAACGAGATAGGCACCCTGAAGCAGGGCGGCCTGGAGCGCGAGACGACCCGCAAGCAGTCGCGGAGCGAGCTGGCGGTGGCGACGTACAACGTCGAGAACCTCGACCCGGCGGACAACACCTTCGCCGAGCACGCCGCCGCGATCGTGAACAACCTTCAGTCGCCCGACATCCTGTCCCTGGAGGAGATCCAGGACAACAACGGCGCGACGAAGGACGGTACGGTCGCCGCCGACCAGACGGTGAAGAAGCTGATCGACGCCATCGTGGCGGCGGGCGGCCCGACGTACGACTGGCGTTCCATCGACCCGGTCGACCTCGCGGACGGCGGCGAGCCCGGCGGCAACATCCGTCAGGTGTTCCTGTTCAACCCGGCGCGGGTCTCCTTCACCGACCGCGCGGGCGGCGACGCCACGACCGCCACCGGTGTCACCAAGGACCACGGCAAGGCGGCCCTGACCCTCTCCCCGGGCCGCATCGACCCGGCCAACGCGGCCTGGACGAACAGCCGCAAGCCGCTCGCGGGCGAGTTCGTCTTCCGCGGCAAGACCGTCATCCTGATCGCCAACCACTTCTCCTCGAAGGGCGGCGACCAGGGCCTCACCTCCCAGTACCAGCCGCCGACGCGCAGCTCGGAGACCCAGCGTCACCTCCAGGCGACCGCGGTGAACACGTTCGTCAAGGACATCCTGAAGGTCCAGAGGAACGCGGACGTGATCACGCTCGGCGACATCAACGACTTCGAGTTCTCCGACACCACCGAGCTGCTGGAGGACGGCGGCGCGCTGTGGTCGGCGATCAAGTCGCTGCCGAAGAGCGAGCGTTACACCTACGACTACCAGGGCAACAGCCAGGTCCTGGACCAGATCCTGGTCAGCCCGTCGATCAGTCGCGGCTGCGACTTCGACTACGACTCCGTGCACATCAACTCGGAGTTCAACGACCAGATCAGCGACCACGACCCGCAGGTGCTGCGCTTCAAGCCGTAACCAGCTGTGACTCCCAGTGGTTCAGGCCTGGTTGAACACACCGTTCAGCCAGGCCTGCCACTCGGCCTCGCACTCCTTGATGTCGGTGTCCGGCGTGAAGTCGTGCAGGGAGATGCCGACGGGGTAACCCCAGTGGTTGCGCCCGAAGACGCGGGTGAGCCCCCGGTCCGTCCGCAGCCCGATGAAGTACGGGTCCCGGAAGTCGACCACGGCGTCGAACACATCAGGCCCCCGGACAGTCACCCGCGCACCGGCGGCCACACCCTCCCCCAGACCGAGCGCCCGCGCGACGGCCTCAAGGGCGTCAGGAGCCTTGGAGCCCTCGGGCCCGTCGAAGGTGGCGAAGGCGGCCGGCCGGGGCGCGAAGTGGGTGAGGTACTCGCGCAGGGTGTGCAGATAGAAGTCGGTGTGCTTGGCGGCACCGTCGTACTGGTTGTCCCAGTCGTCGACGAAGATCCCGCTGTGCACGTACCGCACCCAGGCCCGCCGGCCCTCGTCGCGCGGCTCGACGGTGTAGTCGAGCTGGTTGAGGGTCTGCTCCTGGATCCCCTCGACGTTCTCGACCCGGTTGGTGTACCGGTGCGGCGGCTCCCAGGCGGTGACCGTCGACCCGAAGGGCCCCTTGCCGCCGACCCTGGGCTCGGGCGGCTCCATCGGCCACAGATAACCGTCGGTTCCGCTGGTGACCGCCGCCCACACCTGCTCCGGGGTGGCGTCGACCTCGAACTCGCGGGCGATCTCGAACTCTTTGGGCATGATCTACTCCAACTCGGTCTGCTTGAGCGTGGGATGGACGGCGACCACGATCCGATGGTCACGGCCGCCCTCGGCGTCCGGCGAGTCGTACTTGCGCACGAGCGCGGCGACTCCCGCCGTCAACTCCTGGATGAACGCGGCCCGTTCGGTGGCCGAGGCAAAGCGCACCTCGCCGTCCAGCGCGTACGTGGCGAGCCCCTTGCGGGCCTTCGTCGCGCCGGTGATCAGCGCCCCGACGTCCCGCACGAGCCGCGCCCCGACCGCCAGCAGCCAGCGCGCGGAGAGCTGGTCACGGAAACGGTCGGGATCGGGCTGTACGGCGGCCAGGGCGAGCGGCGAGATGACGTACGACGCCGCGGTCGCCCGCATCAGCCGCTCGGTGACATTGCCCTTGCGGCGCTCCCCGGCCAGCTCGACCAGTCCGTGCCGCTCCAGCGCCTTGAGGTGATAGTTCACCTTCTGCCGGGGCAGTCCGACCTTGCCGGCCAGCATGGCGGCCGACGCGGGCCCGGCGGCCAGCTCGGCGAGCAGCCGGCCCCTTATGGGGTCCAGCGAGACGGCGGCGGCGGCCGGGTCCTCGATCACGGTGACGTCCAACATGGCTCCACCGTCTCACCGAACACTTTTTTTGTCCAGGGGAGAAAAGTCTTCGGTGAGACCCCGGCCCGGGGCCCGGATCACTCAGGGACGAGCCCGAGGGCGTACGAGTACCGCCCGGCCGTGAACGCCTTCACCGCGGGATACGTCCGGATGCGCTCCCACTCCGGGCCGGGCGAGCCGATGCCCTCCCCCGGCGCGGCGATGGCGGCGTCGTAGGACTCCGCGCTCTCCCACTCGGCGTAGTTCAGGACGTGGGTGCCGTCCTGGCTCAGATGAAAGTGGGCCGAGATGAGCCCGCGGTCGCTCTCCGGCGGCTCGACGAGGGCGTCGAGCACCAGATCGACCCAGGGACGCCGCTCCTCGACCGCCCCCTCCACGAAGTCGATCCGGACGATCACGACGAGCCCGGCCACCCGCGTGTCACCGGCGGCCCGCTCATGACTCCGGTACCACCGGTACCGGTCGAGGGCGATCCGCTCGATCCCCGGTACGGCGGTGTCGATCTCGTCGACGCGCTCCTGCCGCTGGGTCTTGAGAAAGGCCTCGTAGTCCTGCTCGCGGGCCCACTGGGAGTGATGGAGGAGGGTGGTCCCGTCGTGCCCGGCGTAGACGAAGTAGCCGAGCCCTCCCTCGGCGGGCCAGGCTCGGCGCTCCCAGGCCGTGGCGATGGCCTCGACGGCCTCCCGCTGCCGCTCGGGCGTACCGACCCGCCAGGTGCTGAAGAAGCGCGCCCGGGCGTCGGGGCGGGTGAGATCGGGGTGCGTGTGGATACGACGGGCCATGGCGGCCTCCGTGTGATCGGCAATGTGTGTACGCCGACCAGCCTCCGACCTCGACCAGGATTGAGGTCAAGCCCTGCCGGAAGCCGAGACCAACTCCCTCACCCCTTGGGCCCGTTGCCGGACTCCCCTCCCTCCAGCCCCGCCAACTGACTCTGGAACCAGTCGAGCCGGGCCTGCAACAGCGCGGCCTCGGCGACGAGTTCGGGCACCCCGAGCCCCTCGGCGGAGCCCAGTTGACCGCCGGCACCCGCCACCCCACGACCACTGCCGCCCGCCACGACCCGCAGCCCGTCCCCGGCCAGCCGGGCGAACCCGGCGAGCGACACGGACGTACGCCCCCGCAGGCAGCCCCCGCACGCGGCGGCCAGGCCGAGCCAACCGGGCCTGCCCCAGCCTGCGTCGGCGAACGCGACGGCGACCGCGCCGCAGGCGCAGGGCCCGACGGTCGCGACGCGCACCCGCTGACGGGCGTACCGGAAGCCGAGTTCGAAGCGGATGTAGGCACCGAGGACGGTGATGTCGAGCAGGACGGCCGACCGGTGCTCGCCGGTGCACAGCAGCCCCTCGGCCGTTGCCCGGTCGTGCACACAGTGGAACCCGCAGTCGCAGCGGCGATTCGGCGCACGATGCCGCAGGCCGTAGACGCAGGACGCGTCGGCGAGGACTCCGTACGGCAGCGCGCCGCCCAGCGACACCCCGGTGAACCCGGCCCGGGTGCCGTCCTGGGACAGCACCGGGTGGGCGATCTTGTATCCGGTCGGCGGCTCCGCCGGACGTTCCTCGGGGAGCCGCAGCCTCATCGGGCGACCGGAGCCTCTTCGACGGAGGCTTCCAACTCCTGCACTTCGTCAGGCAGTTGGAGTTCCTCGTCCTGGACGGGAACCCGCTCCTCCGCGACACCGGTGGCGAGTGCCTTGCCGAGCTTCATGACGCCTCCCATGACCTGCTGTTCGGTGACCGTTCCGGCCATGGTGACTCATGGGAGCCCGATTTGGCACTAGTGCCTCCACCTTCCACGTAGCACTACTTACCAATACAAGACAGAAAAATTAAGTAGAGCTTCACCGACACCGCGCCGAGACTACCCGCATGAAGACACCACCGACACAGACACAGACACCGACATCGGCACCGGCACCGGCACCGGCACCCTTCGGACGCGCCCTGTGCGCGATGATCACCCCTTTCACCGCCGAGGGCACCCTGGACCTGGACGGCGCCCAGCGGCTCGCCGACCGGCTGGTGGCCGGGGGCTGCGACGGCCTGGTGCTCTCCGGTACGACGGGCGAGTCCCCGACCACGACGGACGCGGAGAAGTCGGCGCTGGTACGGGCGGTGCGGGAGGCGGTCGGTGCGCGGGCGTCGATCGTGGCGGGCGTCGGGACGGCGGACACCCGGCACACCGTCGAACTGGCCCTGGCGGCCGAAAAGGCGGGCGCGGACGGCCTGTTGGCGGTGGCCCCCTACTACAGCCGCCCTCCGCAGGACGCGATCGAGGCCCACTTCCGGGAGCTGGCGGACGCCACCGCCCTCCCCCTCACCCTGTACGACATCCCGGGTCGCACCGGCGTCCGCATCGAGCCGGAGACGATGATCCGCCTGGCCGAACACCCGAGGATCGTCGCGGTGAAGGACTGCGCGTACGACCTGCTGGGCACCCAGAAGGTGCTGTCCCGGACGGACCTGGCGTACTACACGGGCTGCGACGAATACGTACTGGCGCTGTACGCGCTGGGCGGCGCCGGATACATCAGCACGGTGGCGAATGTGATCCCCCGTCACTTCCGGTCGATCATCGACAGGTTCGACGCGGGAGGGACGGCGCAGGCGGCCCGCCTACAGCAACGAGCCCTCCCCCTCACCGAGTTGATGATGGCGAAGGACCTGCCGGGAGCGGTGACGACGAAGGCACTGCTGGGCCGGCTGGGCCTGCCCTCGGGCCCGGTAAGGCCACCACTGCGCCCGGCGAACGAGCGGACGAAGGACGAACTACTGGCGACGTACGAGGAGTTGACCGCGTAGAGCCCGGCGACGAGGGAGGGGCGAAGTCCGAACCGAACCTCGCCCCTCCCCCAAAAAAAAGCCACGGATCAATCAATCAATCAATCCCAGCGATACCCGTCACCCAACAGGAGGAAGTGCTCCAGCACGTCCTCCATCGGGTCGTCGATCTGACCGACGTTGACGAGCCCGATCTTGGGACCGTTGTGCGAGTTCGTGTTGTACTCGTCGGCGCACGCCGTCCCTGCGGAGAACCCGCAGACCACGGCCGCGGTGGCCGCCCCCGTCAGCCAGCGCGTGGCGATCCTGGCCCGCTCGTTCGTCATGAGCTCCACCCCTCGTCCTGCTTCGACATTCGACATTCGGCATCTGATCGTCGGACCCTGTGTCCACCCGTTCATCTGCCTGAAGCCGGACGAGGTCACGCGGAGTAACCCGTACGTGATCTTGGGGGGTTGCCGTACGAACCCATACGGGTACGGATATGTCAGTTATGGCTGTGAAGAACCTCGTTCAGACCGCCCCAGACCGCGTTGTTCGGGCGGGCCTCGACCTTGCCGGTGACGGAGTTGCGGCGGAAGAGGATGTTGGAGGCGCCGGAGAGTTCGCGGGCCTTGACGATCTGGCCGTCGGGCATGGTGACGAGGGTGCCTGCGGTGACGTACAGCCCGGCCTCGACCACGCACTCGTCGCCGAGCGCGATCCCCACGCCGGCCTCGGCGCCGATCAGGCAGCGCTCGCCGATCGTGATACGGACCTGGCCGCCACCGGACAGCGTGCCCATCGTCGAGGCACCGCCGCCGATGTCGGAACCGTCGCCGACCACGACACCGGCGGAGATCCGGCCCTCGACCATCGACGTGCCGAGGGTGCCCGCGTTGAAGTTGACGAAGCCCTCGTGCATGACGGTCGTGCCCTCGGCGAGGTGCGCGCCGAGGCGCACCCGGTCGGCGTCGGCGATACGGACGCCCTTGGGGGCCACGTAGTCGGTCATCCGGGGGAACTTGTCGACGGACGTCACCTGGAGGTGCAGGCCCTCGGCGCGGGCGTTGAGGCGCACCTTCTCGATGTCGTCCACGGCGACCGGGCCGAGCGAGGTCCAGGCGACGTTGGCGAGGTGGGCGAAGATGCCGTCCAGGCTCTGCCCGTGCGGCTGTACGAGCCGGTGCGAGAGCAGGTGGAGGCGGAGGTACACGTCGTGCGTGTCGAGGGGCTTGTCGTCGAGGGAGGCGATGACCGTACGAACCGCGACCACTTCGACGCCCCGGCGGGCGTCCGGCCCGACCGCTTTCGCAGCACCCTCGCCGAGCGCCTCGACGGCCCGCTCGACGGACAGCCGCTCGGTACCGGCGGGACCGGGCTCGGCGGACAGCACGGGGGCGGGGAACCAGGTGTCGAGAACAGTCCCGTCGGCGGCGACGGTGGCAAGCCCGGCGGCCACGGCACCGGTGGTACGAGAAGCAGTCGTATCGGTCATAGAGAAAACCTAACTTGAGGAACCCCACCCGAGCGAACCAGCACAGACCAGATCTCAAGGACCGGTCACACCATCCAGCCGGGCTGGCACCACCCAGCCCGTCCGGCGTTTGAGGACGAGCGCGTTCAGCGCGACTTTCCCACTCACCCGCCTGCCACCACCCTCCAGCCCGTCCGGCGTTTGAGGACAAGGCCGTTCAGCGCGACCTTGCCCCCCCCCCCCCCCCCCCCCCCCCCCCCCCCCGCCCGCCGTTTTGGGCAAAGCCCGTCACCGCGACCCTGCCCCCCCACCCACCCGCCTGCCACCACCCTCCAGCCCGTCCGGCGTTTGAGGACAAGGGGGGTCTGGGGGCGCAGCCCCCAGAAGGATGGGACGGGTAGGGGCGGCGGGGGCGAAAAACCACCCCACCTCACCCCCGCAACACCCGCCCGAACACCTCCCGAGCAAACCCCTCCTCATACTCACGCCCCGTAAGCAGCACCTGCAGACACATCCCGTCCATCACCGCCACCAACGCCCGCGCGGTCACCGCATCCGTCCGCCCCACCAACAACTCCCCCACCCCCTCCACCCACTCAGCCGCAACAGGCCGCAACGCCGGCCGCCGAAGCGCCGCCAAATACAGCTCGCACTCCAGCTCCACCCCCGCCCGATCCCCACCGAGCCACTCCCCCAACAACCCGGCCAGCTCCCCCGCCAGATCCCCCGTCCCGTCCCGCAGCCCACCCCTCGCGACAACCACCTTCGCGAACCCCTCGTTCGCCTGCCGAAGCGCGGCAACGAGCAGCTCGTCCAGCGTGCTGAAGTGATACGTCGTCGACCCCAGCGGCACATCCGCCTCCGCCGCGACCGACCGATGACTGAGCCCGGCGATCCCCTTCTCCCCCACCACCCGAATCGCCGCGTCGATGATCCGCTGACGCCGCTCGGGGTCGTACCGCCGCCCCATCAGTGCGCACCGCCCATGTTCAGCACGACGACCCCGCCGATGATGAGCACGATCCCGGCGATCTTCGCCACGCCCATGCCCTCCCCCAGGAACACCGCGCCGATCGTCGCGACGGCAGCGGTCCCTATCCCGGACCAGATCGCGTACGCAGTCCCCACCGACACGGTCTTCAGCGTCTGCGCCAGCAGCACGAACGCGACGGCGTACCCCAGACCGGTCAGCACGGACGGCCACAGCCTGCTGAACCCGTCGCTGTACTTCATGGCGGTCGTGGCGCCCACCTCGGCGGCGATGGCTCCGACCAGCAACAGATATCCCATGTGTACGAGTGTACGCATCGATATGTACGACCGTACACAGCACCGCCCAAATCCACCCCCAACCACCCCACCCCACCCGCACCGACCACCAACTCCCCCACCCCCCGGTCTCATTGAGGAAACAACCCTTCTCACAGCAATGGACCGTCGCCTAGCCTCGCGTCCATTACTGTTTCAACTACTCGTTCACACGTTCGCCACAGGCGACGCCGGAGGAACAGCGCATGACAGAAGAAAAGCCCCGGCTCATCCCAACTCAACCGTGGGAGAACGGCTGGGCCCCGGACACCTCACGTGTGCCCGGGACGCGGCGGCTCTGGATGGCGGGCACCCTGGCCCTGTCGGTCGTGGCCGCCTGTGTGACCGCGATCATCGTCACGGAGCGGCAGGCCGAGCAGCCCGCGCCCGTGGCGAAGGCCCCGCTGCCGTCGCCGGGCTCCACGTACCCCGGTCTCCTCACCTACGCCTCCCCGTCGGCGACCGGAGACGCACCGCCGAGCGGAAAGAGCGGCCTGTCGTCGGCCCAGCCGACCACGTCGGCCGCCACGGCCGACGCCCCCGTCGTCCCCGCCCCGGACGCCAAGGGCTCCGCCTCCGCGGCCGTCTCGGAGGCCCCGGGGAAGCCCGCCGCTTCCCCGTCCCCCAGCAAGTCCTCGGCCGCTCCCGCCAAGCCGGCCTCCACCGCGCGGTCCGTCGAGTCGGTCAACTACCCCGGCCGGTACTGGCACGTGTCGAACGGCCTGGTGAAGCTCGACGAGGTCCGTGGCTCGGAATCCCGCGAGGACAGCACCTTCGACGTGGTCAAGGGGCTGTCCAACAGCTCCTGCTACTCGTTCAAGACGAACGACGGCAAGTACCTGCGCCACCGCGACTTCATCCTGCGCGCCGAACGCAACGACGGCTCCTCGCTGTTCAAGCAGGACGCCACCTTCTGCGGCGGGTACTCGGGCTACACCGGCGAGGCGATGCTCACGTCGGTGAACTACCCCAACTACGCGCTGCGCCACAAGAACTTCCAGCTGCGCCTGGACCCGTACGGCTACAACACGACCAACCGGCAGGACTTCTTCTTCCGCCTGGTGGCCCCGCTCGCCTGAGACACACACGAAAGCGGCGGCACCCGGTCAGGGTGCCGCCGCTTTCGTGTACAGCGTTCGGAGGAGTGGCTCTCAGACTCTCAGACGTTGAACCCCAACGCCCGAAGCTGGTCCCGGCCGTCGTCCGTGATCTTGTCCGGGCCCCACGGCGGCATCCACACCCAGTTGATGCGGAGTTCGTTGACGATGCCGTCCGTGGCGGACTTGGCCTGGTCCTCGATGACGTCCGTGAGCGGGCAGGCCGCGGACGTCAGGGTCATGTCGATCGTCGCGATGTTCGCGTCGTCGATGTGGATGCCGTAGATCAGGCCCAGATTGACGACGTCGATGCCCAGTTCCGGGTCGACGACGTCGTACAGCGCCTCGCGGACCTCGTCCTCCGAGGCCGGCTTCATCTCAATGGTCTCGCTCATGCCGTCTTCCTTTCGGCGGCGTCCGAGCCCAGGGCCTGGGCCGTCGCGTCCTTCCACGCCATCCAGCTGAGCAGCGCGCACTTCACCCGGGCCGGGTACTTGGAGACACCGGCGAACGCGACCGCGTCCTCCAGCACCTCCTCCATCGCGTCGTCCGGTTCGATCCGGCCCTTGGACTGCATCAGTTCCAGGAAGGTCTCCTGGATCTTCTGCGCCTCGGACAGTTCCTTGCCGACCAGCAGCTCGTTCAGTACGGAGGCCGAGGCCTGGCTGATCGAGCAGCCCTGGCCCTCGTACGAGACGTCGCTGATCGTCGTGCCGTCGTACTTCACGCGCAGGGTGATCTCGTCGCCGCACGTCGGGTTGACGTGGTGCACCTCGGCATCGCCGTCCCGCAAGCCCCGGCCGTGCGGGTGCTTGTAGTGGTCCAGGATGACTTCCTGGTACATCGAATCCAGCTTCACGATTCCAGCCAGCCCCTCAGCCGAAGAAGTTCCGTACGTGCTCCAGACCGTCGATCAAAGCATCGATCTCGGCCGGCGTGGAGTACAGATAGAACGACGCTCGCGTGGTCGCGGGAATTCCGTAGCGCAGGCAGACCGGGCGGGCGCAGTGGTGGCCGACCCGGACGGCGATGCCCTGCTCGTCGAGAACCTGGCCCACGTCGTGCGGGTGGATGTCGCCGAGCGTGAAGGAGATCGCCGCGCCCCGGTCCTCGGCCGTGGTCGGGCCGATGATCCGCAGGTCGGGGACCTCGCCGAGCCGCTTCACCGCGTACTCGGTGAGCGCGTGCTCATGGGCGAGGATCTTGTCCATGCCGATCGCCGACAGGTAGTCGATCGCCGCGCCCAGACCGACCGCCTGGGCGATCGGCGGAGTGCCCGCCTCGAACTTGTGCGGGGCGGGAGCGTACGTCGACGAGTGCATCGACACCGTCTCGATCATCTCGCCGCCGCCGAGGAAGGGCGGCAGGTCCTCCAGCAGCTCCTGGCGGCCCCACAGCACGCCGATGCCCGTAGGACCGCACATCTTGTGGCCGGTGAAGGCCACGAAGTCGGCCTGGAGGGCCTGTACGTCCAGCGGCATGTGCGGCGCGGCCTGCGAGGCGTCGATCAGGACCAGGGCCCCGACCTCCTGCGCGCGGCGCACGATCTTCTCGACCGGGTTGACCGTGCCCAGGATGTTGGAGACCAGCACGAAGGAGACGATCTTCGTCTTCTCGGTGATGACCTCGTCTATGTTCGAGAGGTCGAGCCTGCCGTCGTCCGTGAGGCCGAACCACTTCAGCTTCGCGCCCGTGCGCTGCGCGAGCAGCTGCCACGGCACGATGTTGGAGTGGTGCTCCATCTCCGTGATGACGATCTCGGTCTCGTGGTCGACCCGGTAGGGCTCGTCGGCCCAGCCGAGCATGTTGGCCACGAGGTTGAGCGACTCGGAGGCGTTCTTGGTGAAGATCACCTCGTCGCGGCTGGGCGCGTTGATGAACGCGGCGACCTTGTCGCGCGCGCCCTCGTACAGCGCCGTGGCCTCCTCGGCGAGCACATGGATGCCACGGTGCACGTTGGCGTTGTGCTGCTCGTAGTACTCGGAGAGGGTGTCGATCACCTGGCGGGGCGTCTGGGAGGTCGCCGCGTTGTCCAGGTAGACGAGCTTCTTGCCGTCGTGGATCACCCGGTCGAGGATCGGGAAGTCCTTACGGATCGCCTCGGTGTCGAGGAGGCCCGGCAGCTGTGTCACGCGGATGCGCCACCCTTCGTGTATACCTCGTAGCCCTCGTTCTCCAGCTTGTCGGCGAGCTCGGGGCCACCCGACTCGACGATCCGGCCGCCGGAGAAGACGTGCACGTGGTCGGGCTTGATGTAGCGCAGGATGCGCGTGTAGTGGGTGATCAGCAGGGTGCCGACCTCACCGGTCTCGCGGACGCGGTTGACGCCCTCGGAGACGATCCGCAGCGCGTCGACGTCCAGACCGGAGTCCGTCTCGTCGAGGATCGCGATCTTCGGCTTGAGCAGCTCCAGCTGAAGGATCTCGTGGCGCTTCTTCTCACCGCCGGAGAAGCCCTCGTTGACGTTGCGCTCGGCGAAGGCGGGGTCCATGTTGAGGCGCTGCATGGCCTCCTTGACCTCCTTCACCCAGGTGCGGAGCTTGGGCGCCTCACCGCGGATGGCGGTGGCGGACGTACGGAGGAAGTTGGAGACCGAGACGCCGGGGACCTCGACCGGGTACTGCATCGCCAGGAACAGGCCCGCGCGGGCGCGCTCGTCGACGGACATCTCCAGGACGTCCTCGCCGTCGAGGGTGACGGTGCCGCCGGTGATCGTGTACTTCGGGTGACCGGCGAGCGAGTAGGCGAGGGTCGACTTGCCGGAGCCGTTGGGGCCCATGATGGCGTGGGTCTCGCCCTGCTTCACGGTGAGGTCGACGCCCTTGAGGATCTCCTTCGTGGCGTTGTCGGCCTCGACGGTGACGTGCAGGTCGTGGATTTCAAGCGTTGCCATGGGTTCCTCAGGACTCCTGGGTGAGGGAGACGAGCACATCGTCCCCTTCGATCTTTACGGGGTATACGGGGACGGGGCGCGTCGCGGGAAGGCCGGACGGCTTGCCGGTGCGGAGGTCGAAGCTGGAGCCGTGCAGCCAGCACTCGATCTGACAGTCCTCCACCTCGCCCTCGGAGAGCGAGACGTTCGCGTGCGAGCAGATGTCGTGGATCGCGAACACCTCGCCCTCGGTACGGACGACCGAGACCGGCGTGCCGTCGAGTTCCACCCGCTTCGGGGTGTCCTCGTCCAGCTCGCTGAGGCCGCAGGCCCGCACAAAGGTGGTGGACATCAGACCGACGCCTCCAGCTCCTCGTCGATCTTCGTGAGAAGGCGCTGCTGGATGTCGTCGACGCCGATCTGCTGGACCAGCTCGGCGAAGAAGCCGCGCACGACCAGCCGGCGGGCCTCGTCGGCCGGGATGCCGCGGGCCATCAGATAGAACAGCTGCTCGTCGTCGAACCGCCCGGTCGCGCTGGCGTGCCCGGCGCCGACGATCTCACCGGTCTCGATCTCCAGGTTCGGTACGGAGTCCACGCGGGCCCCGTCCGTGAGGACCAGGTTGCGGTTCATCTCGTAGGTGTCGGTGCCCTCGGCCTTGGCCTCGATGAGCACGTCACCGATCCACACGGCGTGGGCGCCCTCGCCCTGGAGCGCGCCCTTGTAGACGACGTTCGACTTGCAGTGCGGGGTGTTGTGGTCGACCAGGAGACGGTGCTCCTGGTGCTGACCGGCGTCCGTGAAGTACAGGCCGAACAGCTCGGCCTCGCCACCGGGACCGGCGTAGGAGACGCGCGGGTGGAGGCGTACGAGGTCGCCGCCGAAGGTGACGACGAAGGACTTGAAGGTGGCGTCGCGGCCGATCAGCGCGCTGTGCTGGGCGACGTGCACGGCCTGGTCGTCCCAGTCCTGGACGGAGACGACGGTGAGCTTGGCGCCGTCGCCGAGGACGTACTCGACGTTGGCGGCGATCACGGCGTCACCGGTGTGGTCGATGACGACGACCGCTTCGGCGAAGGCGCCCAGCTCGATGAACTGGTGGCCGTAGCGCACCCCGCCCTCGCCGTGCACGGTGACGCGGATCGGCTCGGTGAGGACCATCTCCTTGGGGACGGTGATCACACCGGCCGCCTCGAAGGAGGAGTACGCCTGGGCGGCGACGCGGTCCACGGGGGTGCCGGCCCGGCCGAGGCGTACGTCGTCACGGCCGACGGCCTCGACGGTGACGCCCTCGGGTGCCTGGACGTCCACCTTCACACCGGCGCCGGTGGCGACCGCGGTGCCGTCGTGCAGCCCGCGCAGCCGGTCCAGCGGGGTGAACCGCCACTCCTCCTCGCGGCCGTGGGGGACGGGGAAGTCCGCCACGTCGAAGGAGGGGGGCGCGCTCATGCGCGTGGCGACGGTCGACTCGGCCGCGGCCGCAACCGCGATCGAGCCGGCGGTGGTGGATCCCACCGGGATGTTCTGAGCCTCAGCCATGGCTGTCGGTCTGCTCTCTTTCCTGCGTAAGTGACGTGATGGGGACGCGGTCGACGACTAGCCGACCGAGCCTTCCATCTGGAGCTCGATCAGCCGGTTGAGTTCGAGCGCGTACTCCATGGGCAGTTCCTTGGCGATCGGCTCGACGAAGCCGCGCACGATCATCGCCATCGCCTCGAACTCGGACAGACCACGGCTCATCAGGTAGAAGAGCTGGTCGTCGGAGACCTTGGAGACGGTCGCCTCGTGGCCCATGGACACGTCGTCCTCGCGGACGTCGACGTACGGGTACGTGTCGGAGCGGGAGATGGTGTCCACCAGCAGCGCGTCGCACAGCACGTTGGACTTGGAGCCGTGGGCGCCCTCGCCGATCTCGACGAGACCGCGGTAGGACGTACGACCGCCACCGCGCGCCACGGACTTCGAGACGATGTTGGAGGAGGTGTTCGGCGCCATGTGGACCATCTTGGAGCCGGCGTCCTGGTGCTGGCCCTCGCCCGCGAAGGCGATGGAGAGGGTCTCGCCCTTGGCGTGCTCGCCCATGAGGTAGACGGCCGGGTACTTCATCGTCACCTTGGAGCCGATGTTGCCGTCGATCCACTCCATGGTCGCGCCCTCGTAGGCGACGGCGCGCTTGGTGACCAGGTTGTAGACGTTGTTCGACCAGTTCTGGATGGTCGTGTAGCGGCAGCGGGCGTTCTTCTTGACGATGATCTCGACGACCGCGGAGTGCAGGGAGTCGCTCTTGTAGATCGGCGCCGTACAGCCCTCGACGTAGTGCACATAGGCACCCTCGTCGACGATGATCAGGGTCCGCTCGAACTGGCCCATGTTCTCCGTGTTGATACGGAAGTAGGCCTGGAGCGGGATCTCGACCTGCACGCCCTTGGGCACGTAGATGAACGAGCCGCCCGACCACACCGCGGAGTTCAGCGACGCGAACTTGTTGTCGCCGACCGGGATGACGGTCCCGAAGTACTCCTTGAAGAGCTCCGGGTGCTCCTTCAGCGCGGTGTCGGTGTCGAGGAAGATGACGCCCTGCTCCTCCAGGTCCTCACGGATCTGGTGGTAGACGACCTCCGACTCGTACTGCGCGGCGACACCGGCGACCAGGCGCTGCTTCTCCGCCTCCGGGATGCCGAGCTTGTCGTACGTGTTCTTGATGTCCTCGGGCAGGTCCTCCCAGGACTCCGCCTGCTTCTCCGTGGAACGCACGAAGTACTTGATGTTGTCGAAGTCGATGCCCGACAGGTCCGAGCCCCAGTTCGGCATGGGCTTCTTCTCGAAGAGGCGCAGGCCCTTGAGGCGGAGCTTGGTCATCCACTCGGGCTCGGACTTCTTCGAGGAGATGTCGCGGACGACGTCCTCGTTGATGCCGCGCTTGGCAGCGGCACCGGCCGCGTCGGAGTCGGCCCAGCCGTATTCGTACGTGCCCAGACCCTCCAGCTCGGGGTGGGCAGTCTCCTCGATGGGGAGCGTCATGCTGGGTTCCTCCCGGCAGTACGTGCAGATGCTTTATGGGTGGCAGTGGACAACTGTGGGGCGGGTGAAGCAGAGGCGTGTGAGGCCTTCGGGATGAACGTCGTGCACACACCGTCGCCGTGGGCGATGGTCGCGAGCCGCTGGACATGCGTGCCGAGCAGCTGGGAGAAGATCTCGGTCTCCGCCTCGCAGAGCTGCGGGAACTTTTCCGCGACATGGCCCACCGGGCAGTGGTGCTGGCAGAGCTGCTCTCCGACCGGTGCGCTGCGCGCCGTAGCAGCGTACCCGTCCGCACTCAGGGCCTTGGCCAGGGCTTCGGCGCTCTTCTCGGGGCCGGCGGCCTCGATCGCCTTGCGGTAGCCCTCGGCCTGCTCGGCGAACCGGGCCCGCGCGAAGGCGAGCACCGCCTCGTCGCCGCCCTCACGCGCGGCGATCCAGCGCAGCGCGTCCATGGCGAGCTTGTCGTACGACTGGTCGAAGGCGTCGCGTCCGCAGTCCGTGAGTGCGAAGGCCTTGGCGGGCCGGCCACGGGTGCGTGCCCCGTAGACCCGCTGCTCACGCGGTTGTACGACGTCGTCGGCGACCAGCGCGTCAAGGTGACGGCGTACGGCCGCATGGGTCAGGCCCAGTCGCCCGGCCAGTTCGGCGACGGTCGACGGACCGTGGTCCAGGATGGACCGCGCGATCCGGTTGCGCGTCGAGCGCTCACCGGTCGCGAGTTCCTCCTGAGGGGCGCCCATGGGAGCCTCCCGATCCTCGCCGACGTATTTCACAACACCATTGTTGCGTAATTCCTCAGAGCGCGGCAAGCCGCGTCCACCCGTCTCGACGGTGCCCTGCATCACTTAGGCTCACCTAACCTGACCTGCGCAAACGATCTTTGATCGATCACCGGACCGCCTCCGAGCAGCACGGGAGCATGCCCGCCCCGGGTCCGAGCGGAGGCCGGCCAGACCCCCGCGCACCTGGGTGACACATCCCGTACCTAGACTCTGGACCCATGCGAAGCGAGCCCGTGGTCCAGGTCCAGGCCCTGGTGAAGCGGTACGGCACGAAGACCGCGGTGGACGGCCTCGACCTGGTGGCCCCGGCGGGCATCACCGCCGTACTCGGTCCGAACGGCGCGGGCAAGACGACCACCATCGAGACCTGCGAGGGATACCGCAGACCGGACTCGGGGACGGTACGTGTCCTGGGCCTCGACCCCGTACGAGAAGCCGCCGCCCTCCGACCCCGGGTCGGCGTGATGCTCCAGTCGGGCGGCGTCTATTCAGGCGCTCGCGCCGACGAAATGCTCCGCCACGTCGCCAAACTCCACGCACACCCGCTCGACGTGGACGCCCTCATCGAACGCCTCGGCCTCGGCAGCTGCGGCCGGACCACCTACCGCCGTCTCTCCGGGGGCCAGCAGCAGCGGCTGGCTCTCGCGATGGCGGTCGTCGGCCGCCCGGAACTGGTCTTCCTCGACGAACCGACCGCCGGCCTGGACCCCCAGGCCCGCCGCGCCACCTGGGACCTGGTCCGCGACCTGCGCACCGACGGGGTCTCGGTCATCCTCACCACCCACCACATGGACGAGGCCGAACAACTCGCCGACGACGTCGCGATCATCGACGTCGGCAAGGTCATCGCCCAGGGCACCCCGGAACAACTGTGCCGAGGCGGCGCCGAGAACACCTTGCGCTTCACGGGCCGCCCCGGCCTGGACGTGGGCTCCCTGCTCAAGGCCCTCCCCGCGGACTGCACGGCGGCCGAGCTGACCCCGGGCGCCTACCGCGTCGGCGGCAAGGTCAACCCGCAGCTCCTCGCGACGGTGACGTCCTGGTGTGCGCAGCACGGGGTGATGCCGGACCGGATCTCGGTGGAACGGCACACCCTGGAAGACGTCTTTTTGGAGCTCACGGGCAAGGAACTGCGCTCATGACGACCACCACGACCGCGACAGGCACCTACACCCCACAGCCGGGCGCCGCCCCGCTCCCCCGCATGATCGGGGCGCAGGCGGCCCTGGAGACGAAGATGCTGTTGCGCAACGGCGAGCAGTTGCTCCTGACGGTGATCATCCCGGCCCTGCTCCTCCTCCTGTTCGGCTCGATCGACATCGTCGACACGGGAGCCGGCAAGGCGGTCGACTTCCTCGCCCCCGGCATCCTCGCGCTGGCCGTGATGTCGACGGCGTTCACGGGCCAGGCGATCGCGACGGGCTTCGAACGCCGCTACGGAGTCCTCAAGCGCCTGGCCTCCTCCCCCCTCCCCCGCTGGGCCCTGATGACGGCGAAAACGGCGTCGGTACTGGTCACGGAAATCCTCCAGGTGACCCTGCTGACGGCGATCGCCTTCGCGCTCGGCTGGTCCCCGCACGGCAACCCCTTCGCCGTACTCCTCCTGCTCCTCCTCGGCACGGCCGCCTTCTCGGGCCTCGGCCTGCTGATGGCGGGCACCCTGAAGGCGGAGGCCACACTGGCGGCCGCGAACCTCGTCTTCCTGCTGCTCCTGGTGGGCGGCGGGGTGATCGTCCCCCTGGACAAGTTCCCGCCCGGCGCCCAGGACGCCCTGTCCCTGCTCCCCATCTCGGCCCTCTCGGACGGCCTGCGTGACGTGCTCCAGCACGGCGCCGGAATGCCGTGGGGCGACCTGGGGATTCTCGGGGTGTGGGCGGTCGTGGGGCTGGCGGCGGCGGGGCGGTTCTTCCGCTGGGAGTGACGCCGGCCCGGAGCGGCGACCGGCCGGAGGCCCTCCCGGTGAGTGACGTTCGTACGGAGTGGGCAGAGACGCTCCGTGTTCGACTCAGTGGATTCCTCGCAAACGCGTGCCCTGCAACCGCTGTTGCACGATGTGGTGATGTGCGTGGCAGCCCCCGCATTCGTGGCGTCCCCCCGGGACGGACAACTGCGCGGTCTGCGCGCCGAGGGCTTCTACGGCCATGACCGCAGACTCCTGCACACCGCGTGCCTGGTGATAGACGGGCGGGAACCCGAGCCGATCGGCGTGCAGCCGCTCGGCCCCGACCAGGTGCGGTTCACATCGGTGCGGCGCTACCAGGGAGACCCCACGGACGACCCGACCCTGATCGTCGAACGGGTGCGCACTGCGGGCGGAGGAGAGCGCATCCTGCTGCGCAACGTCGGCACGAGAACCCGCCGATTACATGTCCAACTGGCACTGGCCACCGACCTGGCGGACATCTCCGAGGTGAAGCGCGGCCACCGTGGCAAGGCCGTGCCCTGCACCGCCGCGCCCGACGGCGGCGGCCTGGACTGGCAGGCGTCCAACGGCAGGACCGAAGTACGCGCGGGGGACGGTGACCTGACGCCGGAGGTCACCGACGGCCCGGAGGGCGGCACGTTCACCTGGCCCCGGGTGCTGCTGCGACCGGGCGAGAGCAGACAGCTCGGACTGACCGTCACCGGCGGCGCGATGCCCGCCCCGCCGGGCCATCCCGACGCCCCGCGCTCCCGGGCACCCTGGACCGAACCCGAGGTCAAGGGCGACCGCCGCCTGGTCGAGTTGGTGCGACGAGGACTCGGAGACCTGCGCGCACTGCGCCTCGCGGACCCGGAGCGGACAGATCCGGACGGTCCCGAGGACCAGTTCATCGCCGCGGGCTGCCCCTGGTATCTCACGCTCTTCGGCCGGGACTCGATCTGGTCGGCCCGCATGATGCTGCCGCTGGGCACGGATCTGGCCCGCGGCACGCTGTGGGCGCTGGCCCGCCGCCAGGGCACGGCACACGACCTGTTCCGGGAGGAGGCGCCCGGCCGGATCCTGCACGAGCTGCGCCCGGCGGACGCCGAGCACGGTCATGGGCTGCGGCTGCCGTCGCGCTACTACGGTTCGGTCGACGCGACGCCGCTCTTCGTGACCCTCCTGGTCGAGGCCTGGCACTGGGGACTGCCGGACCCGGACGTGGACGCCCTGCTGCCGTACGCCGAGCGTGCGATGCGCTGGGTGGTGGAAACGTGCGACGAGGACGAGGACGGGTTCCTGCGCTACCTCCCTCGCGCCGAGGGGCTGCTTCACCAGTCGTGGAAGGACAGCGAGGACGCGGTCCGGGACGCGACGGGACGCCGAATCGAACCGCCCCTGGCCCTCTGCGAGGTCCAGGGGTACGCCTACCAGGCGGCGACCGGCCTGGCGGATCTGCTCTCGGCGCGGGGGCACCACGAACGGGCGAAGAAGCTGCACACCTGGGCCGACTCCCTGCGCAAGCGTTTCGCGGACGCGTTCTGGCTGCCGTCGCCGGGCGGCCCGGCCCGCCGCTACGTGGCCATAGCCGTGGGCCGCGACCTCGCACCGGTCAGCGGACCGGCGTCCAACATGGGCCAGCTGCTGTCCACCGGAATCCTGGACGACGAGGGCTGCCGGACCGTCGCGGCCTGGCTGACCTCCGCCGAGCTCAACTCCGGCTGGGGACTGCGCAGCCGCTCCGCGGCACTGCCCGGCTTCAACCCGCTGAGCTATCACGGCGGTTCGGTCTGGACCCACGACACGGCGATCGCGATACAGGGACTGTGCGCGGCGGGCTGCCACAACGAGGCGTACCAGCTGGCGGACGGCCTCCTGGACGCGGCCACCCACTTCGGCTACCGCATGCCCGAACTCTACGGCGGCGACAGCCGCACAGCCGGTTCCCCCGCCCCACTCGCCTACCCGGCGGCCTGCCGTCCCCAGGGCTGGTCGGCGGCTTCCGGCATGGCCCTGCTCAGTGCCCTTCTCGGCCTGCGCCCGGACGCGCGCGACCGCACCTTCCGAGCCGTCCCGACGCCCCCCGGACTGCTGGGTCCGCTCTCCGTCAGCGGCCTGAAACTGTCCGGTCACCCGCTCAAGGTCGCCATGGACGGCACGGGGGAGGTCAGGGTCGAGGGCCTGAGCGACGGCTGGCGCGACGCCGGCCGCGGCTGAGGAACCGCCGAAGCCTCCCCGCGGGCGGTGCGGGCGACAACAGGTTCTCGTAGGCCGCGACCAGAGGCGGCAGACAGCGGCCTTCGAGGTCGAACTCCGCCAGCACCCGTTTCCGCGCCGCGTTGCCCACGGACCAGGCCAGGCCCGGGGAACGGAGCAGTTCCGTGACGCGACGGGCGAGACCGTCCACGTCGTCGGGCTCCACGAGGAAGCCCGACACACCGTCCTCGCCGATGCCTTCCGCGAGACCGCCCATCTTGGTGGCGACCACGGGACGTGCGGAGCACATGGCCTCCAGGGCCGCGAGCCCCATGGGCTCGGCGAACGTGGACGGGCAGACGACCACCCGGGCCCGGCTGTACAACTCGGGCATTTTGTCGACTCCGGCCCGCTCGAACCGCACCCGGTCGGAAATGTTCAGTTCTTTTGCGAGAGTCAGCAGAGAATCCCGGAAACCGACTTTCTCGCCATGGAAGTCGACCGAATCCGGAGTGTCCATGAGAATGAGGTACGGCCGGACCGGGAGATCCTCTCCGATGACCTTGGCCATGGCCCTCACGGCCATTTCCGCACCCTTGTCCGGGATAAGCCGGGCGGGCAGAAGAACAGGGGCCTCCGCTTTCGGTCCCGGGTCGGCGAGTTCGAGAATCCCCAGGTGGGGTTCGGTGTCGATACCCAGATAGAGCGGCTTCGGGCAGTTGACGTCCAGCACGTCGGCGCAGGCCGTGCGGAGGAAGTCGGAGACCACGAAGTGCGCGTCGAAACGGGCGCAGGAGGCAGCCAGCGTCACGCTCTCCGGCTCGCGCCAAATGCTGTGGTAGGTGTGCACCAGGACAAGACCCATCGCGTCCCGCAGCCCGAGCAGGGCCTCGGCGGGGGCCGACGAGAAATGGTGCAGGTTGTGCCCGTGGACAAGACGGATGCCGCGGCTGCCCAACTCGGTCCGGAACCAGTCCCGCAGTGCCTTTCGGTCCGCTTGGCCCCCCGTCGCCCTGGAGAGGTCGAGGCCGTCGTGCCACAGCACTTCGACGCCGTCCTCCGGAGGGATCCGGGCGTCGGGCGTACCGGTGAACACCGTCACCCGGTGCCCCTGCCGCGCCAGCAGCCGGGAGCAGTTCCACAGATACGACTCGACTCCGCCGACCGTGGGCGGGAACGCCCAGTGGACCAGGGCGATGTCCAGCGTTTTCGGGATCCGTGGACCGATCTCCGACCTCATTGCCGCCTCCGGGCGCGCCTCGCCACCGCGCTCGGGTCGTGCCCGGCAAAACGGCGGAACAGAACATCCGCGAGCCGGGATCGTATTGCACGGAACGGCTCGACACTCGGCTCTTTAACGAAAGGGTTGCCAACTGGTTGCAGGACCGAGAAGTAGGGAAAACTGAAGATTCGATGGCATTCGCTCCAGCACGCGGGTGGCACGCCCGTGCGGCAAAAGCGCGGATTCGGGGGGTCCTATGCGCTCGAGGTGGGTCGTCATTTCTGCGGGCACGGGCACCGGCGTGGTCGCGGCCATACCCCTGGTGGTCAAAGCGGCACCCTGGTGGCTGACCGTGGGCGCCATGGTCATCGTCGGTCTCACCGCAGGGGTGGCCTCGTACGCCATACACAGACCCCCCTCCGACTCGGCGACCGCCCCAGCCGGCCCTCCGCAGGGGACGCCGCACAAACTGGGACCGCCCCACAACCTCCCCGTCCTCAGCAGGTACTTCACCGGTCGCACCGCCGAGAGCGACCGCATCATGACCATGCTCCGCAGAACGACCCGCAGGCGCCGGGACGAGCGGCCCGTGCCCCGGATCTGCGTTCTCTACGGCGCCACCGGCGCGGGCAAGTCCCAGCTGGCCGTCGCCTACGCCCGCCGGCAGCTCCCCCGGCACTCCCTGACCTGGTGGCTGAACGCCTCCCGCCCCGACGCGCTGCGCACAGAACTGCTGCAGTTCGCCCAGTACGTGGGCATCCCCGACGAGGAGAGCAAGAACGTCGTCCTCATGAACCTCTGGCGGTGGCTGCGCGACCAGCGGGGCTGGCTTCTCGTGTACGACGGCTGCCCGGCCTACGACGACGCGCTGGCCGGGCTGCTGCCCTCGGAGGGTGACGGCGAGGTCCTGATCACCACCCAGCAGCACCAGGACTGGCACGGCCTGTGCGAGGCCCCGGTCCAGCTGAGGGTCTTCCCCGAACACGAGGGCATCGAGTTCCTGCGACGGCGCCTGGACAGCACCCCCGAGGACCTGTCGGACGAGGACCAGCGCACCGCCCTGACCGCACTGGGCCGCCAGCTCGGCTGGCTGCCGCTCGCCCTCGAACAGGCCGCCGCCTACATCGTGCAGGCCGAGATCCCCGTCGCCGAGTATCTGAGTTCCCTGCCCGGCGGAGCCTCGGTCGAGGACACCTTCCGCCGCGCCATCGAACGCATCTCCGGGACCTCCCCCGCCGCCGTGGATCTGCTGCGGCTGTGTACGTTCCTGGCCTCGGAGGACGTGGAGCGGGCGACCCTCACCCAGCACCGGTCGGTCCTGCCCACCCGGCTGCGGGAGGTGATGGCCGATCCGGTCGTGTTCAACCGCGAGGTGCTGCTGCTGGTCGACCACTCGTTACTGACCCGCAGCGGCGACTGGCGCAAGGGGTCGGCGGCGTACGGCATGCACCCGCGCGTCCAGATCCTCATCCACGACGAACTGCCGCTGCCCGAACGGCTGGAGTGGTCCCAGGCCGCGGTGCGGCTGATGGAGGCCTCCTTCCCCACCGCCCCCGAGCTGCTGGAGTCCCGCCGCAAGTGCGAGCGGCTGATGCCGCACGTCGAGGCCGTCATCGACAAACTCGCCTGGGGCGACGACGCCGACGGCGGCCTGGGGGCCTCGCAGGACCCGGCGGCACTGGCCCGGCTGATGCACCGGGTGGGTACGTACCAGGAGCATCGCTGCGACTGGGTACGGGCCCTGGACTCCTTCGAACGCGAGGCCACGCTCCGCGAGATCGGCAACGGCGACTCACTGGCCCGGGCCACGGCACGGTACGCGGTGGCCCGCCAGCACTATCTGCTGGCGGCGCTCGACAACGCCGAACGGGAGAGCCGACGGGCCCTGGAACTGTGCGAGAACCACGACGACGAGGCTTTCCTGCGGCTGCAGGCGTTGTGCCAGCGGCAACTCGGCGGCATCATGCGCGAGCGCAACCGTTTCCCGGCGGCCCTGGAGGCCGTACAGACGGCGGTCAAGATCTACGAGGGGCAGGTCTGGCGGGAGGAGAGCCTCGACTGGGCGGTCGCCGAACAGGAGATCGGCCTGATCCACCGGAACGCGGGTCAGCTGCGGCAGGCCGTCGTCCACTACGAGCGGGCCGCCGACCGCATTCCCAGCCGCGGCAACCAGGAGCCTCCCGAGCACACGGTCTTCCGCGCCATGCTCACGCGTGACCTGGGCATCGTCGCCCAGGACCGCGGCGATCTGGCCCTCGCCGAACAACGGCTGAGCGAAGCACTGGAGCTGTTCAAGGACCACCGGGGAGCGGAGGACTTCGAGACGGCCCAGATCGCCAAGTTCCTGGCCGACATCCTGCGCCGCCGAAGCGAGCGGCACCGGGAGGAAGCGCACCGAGCGATCCGGCCGCTGCGCCGGCGCTCCCTGCGACGGCTGGCACACGCCGAACTGGACCGGGCGGAGCGGATTCTCCTCCCGGTGGTCGAACTGCACAGCAAACGCAGCGACGCCGAGGAGCACAAGCACGCCGCGTGCCTCAACAAGCTCGGCTCGCTGCGGCTCGCACAGGGCCGGACGACAGAGGCCAGGGACATCCTGCGCAAGGCCGAGAGCATCTACCGGCGGGCCTACGGCGAGCAGCACTACTACCGCGCCAAGTCGCTGGCCAGACTGGGACCCGTCCTGCGCGCCGCGGGTGACGGCGCGGGCGCCGAGCGTGTCCTGCGGAACGCGGGCGACATCTTCCGCAACGCGCTCGGCAACGACCATCCCGTCCTGATGGCGGTGTACGGGCATCTGGCCGACTGTGTGCGGGATCGCGGCGGCGTGGAGGAGGCGACCCGGTTACGGGCCGAGTCGGAACGGATCCGGCAGTCCCTCTGAACCCCGAACTGAACCCCAAATGAACCCCGAAATGGACAAACACACCCACGTGAATTCATGCACAAGCCGCCCCCTACGATGGGACGCGTGCCAAAGATGACCCCCGCCGAGGCCCTGTCCGCCCTGCGGAACCCCCTCGCCTTCATCGCCGCCCGCTGGACGCCGACCCCTCGGACCGTGCAGCGCGCCGCGCTCGCCGCGCTCGTCATGTCGGTGGTCATCGTGGTGACCGGCGGTGCCGTACGGCTGACCGGCTCGGGTCTCGGCTGCCCGACCTGGCCCAAGTGCACCGACGACTCGCTGACGACGACCAGCGCGATGGGCGTCCACGGCGTCATCGAGTTCGGCAACCGCATGCTGACGTACGTGCTGTGCGCGGCCGTCGGCTGGGCGATCATCGCCGCCCGCTCGGAGAAGCCGTACCGCCGGAGCCTGACCCGGCTCGGCTGGGCGCAGTTCTGGGTCGTCATGAGCAACGCGGTCCTGGGCGGCATCGTCGTCCTGGTCGGTCTCAACCCGTACACGGTCGCGGCCCACTTCCTGCTCTCCTCGGCCCTGATCGCGGTCGCCGCGGTGATGTGGCAGCGCACGAAGGAGGGCGACGAGGCGCCCCGCCCGCTGGTCGGCAAGGCCGTGCAGCAGCTGGTGTGGTTCCTGGTGGCCGCCACGGTGCTGCTGATCGCGGTCGGCACGGTGGTGACCGGCTCGGGCCCGCACGCGGGCGACTCGAGCGAGATCGAACGCATGCCGCTGAACTGGGAGAACGTCAGCAAGCTGCACGCGGTGCTGGCCTGGGTCGTGGTGACACTGACGTTCGCCCTGTGGTTCGTCCTGAAGGCGGTGGACTCCCCGAAGGGCCCGCTGGACCGGACCCGGGATCTGTTCCTGATCCTGCTCGCGCAGGGAATCATCGGGTACGTGCAGTACTTCACGAACCTCCCCGAGGTCCTGGTCGGTCTGCACATGCTCGGCTCGGCGCTGGTGTGGATCGCCGTCCTGCGTGTCCTGTTCGCCCTGCGCGAGCGCCCCGAAACCGCCGCCCTGGCCGACGTACCCGGCCCCGCGACCGAGGCGACGGTCGGCACGCGCGCGTAGACGTTCTTCACGACATCAGTTGTACGAGGCCACCAAGCGGTCGATCGCAGGCCCCAGGAAGCCCCGCGTCAGCTCTGCACGCCGCTCGGGCCACCCGTCTCCCACCGGCTGGCCCTCCTGCCGGTACCGCCGCCGTACGACATCCTCGACGACCTCCACCGGCGCCCCCAGCCCCGGCAGCAGGTCCAGTGCCTCCCGTTTCGAGATCAGGCTGCCCTCCCGCACGGTCATGGTCGCCCGCGCGAAGGTGACCAGGCCCAGGTCGACCCAGACGTCCCGCGTCCAGAGCCGGGCCTTGTCCACGGCGGGTCGGTAGTTGTCGCGCAGGTCACGCACGACGTAGTCGGTCAACTGCCGGTCCGGCACCAGCGGAAGCAACTCCCCTGGCACCTTCCCGTACAGCACCCGCCCGAAGGTGTGCAGCTCGCGCCGGGTCACCGGGGAGACGGTCCGCCGGAACAGCTGACTGTGCGCCCAGGTGAGGTGCCGTCGCGCCGGATTGGCCGTCGTCTCGTCGGACAGGTAGGTGCAGTGCAGCAGCGGGGCGAGCGGGTGGGCGCGGAGACGGGCGTGCGCCTGGGCCACGTGCCAGGCGGTGCCCGGCCCGATCGGGCCCGCCAGGACGGCGATCAGGTCGAGATCGCTGCGGCCCTCCTGGTAGTCGCCGCCGCCCAGCGAGCCGTGGGCCCAGACGGCGACCGGGGCGAGCGCGCGCAGCTCACCCAGGAAGCGGTCCAGTAAGGCTTCGGTCAGGGCATCCGCCCGGGTCCCGTGTGTCGTCATGCCCCCAGTCTGTACAGCTAGCCCAGCCCGTACACCCGTCGCGCGTTCCCCGCGGCGATCAGCCCCGCCACCCGCTGCGCGTCCCCCAGCGACCACGCCCCCTCGGCGACCCAGCCGCCGAGCACCCGGCCGAGGGCCTCGCGGAACAGCCGGGCGCCCACCACATGGAGTTCGGGCAGACCTTGGGCGCCGCTGGAGAAGATGATCTTGCCGAAGGGGGCGAGTTCGAGGATCTCGGCGAGGATGGCGGCGGCCCGGGCGCCGGTACGGACCATGGCGGCGCCCAGATCGGCGTACACATGCGGGAAGACACCGGCGAGGTGGGCCGCGTGGCGGTGGTACGGGTACCCGTGCAGCAGCACCAGGTCGGTGCCGAGTCCGGCCGTCGCGCGAACGAAGTCGGTGAGCAGGACCGGGTCGGTACGGTCGATGCGCAGACCCGGTTCGCCGAGCCCGGCGTGGAGCTGGAGCGGCAGGCCCGAGGCGACCGCGATCCACAGCAGATGGCGCAGCAGCACGGGGTCACTGAGCGCGCCGCCGACCCGGCGTCCGGCCAGCCAGCGGCCCGCGGCGCCCCGCACCTCGCCCGGCCCCGGCGGCTCGGGCGCGAGCGCGAGACCATGCCGTACGCCTGCCACGGACGTGAAGGCCACGGCGCTCGTGGCCGCGCCGTGCACCGACTCGGCGAGGTTGGCGAGAAAGGACTCGACGGTGCCCGAGGTGTCGGCGACCTGTTCGGCCAGGAGTTCGAGCCGGACGATCTCACGGGCCTCGGCGGCGCCTGCGGAGGCCATCTCATCGGGCCCGGTGAGGTCGCCGGGCAGCCCCGCGTCGACCAGATATGTCGTGATTCCGCTGCCCCGCAGCAGCCGCCGGCCCGACTCCAGTACGCCGAGTTCACGACGCCGGGCGAGATAGCGGGCCGGGGGAGCGTGCGGTTCCAGGCCGAGCAGCGGGGGGCACCAACGGCGTACGGCGAACCCGGTCTGGGTGTCGAAGAGGGTCGTCCCGGCGGCGGGCGGCCCCTCGGTACGCGCGAGCTGGGCCTCGAAGGTGCCGAGGCCCAGCTCTGTTCTCAGTACGCCGTGGCAGTACTGGTCCACGAGGGACGGCGTCTCGATCATCCGGGCTCCCCGCGTCTGGACCGTGTGTTCCTAAGGTCCTAACGGGTGAACCGACTGTCAGGTGTTGCTGTCGCACACCCCGTGGGAATGAGAGGCGCCGATCGGCCACTCCCCACGTCTCATGAATTACGCCTCATGCGTTGCTGGGCCCGCCGACCTGGATCCCCGCCATGCGCGTCCACTCGTACGGGCCGGTCGTCACCTTGGCCGCGAACTCGCCGTCGAAGTCCTCGTGGACGGTGATGCCGGCCTTCTCGACGGCCTGCTGGGCGATCTCGTACGAGGGGGCCACCAGGTCGCCCCAGCCACCGTCCTCACCGACGAGCACGATCCGGGCCCCACGCTCCCCGATGTACGCCACCTGCCCCTCGGCCCCACCATGCTGCTTGGCGAACCCGTTGATCTGCTTGGCGAGCTTGGCCGCCGTCCGCTCCTGCGTATCTGCCATGCCAAGGATGCTACCGACGGGTAGATCGAATGGCGACGGCAGGGCGAAGTGGCCTTGGCCACGAGCCCTTTAGGGGCGCGGGGAACTGCGCGACCAGCCCCCACCGAACCCGCAGCCGACTACGAGCCCATCACCGCAGGAAGGGATCCACAGCCACAGCCACGAACAGCAGCGACACATAGGTGATCGACCAGTGGAACAGCCGCATCTCCTTCAGCTTGCCCCCCGTCACCTCGGCCTTCGCCCGGTTCTGCAACCCGTGCGCCTCCCACAGCCACCACCCACCCGCCGCCAGCGCCACCGACGTATAGAACCAGCCGGTGTAACCGAGCGGAGTGAGCAGCAACGACACCGCCACCATCGCCCAGCTGTACGCCACGATCTGCCGGGCGACCGTCTTGTTGGAGGCGATCACCGGCAGCATCGGCACGCCCACGCGCGCGTAGTCCTCCTTCACCTTCATGGACAGCGGCCAGTAGTGCGGCGGGGTCCAGAAGAAGATGACCAGGAAGAGGATGAGCGGCGCCCAGGAGAGCGAGTCCGTGACGGCGGACCAGCCGATCAGGACCGGCATACAGCCCGCGATGCCGCCCCACACGATGTTCTGCGACGTACGCCGCTTGAGGATCATCGTGTAAACGACCACGTAAAAGAGGAGGGCGCCCAGCGACAGCCAGGCCGACAGCCAGTTGACCGTCAGGCCGAAGAGGAGGGTGGCGGCGACGGCGAGGGTGATGCCGAAGGCCAGACACTCGCGCGGGCTGACCATGCCGGTGACCAGCGGACGCTGCGAGGTGCGGTCCATGAGCGCGTCGATGTCACGGTCGATGTACATGTTGAGCGCGTTCGCGCCCCCCGCGGAGAGATAGCCGCCGAGGCAGGTGAGGAGGACCAGACCCAGGTCCGGTACACCCTGCTCCGCGAGGAACATCACCGGAACGGTGGTGATGAGCAGCAGTTCGATGATCCGCGGCTTCGTCAATGCCACGAACGCCATGACCCGGGCCCCGAACGGCCGTCGGCTCGGGCTCTGGCTCGTCCCGATAATCCCCGCTGGACGGGATTCAACGGCCGTCACGCACACCCCTGACAGAGACATTCCAACAAGCCCCCGGCCGTGAAGTCCCGGTAAAGGCTCGCGCTTACCACGCCACTCTAGACGTTGCCCAGACCCCGCCCTTCGCGGGGGTGGGGTCGTGTTGAGCGGCGGTTTGTGATGGGCGTGACGTGGCTCGATTGAGCAGTTGGACCGCCCGCTTCGTATTCACCAGCCGAATGCCGATCACACTGGTCGGACAGCGGTCCGGCAGTGGCCGGGAGGCGGATCCGAAGCAGTCCCGGCAGTCTGGAATGACTCGAAAAGCTGCACGTTCTTACAGGGGTAGGCTCGACAAAGGCCGAGGGTGTCAGCCCCCGGCAGCCGGTGGACACCGAGGACGCCGGCATTAGACATGTGGAGAGGAGCCCTGACTCAGGGTGAGCACCAAGCCGACCACCACAGACCTCGAGTGGACCGAGTTGGACCAGCGGGCCGTGGACACCGCCCGCGTCCTGGCCGCCGATGCCGTACAGAAGGTCGGCAACGGCCATCCCGGTACGGCGATGAGCCTGGCCCCCGCCGCGTACACCCTCTTCCAGAAGGTGATGCGGCACGACCCGGCGGACGCCGACTGGGTCGGGCGCGACCGTTTCGTGCTGTCCGCCGGCCACTCGTCCCTGACCCTCTACACCCAGCTGTACCTGGCCGGTTTCGGCCTGGAGCTGGACGACCTGAAGGCGTTCCGGACGTGGGGTTCGAAGACCCCCGGCCACCCCGAGTACGGGCACACGACGGGCGTCGAGACGACGACCGGTCCGCTCGGCCAGGGTGTCGCCAACGCCGTGGGCATGGCCATGGCCGCCCGCTACGAGCGCGGTCTGTTCGACCCGGAGGCACCCGAAGGGGAGTCCCCGTTCGACCACTTCATCTTCGCGATCGCCGGTGACGGCTGCCTCCAGGAGGGCATCTCCGCGGAGGCGTCCTCGCTGGCCGGCCACCAGAAGCTCGGCAACCTGGTCCTGCTGTGGGACGACAACCACATCTCGATCGAGGGCGACACCGAGACGGCGGTCTCCGAGGACGTCGCCAAGCGGTACGAGGCGTACGGCTGGCACGTCCAGCGGATCGCCCCGAAGCCGGACGGCGACCTCGACCCGCACGCCATCTACAACGCCGTCCAGGCCGCCAAGAAGGTGACGGACAAGCCGTCGTTCATCGCGATGCGCTCGATCATCGCCTGGCCCGCCCCGAACGCCCAGAACACCGAGGCCGCGCACGGCTCGGCGCTCGGCAACGACGAGGTCGCGGCCACCAAGCGCGTCCTCGGCTTCGACCCGGAGCAGTCCTTCGAGGTCTCGGACGCGGTGCTGAACCACACGCGTGAGGCCCTGGAGCGCGGGCGCCAGGCGAAGGCGGAGTGGGAGAAGTCGTTCCAGGAGTGGCGCAACAACAACGCCGAGCGCGCCGCCGAGTTCGATCGCATCTCCGCGGGCGAGCTGCCCAAGGGCTGGGAGGAGAAGCTCCCGGTCTTCGAGGCGGGCAAGGGCGTCGCCACGCGTGCCGCGTCCGGCAAGGTCCTGCAGGCGCTGGGTGCGGTCATCCCGGAGCTGTGGGGCGGCTCGGCCGACCTGGCCGGCTCGAACAACACCACGATCGACGCGTCGAGTTCGTTCCTCCCGGCGGACAACCCGCTGCCGGAGGCGGACCCTTACGGCCGCACGATCCACTTCGGTATCCGCGAGCACTCGATGGCCGCCGAGATGAACGGCATCGCGCTGCACGGCAACACCCGTATCTACGGCGGTACTTTCCTCGTCTTCTCCGACTACATGCGCAACGCGGTACGGCTGTCCGCGCTGATGCACGTGCCGGTTACCTACGTGTGGACGCACGACTCCATCGGCCTCGGCGAGGACGGCCCGACCCACCAGCCGGTCGAGCACATCGCGTCGCTGCGTGCCATCCCGGGTCTGAACGTGGTCCGCCCGGCGGACGCCAACGAGACGGCCATCGCCTGGCGCGAGATCCTCAAGCGCTGGACGAAGGTCTTCGGCAAGGGCGCCCCGCACGGCCTCGCGCTGACCCGCCAGGGCGTGCCGACGTACGAGGCCAACGAAGATGCCGCGAAGGGCGGTTACGTCCTCTTCGAGGCCGAGGGCGGCACGCCCGAGGTCGTCCTCATCGCGACCGGTTCCGAGGTCCATGTGGCCGTCGGTGCGCGGGAGCAGCTCCAGGCTGAGGGTGTGCCGACTCGGGTCGTGTCCATGCCGTCCGTGGAGTGGTTCGAGGAGCAGGACCAGGGGTACCGGGAGAGCGTTCTGCCGCCGTCCGTCAAGGCACGGGTCGCGGTCGAGGCCGGTATCGGTCTCACGTGGCACAAGTACGTCGGTGACGCGGGTCGCATCGTTTCCCTGGAGCACTTCGGTGCGTCGGCCGACGGCAAGGTCCTCTTCCAGGAGTTCGGCTTCACTGCCGAGAACGTCGCATCCGTCGCCAAGGAATCGATCGCCGCAGCCCAGCGCTGACGCTGACATAACGACTCGTAGGAGATGTATTTTCCATGACAGACGCACTGAAGCGCCTCTCCGAGGAAGGCGTCGCGATCTGGCTGGACGACCTGTCGCGCCAGCGGATCACGTCCGGCAACCTCGCCGAGCTGATCGACCAGCAGCACGTCGTGGGCGTCACCACCAACCCGTCGATCTTCCAGAAGGCGATCAGCAGCGGTGACGGTTACGAGCAGCAGCTCACCGACCTCGCCGCCCGCAAGGTCACCGTCGACGAGGCGATCCGCATGATCACGACGGCGGACGTCCGTGACGCCGCCGACATCCTGCGTCCGGTCTTCGACTCGACGCAGGGCCAGGACGGCCGGGTGTCGATCGAGGTCGACCCCCGTCTCGCCCACAACACCACCGCGACCGTCGCCGAGGCCAAGCAGCTGGCCTGGCTGGTCGACCGTCCGAACACCCTGATCAAGATCCCGGCCACCAAGGCGGGTCTCCCGGCGATCACCGAGGTCATCGGCCTCGGGATCAGCGTCAACGTCACGCTGATCTTCTCGCTGGAGCGCTACCGCGAGGTCATGGACGCCTACCTGGCCGGTCTGGAGAAGGCCAAGGACCGCGGCCTGGACCTGTCGAAGATCCACTCCGTGGCGTCCTTCTTCGTGTCCCGCGTGGACACCGAGATCGACAAGCGGATCGACGCCCTGGGCACCGACGCGGCCAAGGCCGCGCGTGGCAAGGCCGGTCTCGCCAACGCGCGGCTCGCCTACCAGGCGTACGAGGAGGTCTTCTCCACGGACCGCTGGGCGGCCCTCGACAAGGCGCAGGCCAACAAGCAGCGTCCGCTGTGGGCCTCGACCGGCGTCAAGGACAAGGCGTACAAGGACACCCTGTACGTCGACGACCTGGCCGCGCCGAACACCGTGAACACCATGCCGGAGGCGACCCTGTTCGCCACCGAGGACCACGGACAGATCACCGGCAACACCATCGCCGGTACGTACGAGCAGTCCCGCGCCGAACTCGACGCGGTCGAGAAGCTCGGGATCTCGTACGACGACGTGGTCCAGCTGCTGGAGGACGAGGGCGTCGAGAAGTTCGAGGCGTCCTGGACCGACCTGCTCAAGTCGACCGAGGCGGAACTGGCGCGCCTCGCCCCCTCGGAGGGCTGAAACCTTGTCAAGCAGCAACCCGCTGCGTGACCCCGCAGACCGACGGCTCCCGCGTATCGCGGGGCCGTCGGGCCTGGTCATCTTCGGGGTCACCGGCGACCTGTCACGCAAGAAGCTGATGCCTGCCGTGTACGACCTCGCCAACCGCGGGTTGCTGCCACCAGGTTTCTCTCTCGTGGGCTTCGCCCGGCGTGAGTGGCAGAACGAGGACTTCGCGGCGGAGGTCCACGACGCCGTCAAGGAGCACGCCCGTACGCCGTTCCGCGAGGAGGTCTGGCAGCAGCTCATCCAGGGGATGCGCTTCGTCCAGGGCACCTTCGACGACGACGAGTCCTTCGAGCGGCTGCGCTCGACGATCGACGAGCTGGACAAGGCGCAGGGGACGGGCGGCAACTTCGCCTTCTATCTCTCCGTGCCGCCGTCCGCCTTCCCGGTGGTCATCAAGCAGCTGAAGAAGCACGGTCTGGCGGACCAGGACAACGGTTCCTGGCGGCGCGCGGTCATCGAGAAGCCCTTCGGCCACGACCTCAAGTCTGCGGAGGAGCTGAACTCGACCGTCGAGGAGGTCTTCGCCCCGGACCAGGTCTTCCGGATCGACCACTACCTCGGCAAGGAGACCGTCCAGAACATCCTGGCGCTCCGCTTCGCCAACCAGATGTTCGAGCCGATCTGGAACCGGTCGTACGTGGACCACGTGCAGATCACGATGGCCGAGGACATCGGCATCGGCGGCCGGGCCGGCTACTACGACGGCATCGGCGCGGCCCGTGACGTCATCCAGAACCACCTCCTCCAGCTGATGGCCCTGACGGCCATGGAGGAGCCGGCCTCCTTCGACGCGGACGCGCTGGCCGCCGAGAAGACCAAGGTCCTCGGCGCGGTCAAGCTGCCGCCCGACCTGGGCAAGGACACGGTCCGCGGGCAGTACGCGGCGGGCTGGCAGGGTGGCGAGAAGGCCATCGGCTACCTCCAGGAAGACGGCATCGACCCCAAGTCGAAGACCGACACGTACGCGGCGATCAAGGTCGAGGTCGACAACCGCCGCTGGGCGGGCGTCCCCTTCTACCTGCGCACGGGCAAGCGCCTGGGCCGCAGGGTGACCGAGATCGCGGTCGTGTTCCAGCGGGCGCCCCACTCCCCCTTCGACCACACGGCGACGGAGGAGCTGGGCCAGAACGCGATCGTCATCCGCGTCCAGCCCGACGAGGGCATCACGGTCCGCTTCGGCTCCAAGGTGCCCGGCACCTCGATGGAGATCCGGGACGTGTCCATGGACTTCGCGTACGGCGAGTCCTTCACGGAGTCCAGCCCCGAGGCGTACGAGCGCCTGATCCTGGACGTCCTCCTCGGCGACTCGAACCTCTTCCCGCGCACCGAGGAGGTCGAGCTGTCCTGGCGGATCCTCGACCCGATCGAGCAGTACTGGGACAAGCACGGCAAGCCCGCCCAGTACCCCTCGGGCACCTGGGGTCCCGTCGAAGCCGACGAAATGCTCGAACGAGACGGACGGAGCTGGCGGCGCCCATGAAAATAGACCTCACGGACACCACGGCCAGCAAGGTCAACAAGGCACTGGTGAAGGGGCGGCGTGCCATCGGCACCCCGGCCGTCGGCATGGTGCTGACCCTCGTCATCGTCACGGACGAGGAGAACGCGTACGACGCCCTGAAGGCCGCGAACGACGCCTCGCGCGAGCACCCCTCACGCACCCTGGTCGTCGTCAAGCGCGTCTCCCGCTCCCCCCGCGACCGTACGACGTCCCGCCTGGACGCCGAGGTCAGGGTGGGCGTGGACGCGGGCACCGGCGAGACGGTCGTCCTGCGCCTGTACGGCGAGGTAGTCGACCACGCGGACTCGGTAGTCCTTCCCCTCCTGCTGCCGGACGCCCCCGTGGTCGTCTGGTGGCCGGTGAACGCCCCGCTGGACCCGGCGAAGGACCCGCTGGGCGCTCTGGCGCAACGCAGGGTGACGGACACGTACGCGGCCGAGCAGCCGGTACGGGAACTGGCGGCGCGCGCGGACGCGTACACGCCGGGCGACACCGACCTCTCCTGGACCCGCATCACGCCCTGGCGCTCGATGCTGGCCGCCGCCCTGGACCAGGTCACCTGCGAGGTGGACGCGGTCGAGGTGGAGGGCGAGGAGTTCAACCCGAGCTGCGAGCTGCTGGCGATGTGGCTGGCGGACCGACTGGACGTCCCGGTGAAGCGCTCCCTGTCCTCGGGCCCCGGCCTGACGGCGGTGCGTATGCGGACGAGCACGGGCCCGATCACCCTGGACCGAGCCGACGGCTCCCTGGCGACCCTCTCCATCCAGGGCCAGCCGGACCGCGCGGTGGCACTCAAGCGCCGCGAGACGTCCGAGCTGATGGCGGAGGAGCTGCGCCGCCTGGACCCGGACGACACGTACGCGTCGGCTCTGCGGTTCGGGGTGGAGCGACTGACCCCCGCGACGGCGCCGGCTCCGCCCGTGACTCCGGCCCCGTCGTCGGCGCTGGCACTGGAACCGGCGAAGAAGGCACCGGTGGCGGAGGACTCGGACAGGGCGACCCCCGCCCTGATGCCGCCGGTGAAGAAGGTGTCGGCGAAGTGAGTACGGCACCGCAGCTCGTCGTCCACCGCGACAAGGAGCTGATGGCCGAGGCCGCGGCGGCCCGCCTGATCACGAAGATCGTGGACGCGCAGGCCTCGCGTGGCTCGGCGTCGGTGGTGTTGACGGGCGGCCGCAACGGCAACGGCCTGCTGGCCGCGCTGGCCTCGGCACCGGCCCGGGACGCGATCGACTGGACCCGGCTCGACCTGTGGTGGGGCGACGAACGCTTCCTGCCCGAGGGCGACCCGGACCGCAACGTCACCCAGGCGAAGGCGGCACTGCTGGACGCGGTGCCGCTGGATCCGACGCGTGTCCACGCCATGCCCGCGTCGGACGGCCCGTACGGCTCCGACGTGGACGCGGCGGCGGAGGCGTACGCGGCTGAGCTGGCGAAGGCGGCGGGCCCGGAGAACCACGGCCCGGTCCCGACCTTCGACGTCCTGATGCTGGGCGTGGGCCCGGACACGCATGTGGCGTCCCTGTTCCCGGAGTTGCCCGCGGTCCGGGAAACGGACCGCACGGTGGTGGGCGTCCACGGTGCCCCGAAGCCCCCACCGACCCGGGTCACCCTGACCCTCCCGGCGATCCGGGCGGCCAGGGAGGTATGGCTGCTGGCGGCGGGCGAGGACAAGGCGGGAGCGGCGTCGATAGCCCTGTCGGGCGCGGGGGAGATCCAGGCACCGGCGGCGGGCGCGTACGGCAGACAACGCACGCTTTGGCTGCTGGACGCGGCAGCAGCGTCCCAACTCCCACGGACGCTGTACCCACCGTCATCCCCCTGAGGAACGTCGGCATCGGGTAGGGGCGGCGGGGGCGATTTTTCTTCGCCCCCGCCGCCCCTACCCATTCCCATCCTCGGGGGCCGCCGCCCCCGAACCCCCCGCTACGGCCCTGAAGGGGCCTTGTCCTCAAACGCCGGACGGGCTGACTATCCAGCCCGTCCGGCGTTTGAGGACAAAGGGGGGTCTGGGGGCGCAGCCCCCAGGGATGGGACGGGTAGGGGCGGCGGGGGCGAAAACAACCCCCTACCTCCCCCGCAACTCCCGGTACTTGGCAACCAACGCCAACGTCGACGCGTCCAACCCCGCCACCCCCACCCCCTCCGTCAACGCCGGCTCAACCCGCTTCGCCAGCACCTTCCCCAGCTCAACCCCCCACTGATCGAACGAGTCGATGTTCCAGACGGCGCCCTGGACGAACACCTTGTGCTCGTAGAGCGCGATCAACTGGCCGAGCACGGACGGGGTCAGCTCACGCGCCAACACGGTCGTCGTCGGGTGGTTGCCCTGGAACGTCTTGTGAGCGACCAGTTCCTCCGGGACCCCCTCCGCCCGCACCTCTTCCGGTGTCTTACCAAAGGCCAACGCCTGCGTCTGCGCGAAGAAGTTGGCCATCAACAGATCATGCTGACCCTTGAGCTCGTCACTCAACTCCCCCACCGGCGAGGCAAACCCAATGAAGTCGGCCGGAATCAGCTTCGTCCCCTGATGGATCAACTGGTAGTACGCGTGCTGCCCGTTCGTCCCCGGCGTCCCCCACACCACCGGCCCGGTCTCCCACTCCACCGGCAGCCCGTCCCGCCCGACCGACTTGCCGTTGGACTCCATGTCCAACTGCTGCAAGTACGCCGTGAACCTGGACAGGTAGTGCGAGTAGGGAAGCACCGCATGCGACTGCGCCCCGAAGAAATTGCCGTACCAGATCCCCAACAGCCCCAGCAGCAGCGGCACATTCGCCTCCGCCGGAGCCGTCCGGAAGTGGTCGTCGACCAGCGCGAACCCGTCCAGCATCTCCCGGAACCGCTCCGGCCCGATCGCGATCATCAGCGACAGCCCGATCGCCGAGTCGTACGAGTACCGCCCACCGACCCAGTCCCAGAACTCGAACATGTTCGCCGTGTCGATCCCGAAGTCGCCGACCTTCCCGGCGTTCGTCGACAACGCCACGAAATGCTTCGCGACCGCCGCCTCCTCACCGCCCAGCCCCGCCAGCAGCCAGGACCGGGCCGAAGTCGCGTTCGTGATCGTCTCGATCGTCGTGAACGTCTTCGACGCGATGATGAACAGCGTCTCCGCCGGGTCCAGGTCCCGCACGGCCTCGTGCAGGTCGGCACCGTCGACGTTCGACACGAACCGGAACGTCAACTCCCGTGCCGTGAACGCCCGCAGCACCTCGTACGCCATCGCCGGACCGAGGTCCGAGCCCCCGATACCGATGTTGACCACATTCCGAATCCGACGGCCCGTGTGACCCGTCCACGCACCCGAACGCACCCTCTCCGCGAAGTCGGCCATCCTGTCGAGCACGGCGTGCACGGCCGGCACGACGTTCTCCCCGTCCACCTCGACCACCGCGTCCCGCGGCGCCCGCAGCGCGGTGTGCAGCACCGCACGGTCCTCGGTCGTGTTGATCCGCTCGCCCTGGAACATCGCGTCCCGCAGGCCGAACACGTCCGTCGCGGCGGCCAGTTCACGCAGCAGCCGCAGCGTCTCATCGGTGACGAGGTGCTTGGAGTAGTCGATGTGCAGATCACCGACCTGGAGCGTGTACCCGGCGCCGCGCCCGGGGTCGGTCGCGAACAGGTCCCGCAGATGGGTGTCCGCCAGCTCCTCATGGTGCTTGGCCAGAGCCGTCCACTCGGGCGTCTGGTTGAGCCTGCTACGGCTGTCTGCGTTCATCTCGGACTTCCGCCTCTTTCGTGCCTGGGCCCCGCTGCCGGTCCCAACCTAATTGATCAACGCGTTGGTCGAACTGTCGTCGAACCGTCCTCCGGTCGAACAACAGACACGTCTTCACCCACAGATACGTCCGACTTCAGCCCCGGTATCAGCGCGGCCACCGACAGGACGAAGAAAGCCGCGGCGAGCAGCGCCGGCGTGTTCAGTCCCCACGCCGCCGCGACGGCCCCGCCCAGCAGCGCGCCCAGTGGCGCTCCGGCGACCGCCAGCGTCCGGAAGGCCGAGCTGACCCGGCCCAGCATCCCGGCGGGGCTGCGACGCTGCATCAGGGTCGTCGTGTTGACGTTCCACACCATCCCCATGACGCCGAACACCGCCAGGGCGGCCACCAGCGCGGCCAGGCTGCGTACCGTCCCCATGACGACCAGCGCCCCGGTCTGCACCGTACCGGCGAGCAGCACGGCCCGTATCCGCCCGAGCCGGTTCACGAGCCGGCCGTTCAGCGCGCCGCCGACGAGGCTGCCGACGGTGTAGGCGGTCATCGCCGCCGCGTACCCTCCGTTGCCCGCGTCCAGCCAGCCGGTCACCAGCAGGACCATCGTGGCGATCAGGGCGCCCATGCCGACGTTGCACAGTGCCGTGGCCGCGCACAGCCCACGCAGCGGTCTGTCGTGCCACAAGGTGCGCAGGCCGGCCGTGATCTCCGCGCGCAGGGTGCTGCCCGCCGGTCTCGGTGTCCGCGCGGGCACGTCGGGCCGCAGCGAGGCGACCAGGGCCGCCCCGACCAGGAAGGTGAGGGCATCGGCCGCGAAGGGCACGGCCGCTCCCAGCACGAGCAGTACGGGCACCACAGGGCCTGCCAGCAGACCGCCCGCGATGCGCTGGCCGGTCATCAGACGGGCGTTCGCGCCGCCCAGCGCGTCCTTGTCGACCAGGGTCGGCAGCAGGGCCGTCGAGGCGTTGTCGAAGAGGGTCTGGAGCGTGGTCAGCGCGAGGGCGAGCGCGATCAGCAGGCCGATCGAGGCGTGCCCGAGGCCGACGGCCACGGCGAAGCAGGCGACCAGCAGCCCTCGTAGAGCGTCCACCGTCCACATCGCGCGCCGCTGGTCCACGCGGTCCGCGACCGCCCCGCCGAGCAGTCCGAAGACCAGCCAGGGCAGATAGCCGCAGGCCGTCACGGAGGCGATGAGCAGCGGCTGGTCGGTGAGGGTCGTGGCGAGCAGGGGCAGGGCGGCCGTGCGCAGCGCGTCGCCGAAGCTGGAGAGGACGGCGGCGCTCCACAGCCGCCCGAATCCCCCGCGCCACGCGGGCGCACACGCTCCCGCCGTCTCGACCGTCGTCACAACTCCCCCTCGCGGTTCGCCGATTCACAAACCGTAGAGGGCACCACTGACAATCGGTCGGGGAGCCGGTGGGCGACGCCCCGTCAGACGGGTCCGGCCAGGCACCTTTTCGGTGCCTGGCCGGCCGTCAATTCCTAGATCTCGCCCCGCAGTTTGGCGAGCGCCTCGGCGAGGATCGCCTCGCCGTCCGCGTCGCTGCGCCGCTCCCGTACGTACGCCAGGTGCGTCTTGTACGGCTCGGTGCGCGGCGGGTCCGGCGGGTTGTCCCGGTCCTGTCCGGCGGGAAAGCCGCAGCGCGGGCAGTCCCAGGTGTCGGGGACCTGCGCGTCGCTGGCGAAGCTGGGCTGCGTCTCGTGCCCGTTTGAGCACCAGAAGGAGATGCGCAGCCGTGGCGCGGACTCGCCACGCTCCGCCTCGCCCATCGGCCCCGCCCCGACCCGGCTTCCTCGGATCGCGTTGCCACTTGCCACGGTCGTAACTCCCTGCGTAATGGTGCCGCGAAGCGAGTCGGCGTTTTCGCTTCGTTGCGAGCGCCTCAGTCTACGTAAGGCCCAACGCGCGTCCAGTGCTTGGAGTTACAGGCCCCGCACCAAGACGCAAGCCCCATGATAGGCCGCCCTTGGCGGGGCGTACCGAACATGGGGCCTTACGTGCGGAATGTGCGTGCGTAATGTGCTGTCGTACCGGTATTTGACGACCGGTGTCAGCCGCTGATCAGTTGTTCACCTTCATCAGGATGCCGAGCACCACGATGCACGCGAACCACAGCAGACCGAGCACGACGGTGATGCGGTCGAGGTTGCGCTCGGCGACCGAGGAGCCGCCGACGGACGACTGCATGCCGCCACCGAACATGTCGGAGAGGCCGCCGCCCTTCCCCTTGTGCATCAGCACGAGCAGCATCAGCAGCAGGCTGAAGACGATCAGGGCGATCGAGAACCCCAAAACCACGGCTGGACCAACTTCCTCGGATTCTGATGGACGACGGGGACAAAGTGGCAAGCCACTTTATCCCCGCCAGGGTACGACGGATCTCCGCTAGCGCATACTCACTGGTCGCGGAACCGAACGATCTTGACGAACTCGTCGGCGTCCAGAGCGGCACCGCCGACCAGCGCGCCGTCGATGTCGGGCTTCGCCATGATCTCGGCGACGTTCCCGGACTTCACGGAGCCGCCGTACTGGATGCGCACGGCGTCGGCGACGTCCTGGGAGTACAGCTCGGCGAGCTTCGCGCGGATCGCGGCGCAGACCTCCTGGGCGTCGTCGGCGCCGCACACCTTGCCGGTGCCGATGGCCCAGACGGGCTCGTACGCGATGACGACGGTCTCGGCCTGCTCGGCCGGGAGGTCCTTGAGACCGCCCTCGACCTGCGCGAGCGTGTGGGCGACGTGGTTGCCCGCCTCGCGGACCTCCAGCTCCTCGCCGACGCACAGGATCGGGGTGAGGCCGTGCTTGTAGGCGACCTTCACCTTGGCGTTGACGAGTTCGTCGCTCTCGCCGTGGTACTGGCGGCGCTCGGAGTGGCCGATCGCGACGTAGGTGCACTTGAGCTTGGCCAGCATCGGGCCCGAGATCTCGCCCGTGTAGGCGCCCGAGTCGTGTGCGGAGATGTCCTGGGCGCCGTACTTGATCTTGAGCTTGTCGCCGTCGACCAGGGTCTGTACCGAGCGCAGGTCGGTGAAGGGCGGCAGGACCGCGACCTCACAGGCCTCGTAGTCCTTGTCCGCGAGGGCGAAGGCGAGCTTCTGGACGTGGGCGATGGCCTCGAGGTGGTTGAGGTTCATCTTCCAGTTGCCCGCCATCAGCGGCGTGCGAGTGGTCATGCTGGGTCAGTCCTCCAGTGCGGCGAGACCGGGGAGCGTCTTGCCCTCGAGGTATTCGAGGGAGGCGCCGCCACCGGTGGAGATGTGGCCGAATGCGGTTTCGTCGAAGCCCAGGATGCGTACGGCGGCGGCGGAGTCGCCGCCCCCGACGACCGTGAAGGCCGGGGAGTCGAGGAGGGCCTGGGCGACGGCCTTGGTGCCCTCGGCGTAGTCGGGGTGCTCGAAGACGCCCATGGGACCGTTCCAGAAGACGGTGGCCGCGTCGGCGAGCTTGGAGGCGTACAGCTTGCGGGACTCCGGACCGATGTCCAGGCCCATCTGATCGGCCGGAACGGCGTCCGCGGCGACGGTGGTGGGGTTCGTGGGCGCCTTGGCCTTCAGGTCGGGGAAGCCCGCGGAGACCACCACGTCGACCGGGACGATCAGCTCGACGCCGTTCTTCTCGGCGCGCGCGACGTACTCCAGCACGGCCGGGATCTGGTCCTCCTGGAGGAGGGAGGCGCCGATCTCGTGGCCCTGGGCCTTGAGGAAGGTGTACGCCATTCCGCCGCCGATGAGGATGCGGTCGGCCTTGCCGAGCAGCTGGTCGATGACGGCGAGCTTGTCGGAGACCTTGGCACCGCCGAGCGCGACCACGTAGGGGCGCTGGACATCGTCGGTGAGCTTCTTGAGGACGCCGACCTCGGTGGCGATGAGGTAGCCGGCGTAGTGCGGCAGGCGGGCCGGAAGGTCGTACACGGAGGCGTGCTTGCGGTGCACCGCACCGAAACCGTCGCCCACGTAGACGTCCGCGAGGGCGGCCAGCTGGTCGGCGAACTCGCCGCGCTCGGTGTCGTCCTTGGCGGTCTCACCGGCGTTGAAGCGCAGGTTCTCGATCACCGCGACCTGGCCGGGCTGGAGGCCGTTCACGGCGTCGTGGGCGGCGGGGCCGACGGTGTCCTGGGCGAAGGCCACGGGGGCGTCCAGGAGTTCACCGAGGCGCTCGGCGGCGGGCAGCAGGGAGAAGGCGGGGTCCGGGGCGCCCTTGGGGCGGCCCAGGTGGGAGGCGACCACGACCTTGGCGCCGGCGTCCGTGAGGGCCTTGACGGTGGGCAGGACGGCCCGGATGCGGCCGTCGTCGGTGATGAGGCCGTCGGCCAGCGGCACGTTCAGGTCGGCGCGGACGAAGACCCGCTTGCCGTCCACTCCTTCGGCGAGGAGTTCGTCGATCGTCTTCATGAAAGGGGGCTCCTAGGGAGGGCTCTTTTGTCCGGGAGGGGCTGGATCGATCAGCACGCGCCACAGGGCTCGGGCGACGCCTCCTCGCGTCGCCCGAGCCCTGTGCTCACATCGAAGTGCCTGCTCCGGGACTCAGAGCTGGTTGCCGACGAAGACCGTCAGGTCGACGAGGCGGTTGGAGTAGCCCCACTCATTGTCGTACCAGCCGATGATCTTCACGCTGTTGCCCTGGACCATGGTCAGCGAGGAGTCGAAAGTGCAGGACGACGGGTCGCTCACGATGTCCGAGGAGACGATCTGGTCCTCGGTGTACGTCAGGTAGCCCTTCAGCTCGCCCTGAGCGGCCTTCTGGAACGCGGCGTTGACCTCTTCCTTGGTCACCACGCGCTCCGTCTCGACGACCAGGTCGGTGACGGATCCGGTCGGAACCGGTACCCGCATCGCCATGCCGTTGAGCTTGCCCGCCAGCTCCGGGATGACCACGCCGAGGGCCTTGGCCGCACCGGTGCTCGCCGGAATGATGTTCTCGGCGGCGGCGCGGGCGCGACGCAGGTCCTTGTGCGGGAAGTCCTGCAGACGCTGGTCGCTGGTGTAGGCGTGGACCGTGGTCATCAGGCCCGAGACGACGCCGAAGTTCTCCAGGAGAACCTTGGCCATCGGCGCCACACAGTTGGTGGTGCAGGAGGCGTTGGAGATGATGTGGTGGTTCGCCGCGTCGTACTTGTCCTCGTTGACGCCGAGGACGATCGTGATGTCCTCGTCGGAGGCCGGAGCCGAGATGAGGACCTTCTTGGCGCCGCCCGCGATGTGCTTCTCGGCGTCGGCCTTCTTGGTGAAGATGCCGGTCGACTCGATGACGATGTCGACGCCCAGCTCGCCCCACGGGATGTCGGCGGGGTTGCGCTCGGAGAGAACCTTGATCGTCTTGCCGTCCACGGTGATCGTGTCGGCGGTGTGCGACACCTCGGCCTTGAGACGGCCCAGGATCGTGTCGTACTTGAGCAGGTGAGCGGTGGTCGCGGTGTCACCCAGGTCGTTGACAGCCACGATCTCGATGTCAGCACCCTGCTCCAGCAGCGCGCGGAAGTAGTTACGACCGATGCGGCCAAAGCCGTTGATGCCTACGCGGATCGTCACGAACCGATCTCCTCGTTGGTACGCCGGCTTTCGATGCCGGCGAGTTGTATGGGATGTCCCCGACCGCCTACGACCCTACCTCCCTGCGGCCCCGGTGGTGACATCGAGATGCCCCATACACGGCAGGGCGGTCCGTACCCGCCAGTAGGGGTACGGACCGCCCAGTTGTCGCACCGCGATTACCCGATGAACAGACAGGATCGGATCGTCGGTGAACGGTTCCGATCAGTCCTTCAGCGCGGCCAGTGCCTTGCCCAGGAGTGCCGTCCGGTCGGCCGCCTTGGTGACGTGTTCCAGGCCGAAGCCCAGCAGCACGGTGTCACCCGTGGAGACCGCTCCGTACGTCTTGGCCAGCTCGCCCGAAAGACCCCAGTCCTTGATGACCGCGGGGCTGCCCGCGGGCGGTCCGGGGACGCTCCAGGCGCCCAGTGACGTCTCGAAGCCCTCGACCGCGCCCGCCGTGCCGCCGATGACGACGGTGGCGTTGTCGGCGAGGACGCCCCGGCCGCCGGATCCGGGGTCGGTGATGTAGCTGAGCGAGATCTCGACCGTCTTACCCGCGTAGGCGGAGAGGTCGAACTCGACCTGCTGCCAGCCCGCCGAGGCCCCGGTGAAGCTGTTCCAGGAGCCGCTGGTCCCGGAGGGCGTGCAGGCACCCGAGCCGAGGGTCAGATAGCGGGCGAGGGCGGGGTGGCCCGCGATGAAGAACCCGGCCTCGCACTCGGTGGGTACGGCGGTGCTGGTGGCGCCGCCCTTGTCCGGGAGCGTGGTCCAGTCGTCGGCCCCGGCGGTGTGGGCTTCGAGCACGGCGTGGTCGTAGCCCTCCTCCGTGTCCCACAGGAGCTGGGTACGGAAGGCCGGCGCCTGGGCCGCGGTCACCCCGGTGAGGTCGATGGTGCGGGTGAGGCGGTTCCAGGCGTAGTCGGTGTGCGTGACGGCGGCCATGGAGGCGCCCGCGTAGGGCCCGTACGGGTTGACGGTCCCGGGGTATCCGCCCGCGCCCGCGCTGTCGAACTGCGGGTACGTCGCCACGGGCAGGGTGTCCGAGGTGACGCCGAAGGACCCGGCCGTGTTGAGCGGGTTGCCGGGCGCGTCGCCGAGGGGACCGTTGAAGCCGGTGAGCTTCCCGGAGCCGTTGAAGGCGGTGACCGACGGTGTGGTCGTACGGGAGTAGGCGCCCAGGTAGTACTGGCTGAAGTCGTTGGACAGGGTGCCCCCGCCCAGGTCGACGGAGCCTCCCGCGCTCTCGCCGGCCTCGATCAGCTTGCCGCCCTCGTTGAGGTAGGCGCGGAGCTGGAGCTGGGTGGCGATGCCGGGCCGTACGGCGCCCGTGTAGTGGACGACGGCCTTGAAGTGGTCGAGCACGCCGAGCGCGTCGGGTGCGCCCAGGGCGGCGACGTCCCAGACGAGCGGCTTCCTGCCGTTGGCCTTCAGCGCGTCGACGTAGGCCTGGGCCTGGGTGGCGGTCGCGCCCTCCTCGGCGAGGACGAGCGTGTCGGCGCGCGGCCGTTCCGCGACGGTGTACGTGAAGTGCGTGCTGCTGGTGCGCTTCCCGGCCTTGGTCCGGCCGGTGAACCAGACCTCGACCTTGTCGCCCGGGTCGCCGTCGGTGACCTTGGCGCGGTACTCGTCGAAGTACAGGTTGTCGTCACCGCCGAAGGTCTCGCCGCCCTTCCAGGCCTTGAGCGTCGTGTCCTTCGTACGGCCGCCGTTGACGCGGTACTTGAGTTCCTTGTCGCGCACGGACTTGCGTACGACGACCGAGACCTCCTGGTCGGCGCCGCGCGAGTACGAGGTGGTGAAGGGTGCCGGGGTGAAGTCGGGGGCGTCGATGCCGACCGAGGACCTGGGCTGGTCGGGGGTGGCCGCCGACTCGGCGACGGAGAGCGCGAAGGGGATGTTCTTGGTGAACTCCTCCTGGATCAGCTTCTCGTCGTCCGGGAAGGTGAAGACCGAGGCGCAGTCGGCCGCGTTCCAGGCGTCGTCCGGATAGAGGTTCGACGCGGTCTGGCAGGTCGACATCTCCGGGGTGAACATCGCCGTGCCGTTGACGTTGGCCGCGTGGCCGTCCGCCTCGCCGTTGGTGGTGTACAGCTCGGAGGAGAGCTGGGGGTGGTAGCCGGGGATCGCGGAGTTCTCGGGCGTGCCGGCGAGCGACTTGTAGAGGACGTCGTCGGGGGTCGGCGAGGCGACCTGCCAGCCGACGCCGTAGAGGAGCAGTTCGGCGGCGGAGTGGTAGTTGATGCCGTAGTCGAAGCCGACGCGCCGCTCGAAGGCGTCCAGCGCCTTGGTCTCGGGCTCCGAGTTGGGGCCTGCGCCGCGGTAGGTCTGGCTGGTGGGGAACGGGGACGAACCCTCGTCGTCGTAGCCCCACTTGAAGGCGAAGTTCCGGTTGAGGTCGACGCCGTCGCCGATGGTGTAGGCGCCGTCGCCGTTGACGTCCCGCATGTTCTTGCGCCACTGGCGGTCGCCCTCGGGCTCGAACGTCCAGTCGTAGCCGTCCGGGTTGGCGGACAGCACGAACCAGAGTTCGGTCGAGTCGACGATCTTCTTGATGCGCCGGTCCTTGGAGTAGTTGTCCAGGTAGTGGTGCATCAGGCGCCGGGTCATCTCCGGCGTGATCCATTCGCGCGCGTGCTGGTTGGAGACGTACAGGACGGACGGCTTGGCGCCGTCCTTGGTCTTCTTCGCGCCCTTGGTCAGTTTGAGCGCGAGGATGTCCTGGCCCTGAAGGGTCTTGCCGATGGAGACGACCTTGGTCAGGGCCGGGTTCTCCTGGGCGGTCCGGAGGATCTCCTCCTGGAGGTTGCCCGCTCCGCTGTAGGGCCGGAAGACACCGTCCCCGGCGGCGGCCACGCGCGCGCGTGCCTTCGCCGTGAGCGTGTGCTCCTTGAGGTCGACGCCCTTGTCCTCCAGCTGGTCGGCCTGCTTGTCGGTGAGGTAGACCTCGACCGTGGCCGTGCCCTTCTCCGGTGCCTGCTCCCCGAGTTCGTGCCCGTCCTGGCCGGTCGCGAGAAGCAGCGGAATCTGCTCCTTCGTGACCTCGGCGCGGAAGACCTTGACCTCGTCGGCGTCCGGTGTACCGGCGTCCTCCGCGGCCACGGCGATGGGCGCGAGTCCCGCGCCGCCCAGCAGGAGTGCGCCGACAGCGAGGATCGTTCTCGCTCTTCGTCTCATGAACCCCCCTTGCGATGGTTCACCACAATGGCGAACAGATGCCAGGCTCATGACAGTTCATGATCCAGTCAAGGGGGCCCCAAGGACAGGCAACACGCCGGGGCCGGTACCCGAAGTGGGTACCGGCCCCGGCGTGTTGAGGCTCCGTCAGTCCGCTCTGACAGCCCGTCAGCCCGCGTCGGCCATCTCCTCGGAGAGGTTGGACTCCGTACCCGGAATGCCGAGGTCCTGGGCGCGCTTGTCGGCCATGGCGAGCAGTCGGCGGATACGGCCCGCGACGGCGTCCTTGGTCAGCGGCGGGTCGGCGAGGGCGCCCAGCTCCTCCAGGGAGGCCTGCTTGTGCTCCATGCGCAGCCGGCCGGCCGCCGCGAGGTGCTCGGGCACGTCGTCGGCGAGGATCTCCAGCGCGCGCTGGACCCGGGCACCGGCGGCGACGGCCGCGCGCGCGGAGCGGCGCAGGTTGGCGTCGTCGAAGTTGGCGAGCCGGTTCGCCGTGGCGCGGACCTCGCGGCGCATCCGCCGCTCCTCCCAGGCCAGCACGGACTCGTGCGCGCCGAGCCGGGTGAGGAGGGCGCCGATCGCGTCCCCGTCCCGGACGACGACCCGGTCGACGCCCCGGACCTCGCGGGCCTTGGCGGCGATCGAGAGCCGCCGAGCGGCGCCGACGAGGGCGAGCGCGGCCTCGGGGCCGGGGCAGGTCACCTCCAGGGACGAGGAGCGTCCCGGCTCGGTGAGCGAGCCGTGGGCCAGGAAGGCCCCTCTCCAGGCCGCCTCCGCGTCACAGGTGGCCCCGGAGACCACCTGCGGGGGCAGACCTCTGATCGGGCGCCCGCGGCCGTCCACGAGCCCTGTCTGGCGGGCCAGCTGGTCGCCGCCCGCGACCACCCTGACCACGTAACGGGAGCCGCGGCGCAGTCCGCCGGGTGCCATCACGATCAGTTCGGAACTGTGGCCGAAAATCTCCAGGATGTCCCGCTTGAGACGGCGCGCCGCCATCGCGGTGTCCAGCTCCGCCTCGATCACGATGCGCCCGCTGACCAGGTGAAGGCCGCCGGCGAACCGCAGAATGGCGGAGACCTCCGCCTTCCTGCAGCAGGTACGGGTGACGGGGAGCCGGGAGATCTCGTCCTTCACCGCTGCCGTCATCGCCATGGGCCGATCCTTCCATGCATCCGAAAAATACGGTCGTACGCGGCGGCCAACAGCTCCGTATCGTGCCGAGGAGATCCGTCGGGCCGGGCCACCGGCGCCAGCTCGACCGCGGCGCCGAACCCCTTGGCGGCGTCGGTCAGCAAATCGCGGTCGGGCACGGCGGCCTCGTCGGCCAACACCACGTCCAGGGCGAGTTTAGGGGCGTGTCGTCCCAAAACCTCCAAATGACGCTGCGGGGAGAAGCCCTCGGTTTCTCCGGGCTGCGGCGCGAGGTTCAGCGAGAGTACCCGGCGGGCCTTCGTCTCGGTGAGCGCTTCGAGCAGCTCCGGCACCAGCAGATGGGGGATCACGGAGGAGAACCAGGAGCCGGGACCGAGGACCACCCAGTCGGCGTCCAGGACGGCGGCGACGGCCTCCGGGACGGCGGGCGGGTCGTGCGGCACGAGGTGCACGGACTGCACCTCGCCGGGCGTCAGCGCGACGGTCGCCTGCCCCCGTACGGTGTCGACGTCCTCGGGCCGCTCCGGGTCGTGCCCCTTGACCAGGGCCTGCAGCTCCAGGGGTACGGCGGACATCGGCAGGACTCGGCCGTGCGCGCCCAGGAGCCTGCCGACCAGGTCGAGGGCCTGGACGTGGTCGCCGAGCTGCTCCCACAGGGCGACGATCAGCAGGTTGCCGACGGCGTGTTCGTGCAGGTCTCCCTTGGACTGGAAGCGGTGCTGGATGACGCGGGCCCAGGTCTGGCCCCACTCGTCGTCGCCGCACAGCGCGGCCAGGGCCTTGCGCAGGTCACCGGGCGGCAGGACGCCCAGTTCGTCGCGCAGGCGCCCGCTGGAGCCGCCGTCGTCGGCCACGGTGACGACGGCGGTCAGGTCGCCGGTGATCCGGCGCAGTGCGGCGAGCGAGGCGGACAGGCCCATGCCGCCGCCCAGGGCGACGACCTTGGGCTGGGCGCCCCGGCGGCGCGGCCTGGCGCCGCGTGCCTCGACGGGCCGGCCGGCCCGTCCCTCGGGGGTCACCCGGCGCAGCCTGCTCAGCCGCGGTGTACGTCCCGTCATTCCCGTCCCATGTCCCGGTGCACGATCACGGTCTCCACGCCCTGCGAGGCGAGGCGTGCGGCGAGCTTCTCCGAGGTGGCGACCGAGCGGTGCTTGCCGCCGGTGCAGCCGACCGCGATGGTCACATAGCGCTTGCCCTCGCGGCGGTACCCGGCGGCGATGAGCTGGAGCAGCTCGGCGTACCGGTCGAGGAACTCCTTGGCGCCGGGCTGGTTGAAGACGTACGCCGACACCTCCTCGTTGAGCCCGGTGTACGGGCGCAGCTCCGGGACCCAGTGCGGGTTCGGCAGGAACCGCATGTCCACGACCAGGTCGGCGTCGACCGGGAGGCCGTACTTGAAGCCGAAGGACATCACCGTGGCCCGCAGCTCGGGCTCCTCCTCGCCGGCGAACTGGGCGTCCATCTTTGCGCGCAGTTCGTGCACGTTGAGGCTGGAGGTGTCGATCACCAGGTCGGCGTCGCCGCGCAGCTCGCGCAGCAGTTCGCGCTCGGCGTCGATGCCGTCGACGATACGGCCGTCCCCCTGGAGGGGGTGCGGCCTGCGCACCGACTCGAAACGGCGCACCAGGGCGTCGTCCGAGGACTCCAGGAAGACGATCCGCCGGGTGACGCCCTTGACCGCCAGGTCGGCGAGCGACTCACGGAGGTTGTCGAAGAAGCGCCTGCCGCGTACGTCGACGACGACCGCGATCCTGGCGACGTTGCCCTGGGAGCGGGCGCCCAGCTCCACCATGGTGGGGATCAGCGCCGGTGGCAGGTTGTCGACGACGAACCAGCCGAGGTCCTCCAGACACTTGGCGGCCGTCGAACGGCCTGCTCCGGACATGCCGGAGATGATCACCAGCTCGGGGATGGCCGCTTCGGGGACCCCGGCTGTCTCGATGCCCGTACCCACTTGCTCTCCGTCTTCCTGGCCCGGTGGTTCCTGGCCCGTCGGGCCGCCCGGTGCGGGGCCCTCGGCGTGCCGCGAGCGATCATCGCCCGCTTCCTTGTGACCTGCCTGGCCCTCTGCTGTGGGCTCGGCCTTCGGTGTCTCGTGCTCGGTCATTTCTCCTGCCCCCGTCGCTCGTCCGGGGCGCCCGCGGCTACGGGCTCCCCCGGGGAACCCGCCCGCGTCCCGGGTTCCCCGTCCTGCGTGTCTGCCGTGCCTTCGGCGTCCGATGTGTCCGCTGCGTCTGGTGTGTCTTCTACGTAATCCATGATCTCTCCGGTCGCCGTGTTGACGGCGGGTGCGGCCGGGGCCGCCCGCGCGAGGGCCGCGGCGATCGTCTCGGCCGTCTTCAGGCCTATGCCGGGAACCTCGCGGATCTGGTCGATTGTGGCGGACCGCAGCTTCTTCACCGAGCCGAAATGCTTGATCAGCGCCTGTTTCCGGGTTTCACCGAGTCCGGGCACGTCGTCCAGGGGGCTCGCCCGGAAGCGTTTGGCCCGCTTGACGCGCTGGTAGGTGATCGCGAAGCGGTGTGCCTCGTCGCGCACGCGCTGGAGGAGATACAGGCCCTCGCTGGTGCGGGGCAGGATCACCGGGTCGTCGTCGCCGGGCACCCAGACCTCCTCCAGGCGCTTCGCGAGGCCGCAGACGGCGATGTCGTCGATGCCCAGTTCGTCCAGCGCCCGCTGGGCGGCGGCGACCTGCGGCTGCCCGCCGTCGACGACGACGAGCTGCGGCGGATAGGCGAACCGCTTGGGCCGCCCGTCCTCGTCCTTCAGCTGCTGACCGGGCTCCGGGTCGGTTTCCTGGCCGATTTCCTGGCCGTCCGCCCACTCCCCGGTCTTCCCCTTCTCGGCGATGTAGCGCTTGAAGCGGCGGGTGATCACCTCGTGCATGGACCGGACGTCGTCCTGGCCCTCGAAGCCCTTGATCTGGAAGCGGCGGTACTCGCTCTTGCGCTGCAGGCCGTCCTCGAAGACGACCATGGACGCCACCACGTCGTCGCCCTGGAGGTGGGAGATGTCGTAGCACTCGATGCGCAGCGGGGCACTGTCCAGGTCGAGGGCCTCGGCGATCTCCTCCAGCGCGCGCGAGCGCGTGGTCAGGTCGGAGGCGCGCTTGGTCTTGTGCAGCACGAGCGACTGCTGCGCGTTGCGCTGCACGGTCTCCATGAGTGCCTTCTTGTCGCCGCGCTGCGGGATGCGCAGCGAGACGCCGGACCCGCGCCGCTCCGCCAGCCACTCCTGGACGGGCTCCACGGGGTCGGGCAGCGCGGGGACGAGGACCTCCTTGGGCACGGAGTCGCCCTTCTCCTCGCCGTAGAGCTGCTGGAGGGCGTGCTCGACAAGGGCGCCGGTGGTGATCTCCTCGACCTTGTCGGTCACCCAGCCCCGCTGGCCGCGCACGCGACCGCCGCGTACGTGGAAGATCTGGACGGCCGCTTCCAGCTCGTCCTCGGCGACCGCGATCAGGTCGGCGTCGGTCGCGTCGGCGAGGACGACCGCGCTCTTCTCCATGGCCTTCCTGAGTGCCTCGATGTCGTCGCGCAGCCGGGCCGCCCGCTCGTACTCCATCTCCTCGGCCGCCTCGGCCATCTGCTTCTCCTGGCGGCGGATGTACGTCCCCGTACGCCCGGCCATGAAGTCGCAGAACTCGTCGGCCAGTTCGCGGTGTTCCTCGGCCGAGACCCGCCCGACGCAGGGCGCCGAGCACTTGCCGATGTAGCCGAGGAGACAGGGACGGCCGGTGCGGGCGGCGTTCTTGAAGACGCCGGCCGAGCACGTGCGCACCGGGAAGACGCGCAGGAGCAGGTCCACGGTGTCGCGGATCGCCCACGCGTGCCCGTACGGCCCGAAGTAGCGCACGCCCTTGCGCTTCTGACCGCGCATCACCTGCACGCGCGGGTACTCCTCGTTCATCGTCACCGCGAGATACGGGTAGCTCTTGTCGTCGCGGTACTTGACGTTGAAGCGGGGGTCGTACTCCTTGATCCACGAGTACTCCAGCTGGAGCGCCTCGACCTCCGTGGACACGACCGTCCACTCCACGGAGGCCGCCGTGGTGACCATCGTGCGGGTGCGCGGGTGGAGTCCGGCCAGGTCCTGGAAGTAGTTGGCCAGGCGCTGGCGCAGGCTTTTCGCCTTCCCGACGTAGATCACCCGGCGGTGCTCGTCGCGGAATCTGTACACCCCGGGAGAGTCCGGGATCTGTCCCGGCTTGGGGCGGTAGCTGGAGGGGTCGGCCATGTCTCACACCCTACTGGCGGGGTGTGACAGCGCGGCGATCCTGTGGACGGACGCCCCGGTCCCCACGGAGGGGTGAACAGCGAAGCGAGAGCCTCGGCAGTTGCGCATGTTTGCGCCTCAGGTGTTGTCGCGCCTTGGTCAACACGCTTCAATGCGGGGGAACTCGGGGCCGCGAACGGCCGCGTACGCACGTGAGGACACACGGGGGCGAGGACGACGCCGCGTACGCCCGCCGGACCGCCCCGGTTCGCCCCACGCGCGCGGTCCGACCAGCCGCCGCGACCATTCACAGAAGGGCCCCTGCATGCGCCAAGGCACACCGCACGCGGACGACGCCATCGCGGAGGACGCCACCGCGGAACTGGACACGGCCCTGCGAAACGGCCCCTTCCATGTGGCCCTGCGGGCGGCGATCACCGCCCGCGGTCTGCCGCTGCAACGCGTCCAGCACCATCTGTGGCGGTACGGGGTCAAGGTCGGCGTCACCAGCCTGAGTTACTGGCAGCAGGGCGCCCGCCGCCCGCAGCGCCCCGAGTCGCTGCGGGCCGTGAGAGCTCTGGAGGAGATCCTCCAGCTGCCGGAGGAATCACTGATCCGGCTGCTCTCCCGGGACGACGAACGCGCCGGCACCCAGCGTCCCGCCGCACGTTCGTACCGCTCCCTGGTGGAGGCCTCCGGGGTCCTGGAGCAGCTGCTGACGGAGCTGGAGGCGCCGCTCGACGGCGGTCTGCACACCCTTGGCCTGCACGAACGGATACGGATCGGCGCACACCGCGAACTCCTCGTCCGCGAGGCCCACCACATCGTGCGCGCCCACCGGGACGGCACCGACCGCTTCGTCGCCGTCCACCACGGCGACCCCGGGTGCGCGCCGGACCGTATGTCGGTCCACGCCCTGGAGAATTGCCGCACGGGACGGGTGCGCCGGCACCACGACACGGGGGTGCTCGTCGCCGAACTCCTCTTCGACACCCGGTTGCGTGCTGGAGATACGTTCCTCTTCCGCTACGCCGTCGAGGACGGCACCGCGGGTGTGTCCCGTGAGTACGTCCGCGGTTTCGGCGTCGCGGGCGGCCAGTACGCGCTCCAGGTCCGCTTCGACGACGGGTCCCTGCCGGTGCGCTGCCACCGGTTCGCCCAGCACTCGGCCGCGGCGCCCCGCAGTGGCCGCCAGGACCTCCCGGTGAGCGCCCGCCACCGCTCGGTGCACCTCGTCGAGCCGAGGCTGCGACCGGGGATCCTGGGCATCGGCTGGGACTGGGAGTGACCGGCCTGTCGTGACGTAAGCGATTGCGCAATCGCTTACGTAAGCGTTTACGTCCCGCGTTGAATGCGGTACGTTGCCGCCATTGACGCCGGATCCGGACGGGAGGACGCGGCCCCATGGCGACGATGGCCGATGTCGCACGGCACGCGGGCGTGTCCGTGGCGACCGTCTCCCATGTACTCAACGACACCCGTGTGGTGCGCCCCGCGACCCGGCAGTCCGTCCTCGACGCCATCGAGGTGCTGGGCTACACGCCGAACACGCTGGCCCGGTCCCTGGTCACCGCGCGGACGCGGTCCATCGGACTCGCGGTGTCAGCGATCAGCAACCCGTACTTCACGGAGATCGTCCAGGGCGTCGAGGCGGGCGCCCTGGAACATGGCTACAGCCTCCTCATCGCCGACCCGCACGACGATCCCGAGCACGAGCGCAAGGTCGTCCAGCTGCTGCACGAGCGGCGCGTGGACGGCATGATCGTCGCCCCTTCGGCGGATCCCGGCGCCCTGGTCGCCTATCTGACCCGGCACGAGGTACCGACGGTGCTCCTGGACCGACTGCTGGACACCCCATCGGACAGCAACTCCTCGGACAGCGCCCCGCGCTTCGACCAGGTGTGCGCCGAGAACTCCGAACCCATGGCCAGGCTGGTCGCCCACCTCACCGCTCTGGGGCACGAGCGAGTCGGCCTGGTCGCGGGCCGCCCCGGCCTCAGCACGACGACGGAACGGATCACCGGCTACCGCATCGGCCTCGCGTTCGCCGGGCTCCCCCACGACGAGCGCCTGGTGGTCCATGGCGACTCCGAGTCGGAGGGTGCCGAGCGGGCCACCGCCGCCCTTCTCTCCCTCGCGGCGCCCCCGACCGCCCTCGTCACCGCCAACAACGCGATGACGATCGGCGCCCTGCGTGCCGTGCGCGAGCGGGGCCTCACCGTGCCGGACGACCTGGCGCTGTGCTGCTTCGACGACTTCGCCTGGGCGGACCTCTTCTCCCCCGGGCTCACCGCGATGGCACAGCCCGCCAAGGACATCGGCGCCGAGGCCGTACGTCTGCTCCTGGACCGTCTGGCCGACCCGGACCGCCCGACCCGGACCGTGCGGCTTCCGTGCGCGTTCGTCCATCGCGAGTCGTGCGGGTGTGCCGGGCAGCGGAGCCGGCGACCGCGCCCCGAGAACTCCCCCAAGGCCGAGAGAGGACCCGTCTCGTGATCGTCGTCGCCGGTGAGGCACTGATCGACCTGGTACCGCGTGCGGCGGGCGCCCTCGCGGATCTGCGGCCGGCGCTCGGCGGCGGGCCCTACAACACCGCGGTCGCCCTCGGGCGCCTCGGCTCCCCCACCGCGTTCTGTTCCCGGGTCTCGTCCGACGCCTTCGGCGAGGCGCTGCTCGACGGGCTGCACGGCGCAGGCGTGGACGTGTCGTCCGTACAGCGCGGCAATGAGCCGACGACCCTTGCGGTCGCCTCGATCGGTGCGGACGGTTCGGCCGCCTACTCCTTCTATGTCGAGGGCACCGCCGACCGGCTGTTCACGGCACCCGCCCGACTCCCCGACGCGGCCCGGGCGGTGTCCTTCGGCACCTGCTCGCTGGTCCTGGAGCCGGGCGCGACCGCGTACGAGGAACTGCTGCGGAGCGCCGCCGCGCAGGGGGTGTTCACCGCGCTCGACCCGAACATCAGGGCGGTACTGATCCCCGACGCGGACGCCTATCGGGCCCGTTTCAAGAGCTGGCTGCCGTCGGTGTCGCTGCTCAAGCTGTCGGAGGAGGACGCGAAGTGGCTCGGCGGGACTCCGCACGAATGGCTGGCCGCCGGTCCTTCCGCCGTCGTCGTCACCCGGGGCGGCGACGGGCTGACCGTCTTCACCCGTGAGGGCGCGGAACACTCCGTACCGGGCGAGGAGGTCGACGTCGTGGACACGATCGGCGCCGGCGACACCGTGAACGCGGCGCTGCTGCACGGTCTGTCGGTCCGGGACGCCCTGTCGTCGGAGGCGCTGGCCGGCCTGGGCCCCGACGGCTGGACCGACCTGCTCCGCCTCGCGGCGCGGGCGGCGGCGATCACCTGTTCACGGGCGGGGGCGGAGCCGCCGTACGCGGCTGAACTGGGTGTTCTGTAGGGACGGTTGCGTTTGGTTGTGCAACGGGCGGCGGCCCGCAGGGAGTTCCTGCGGGCCGCCGCCCTTGCTGCGTTGTCCGGGCTCGGCGACAGTTCAGGCCTTGCGGGCCCGAGTTGTCGTCTTCTTCGCCGGAGTCACCTTCTTCGTCGCCGTGTTGTTGGCGGTCTTCGCCGTCGCCGTCTTCGTCGCCGTCGACTTGGCCGCCACCGCCTTCTTGGCGGCCGTCTTGCGCGGGGCCTTGACCGAGGTGCCGTCGCTGATCCGGTCGGCGCCCAGGATCTCGCGCAGGAACTTGCCGGTGTGGCTGGCGGGGACCCCGGCGATCTCCTCGGGGGTGCCCTCGGCGACCACGAGACCGCCGCCCGCGCCACCCTCGGGGCCCATGTCGACGACCCAGTCGGCGGTCTTGATGACGTCGAGGTTGTGCTCGATGACGATGACCGTGTTGCCCTTGTCGACCAGGCCGGAGAGGACCTTGAGGAGCTTGCTGATGTCCTCGAAGTGGAGACCGGTGGTCGGCTCGTCCAGGACGTACACCGTGCGCCCTGTGGAGCGCTTCTGGAGTTCGCTGGCGAGCTTCACCCGCTGGGCCTCGCCGCCGGACAGAGTCGTCGCGGACTGGCCGAGCCTGACGTAGCCGAGGCCGACGTCGTGCAGCGTGTTGAGGTGGCGGGCGATCGCCGGGACGGCCTCGAAGAAGTGCCGGGCCTCCTCGATCGGCATGTTCAGGATGTCGGCGATGGACTTGCCCTTGTAGTGGACCTCCAGGGTCTCCCGGTTGTAGCGGGCGCCGTGGCAGACCTCGCACGGGACGTACACGTCCGGGAGGAAGTTCATCTCGATCTTGATGGTGCCGTCGCCCGCGCAGTTCTCGCAGCGTCCGCCCTTGACGTTGAAGGAGAAGCGGCCGGGCAGATAGCCCCGCACCTTCGCCTCGACCGTCTCCGCGAAGAGCTTGCGGACGTGGTCGAAGACACCGGTGTACGTCGCCGGGTTCGAGCGCGGGGTGCGGCCGATGGGCGACTGGTCGACGTGCACGACCTTGTCGACCAGGTCGTCGCCGTCCACGCGCGTGTGGCGGCCCGGCACGCTGCGGGCGCCGTTCAGCTCGCGGGCGAGGTGTGTGTACAGGATGTCGTTGACCAGCGTCGACTTGCCGGAGCCTGACACGCCCGTGACGGCCGTGAGCACGCCCAGCGGGAAGGACACGTCGATGTCCTGGAGGTTGTTCTCGCGGGCGCCGTGCACGGTGAGCCGGCGGGACGGGTCCTGCGGGCGCCGGATGTCGGGGAGCGGGATGGCCTTCTTGCCGGAGAGGTACTGCCCGGTCATCGACTCGTCGTTGGCGAGCAGCTCCTTCAGGGAGCCGCTGTGCACGACCTTGCCGCCGTGCTCGCCCGCGCCGGGGCCGATGTCGACGATCCAGTCGGCGACCTTGATGGTGTCCTCGTCGTGCTCGACGACGATGAGCGTGTTGCCCATGTCCCGCAGCCTGACCAGGGTTTCGATCAGCCGGTGGTTGTCACGCTGGTGCAGACCGATGGACGGCTCGTCGAGGACGTACAGGACGCCGACGAGTCCGGAGCCGATCTGGGTCGCCAGGCGGATGCGCTGGGCCTCGCCGCCGGAGAGGGTGCCGGCCGCGCGGTTCAGCGAGAGGTAGTCGAGGCCGACGTCGACCAGGAACTTCAGCCGTTCGTTGACCTCCTTGAGCACCCGCTCGGCGATCTTCTTGTCGCGGGCGTCGAGCTTCAGCTCGGCCAGGAAGTCCGCGCAGTCGCTGATCGACATCGCGGAGACCTCGGCGATGGACCGCTCCATGACCGTGACCGCGAGGACGATCGGCTTGAGGCGGGTGCCCTGGCAGGTGGGGCAGGGCACCTCGCGCATATAGCCCTCGAAGCGCTCCCGGCTGGCGTCGCTCTCGGACTCGCTGTGCCGCCGCTTCACGAACGGGACGGCGCCCTCGAAGGGCGTGGTGTACACGCGCTCCCGGCCGTACCGGTTGCGGTAGCGCACCTCGATCTGGGTCTTGTGCCCGTGCAGGAGCGCCTTCTTCGCGCGCTGCGGGAGGCCCGCGAAGGGGATGTCGGTGCGGAATCCCAGCGCGTCCGCGAGGGCGGTGACGAGACGGCCGAAGTAGTCCTTGGTGTGGCCGTGCGACCAGGGGTGGATGGCGCCCTCGTCGAGCGACTTGTCCTCGTCCGGGACGATCAGCTCGGGGTCGACCTCCATGCGCGTGCCGATGCCCGTGCACTCGGGGCAGGCACCGAAGGGCGAGTTGAAGGAGAAGGAGCGCGGCTCCAGCTCCTCGAAGGACAGGTCGTCGTACGGGCAGTACAGGTGCTCCGAGTACATGCGCTCGCGCTCGGGGTCGTCCTCGGGGAGGTCGACGAAGTCGAGCACGACCATGCCGCCGGCGAGGCCGAGGGCTGTCTCCACCGAGTCGGTGAGGCGGCGCTTGGCGCCCTCCTTGACCGTGAGGCGGTCGATGACCACCTCGATGGTGTGTTTCTCCTGCTTCTTCAGCGCGGGCGGGTCGGACAGCTGGACCGTCTCGCCGTCCACCCGCGCGCGGGAGTAGCCCTTGGTCTGGAGGTCCGCGAAGAGGTCGACGAACTCGCCCTTACGCTCCCGCACCAGCGGCGACAGCACCTGGAAGCGGCTCCCCTCAGGCAGCGACAGGACCTTGTCGACGATGGCCTGCGGCGACTGGCGCGAGATGGGGCGGGAGCACTCGGGGCAGTGCGGCTTGCCGATGCGCGCGAAGAGCAGGCGCAGATAGTCGTAGACCTCGGTGATGGTGCCGACCGTCGAGCGCGGGTTGCGCGAGGTCGACTTCTGGTCGATCGAGACGGCCGGCGAGAGGCCCTCGATGAAGTCGACGTCCGGCTTGTCCATCTGGCCGAGGAACTGGCGGGCGTACGACGAGAGCGACTCGACGTAGCGGCGCTGGCCCTCGGCGAAGATCGTGTCGAAGGCCAGCGAGGACTTGCCCGACCCGGACAGGCCCGTGAAGACGATGAGCGAGTCGCGCGGGAGGTCGAGCGAGACATTCTTGAGATTGTGCTCGCGCGCGCCACGGACGATGAGACGGTCGGCCACGCCGGTCCGCACCTTTCTTGGGAAGAAGTGACAGGGGCGGGGCCCCCGTGCTTTCTCAGACTAGGGGGAGCCACTGACAACGCCGGTCGGATTCCTGGGGTGGTAACAATCCCCGGCCATCCAGCATGCCCGACGCCGCACTCGACCATATAGCACGCACATTCGATTTACGGGTCCTGGCCGCTACCTTCACCCGAACGTGTGGCGGGACTATCGTCGGCACCATGGCTGATCATGTGCGCGACCTGGCATCTGTACGTGACGCGACGGAACGACTGCTCACCGCAGCCGCGAAATTGAACAACGATTCGGTGGCCGAGCCGTCACTGCTGCCGGGCTGGACCCGCGGCCATGCCCTCGCCCACCTCGCCCGCAACGCGGACGCTCTCGTGAACGTCTTCGAGGGACGTCGTATGTACGCCTCCGGGGAGGCGCGGGACACCGACATCGAGCGCGACGCCCCGCGCCCCCTCGACATACAGCTGACGGACGTGCGCGAGAGCGCCGCCCGCTTCCAGGAGGCGGGGGCAGCGCCCGCGGACTGGACTCGCACGGTGGAACTGCGCAACGGCGTCACCGACTCCGCCTCCTATTTGCCGTTCCGGCGCTGGGCCGAGGTCGAACTGCACCACGTGGACCTGGGGATCGAGTACGAGCTGGAAGATCTTCCGGCGGAGTTCGTGGAGCGGGAGATCGACTTCCTCGCCGAGCGCTTCGCGGGGCACCCCGAGGTGCCGCCCACGACGATCACGGACGGCCCGCGCGCGTGGAGCACGGGAAGCGAAGCGGCCGAGCCGGAGATCACGGTCACCGGCCCCGCCCCCGAGCTGCTGGGGTGGCTCGCCGGCCGTCGGGACGGGGCGGGACTCGACGTCTCGGGCGGAGCCCTGCCCGCGCTGCCCCCGCTCTAGTGTCAGCGGCGTCGCATAGGCTGAACGTCATGACGTACAGCGGAGCGGTGAAGGTCGGCGGCCCCGCCGATGTGCACGAGTTGCAGGACCTGATGATCACCAAGGTCGCGGTCGGCCCGATGAACAACAACGCCTATCTGCTGCGCTGCCGGGCCACGGACGAGCAGTTGCTGATCGACGCGGCGAACGACGCCCATACGTTGATCACACTGATCGGCGACGACGGCATCGCGTCGCTCGTCACCACGCACCAGCACGGGGACCACTGGCAGGCACTCGCGGAGGTCGTGGCAGCCACCGGTGCCCGTACGTACGCGGGCCGGGACGACGCCGAGGACATCCCCGTACCGACCGATGTACCGGTCGACGACGGGGACACGATCCGCGTGGGGCGCGTGGAACTCACCGCGCGCCACCTGGTCGGACACACGCCGGGCTCGATCGCGCTCGTCTACGACGACCCGCACGGGCATCCGCACGTGTTCACCGGGGACTGTCTTTTCCCCGGCGGCGTGGGCAACACGCGCAAGGACCCCGTGGCCTTCGCCAGCCTGATCCACGACGTGGAGACGAAGATCTTCGAGCCGCTCCCGGACGAGAGCTGGGTCTATCCGGGGCACGGCAACGACACCACCCTGGGCGCGGAGCGGCCCCACCTGCCGGAGTGGCACGCGCGAGGCTGGTGAGCCCGTCGAACCCCGTTCCAGGGGCGCGCAGTTGGTGAACGCGCGCCCCGTGTGAAACGAACACACATGCTGGCGTCGCACACGCGCTCCCGGCGTGCGCGCGGGCGCAGTCCACTGGAGGAAGCCCCGCGCAGGAAGACGGCTCCTGGGCGGCACGGGCCGCCGACCTGTCGATCCCCGCCCTCGGTCGGCGGCCCCGGCGTTCACAGGAAGCGTTCACAAAAACGCAACACACGTTCCCACTATGCGGACAATTCCGCCTGTGACCTGGACAAATGACACGCCTCGCTGCCACTCTCCCGCCATGCACTCTGCCCCTCACCTGCTGCGCCGCGCAGTCTCCGCCGCCACTGTCGCCCTGCTCGCCACCGCTGTCGGCTGTGCCCCGCAGCCGGAGGAGAAGAGCAGCGCCGCGTCCACCGAGTCGGCCGGAACCACCTGCGCCAAGGGCAAGTTGGCCACCCAGACCTCGGGCAAGCTGACGATCGCCACCGACGAGCCCGCGTACGAGCCGTGGTTCAAGGACGACAAGCCCGCCAATGGTGAGGGCTTCGAGTCGGCGGTCGCGTACGCCGTGGCGAAGCAGCTCGGCTACGACAAGGCGAACGTGGTCTGGCAGAGCGTGCCCTTCAACAAGGCGTTCGCGCCCGGCGAGAAGACCTTCGACTTCGACATCAACCAGGTGTCGATCAGCGCCGAGCGCAAGAAGGCCGTGGACTTCTCGTCCGGCTACTACGACGTGCGCCAGGCCGTCGTCGCGCTGAAGAACTCCAAGGCCGCGAAGGCGACGAGCATCGCGGACCTCAAGGGCCTCAAGCTGGGCGCCCAGGTCGGGACCACGAGCCTCAACTACCTCGAAGACGTGGTGAAGCCGACCCAGGAGCCGGCCGCGTACGCCAAGAACGACCAGGCCAAGGCCGCGCTGCAGAACGGCCAGGTCGACGCGATCGTCCTCGATCTGCCGACCGCGTTCTACGTCACGGCCGCCGAGGTGACCGACGCGAAGATCGTCGGGCAGTTCGAGAACCAGGGCGGTACGCCGGAGCAGTTCGGGCTCGTGCTCGACAAGGGCAGCGCGCTCACCTCGTGCGTGACGGCCGCGGTGGACGCCCTGCGCAAGGACGGCACGCTCGCCTCGATCGAGAAGCAGTGGCTGTCGGACGCCGTCGACGCTCCGGTGCTCAAGTGACCGCAGTGAAGGAGGAGTCCGGGCAGGAGGACCCGGGCGACATGCCGGACCGGGGCGACGGCTACGTCCCCTCGCAGCGGCGGATCGACCGTGAGCGGTTCAAGCGCACCCGCGCTCGCCGCGCCACGTCGATCGCCGCGGTGTCCACCCTGGTCACCGGCGTCGTCCTCTACCTGGTCGTCGTCAACGCGCCGGGCTGGCCGCGCACCAAGGAGACGTTCTTCAACGGGCAGTACGCGCGCGAGGCGTTCCCGAAGGTCCTCGAAGGGCTGTGGCTCAACGTACGGCTGCTGCTGATCTGCGGCGTCGCGGTGCTCGTCCTGGGCATGCTGATCGCGATCGCCCGTACGCTGCGCGGCCCGGTGTTCTTCCCGGTGCGCGCGCTGGCCGCCGCGTACACGGACTTCTTCCGCGGCCTCCCGCTGATCATCAACCTGATGATCGTCGTCCTGGGCGTCCCGGCGCTGCGGCTCCAGGGCATCACCGTGGACCCGGTGCTCCTCGGCGGTACGGCGCTGACGCTGACGTATTCGGCGTACGTCGCCGAGGTGTTCCGGGCCGGCATCGAGTCCGTGCACCCGTCGCAACGGGCGGCGGCGCGTTCGCTCGGGCTGACCAACCGGCAGGCGCTGCGGCACGTCGTACTGCCCCAGGCGGTACGGCGCCAGGTGCCGCCGCTGCTGAACGACCTGGTGTCGCTGCAGAAGGACACCGGGCTCGTCTCGATCGGCGGCGCGGTCGACGCCGTGCGCGCGGCCGACATCATCGTGGGCCGCAGCCTCAACTACACGCCGTACATCGTCGCGGGACTGGTCTTCGTCGCGCTGACCATCCCGATGACCCGCTTCACCGACTGGGTGACGGCCCGGATGGACCGGCAGCGGGCGCAGGGAGGAACACTGTGAGCGACATCCCCAGCGGCATCGCCGGTGACATTCCCGGGGGCTCCTCCCCCGTGCTGCGTATGGAGTCCGTGCGCAAGACGTTCGGCGAGACGGTCGTCCTGCGGGACGTCGATCTGGAGGTCGCCTCCCACACGGTGACCGCTCTGATCGGCGCGTCCGGCTCCGGCAAGTCCACGCTGCTGCGGTGCGCGAACCTGCTGGAGGAGATCGACGACGGCGCGATCTGGCTGGACGGCGAGGAGATCACCGACCCGCGGACCGACCAGGACGCCGTGCGCCGCCGGATCGGCGTGGTCTTCCAGGCGTACAACCTCTTTCCGCACATGACCGTCCTGGAGAACATCACCCTGGCCCCGCGCCGGGTGCACGGCGTGGACCGCGCGGAGGCCGAGCAGCACGCCCGTGAGCTGCTGGAGCGGCTCGGGCTCGGCGCGAAGGCCGGCGAGTACCCGGACCGGCTGAGCGGCGGCCAGCAGCAGCGGGCCGCGATCGTCCGCGCCCTGGCCGTACGCCCCCGGCTGCTGCTCCTCGACGAGATCACCGCTGCCCTCGACCCGGAACTCGTGGGCGAGGTCCTCAGCGTCGTCCGGGACCTCAAGGGCGAGGGCATGACGATGGTCCTGGCCACCCACGAGATGGGCTTCGCCCGCGATGTCGCGGACCAGGTGTGCTTCCTGGAGGGCGGCGTCGTCCTGGAACGCGGCACGGCCGAGCAGGTGTTCGGCGATCCGCAGCAGGAGCGCACCCAGCAGTTCCTGCGACGGATCGTGGAGGCAGGGCGGCTGTAAGGGCGGTCGCGTCCGCGCGTCACGCCTCCGCGGTCGCCGCTTCCACCAGCGCGGCGACCCGCTCCACCCCGAACACGTACCCCTGCACACCGCACCCCGCGATGACCCCGTCGGCGCGCAGGGAGACGTACGAGTGGTGCCGGAACGTCTCGCGCTGATGGATGTTGGAGATGTGGACCTCCAGCACCGGCAGGCCGTCGCAGGTGTTGAGCGCGTCCAGGATCGCGACGGACGTGTGGGAGTAGGCGCCGGGGTTGATGACGATGCCGGCGTGGTTGAGGCGTGCCTCCTGGATCCAGTCGACCAACTCGCCCTCGTGGTTGGACTGCCGGAAGTCCACCGTGCCGCCGTGCCCGGCCGCTGCCTTGGCACACAGGGCCTCGACGTCGGCGAGCGTGCCCGAGCCGTAGATGTCCGGCTGCCGCTGGCCCAGGAGGTTCAGGTTGGGCCCGTTGAGGATCATGATCGGGGCGTCGGCGAGGGTGCGGGGCATTGTTCCTCCGGTCCGTTCAGAAATGGCGGCCCCGTCGAGGACCGCTGCTCAGCCCCGGTTTATCACGGTGCACTGACAGTGCGGTGGCCCGTACGCTCCCGGCATGACGACCCCCGCGTATCCGCCCAAGCCCTCCCCCGGCGACCGCATCGCCGTCATCTCGCCGGGCGCCGGACTGCCCGGGCTCTTCCCGCGCCCCCATGAACTGGGGCTGGAGCGGCTGCGCAAGGAGTTCGGGCTCGAACCGGTCGAGTATCCGACGACCCGGAAGATGGGCGCGACGCCTCAGGAGCGGGCCGACGACATCCACGCGGCGTTCGCCGACCCGGACGTCAGGGCGGTCATCGCGTCGATCGGCGGCGACGACCAGATCACCGTGCTGCCGTTCCTGGACCGGGAGTTGCTCCGGGCGAACCCGAAGCCGTTCTTCGGGATGAGCGACAACACGAACCTGCTGGCCTACCTGTACAGCACCGGGATCGTCGGCTTCCACGGCGCGACCGTGATGACGGCGCTCGGCCGCCCCGTGGCCATGGACCCGCTGACCGCCGAGTCCCTGCGGGCCGCCCTGTTCACCTCGGGCGCCTACGAACTGCGGCCCGCCGACCGCTGGAACGACGTCAACCGCGACTGGGCCGACCCCGCGACCTTCGAGAGCGAACCGGAGACCCGGCCCGGCACCGGCTGGACCTGGCAGAACGCCGACCGCGTGGTGGAGGGCCGCAGTTGGGGCGGCTGTCTGGAGATCCTCGCCTGGCTGTTGATGGCCGACCGCGAGATCTCCCACGATCTGGCGGAGTACGACGGCGGAGTGCTGTTCCTGGAGACCTCCGAGGAGCTGCCGAGCGGAGAGGAGGTCTTCCGCATCCTGCGCAACATGGGCGAGCGCGGTCTGCTCCAGCGCTTCTCCGCGCTGCTGATGGCCCGCGCGAAGACCTGGTCCTTCGAGCGCCCCAACAGCCCCGCCGAGGGCGACCGTTACGCCGCCGAGCAACGGGAGGCGGTCCAACGCGGGCTGCGCGCCTACGCTCCCGGCATGATGACCGTCTTCGACGTGGACTTCGGACACACCGATCCGCAGATCGTCATCCCCTATGGAGGGTCGGTACGAGTGAACGGCCCTGACCGGCGCATCACCGTGACGTATTGACCCGGATCGGCCCCCGCACGCCCCCGTAACGCGCGGTCACCGTGGGTAGTTGACCCGGCATGCACGATGTACGCACGGTAAAGGCGCCTTCCATGGTGCGGCTGGCCACGGCCTCGCTCGCGGGGACGGCCATCGAGTTCTACGACTTCTTCGTCTACGGCACCGCGGCGGCGCTGGTCCTGGGGCCACTGTTCTTCCCGACGTTCTCGCCGCTGGCCGGGACACTGGCCGCCTTCGGGACGTTCGGGGTGGGCTTCGTCGCCCGGCCGCTGGGATCGGTGCTGTTCGGGCACATCGGGGACCGGCGCGGGCGGCGCCCGGTCCTCGTCGCCTCGCTGCTGCTGACCGGTGCGTCGACGGTCGCGGTCGGCTGCGTACCGACGTACGAGTCGATCGGCATGGCCGCTCCCGTGCTCCTCCTGGTGCTGCGTTTTCTCCAGGGGCTGGGACTCGGCGGGGAGTGGGGCGGGGCGGTCCTGCTGACCGCGGAGCACGCGCCCGCCGAGCGGCGCGCCCTGTGGGCGAGCTTCCCGCAGATCGGCCCCGCGGTGGGCTTCCTCCTCGCCAATGGCGTGATGCTGGCCCTGTCGGCGTCGCTCACGGAGGCGCAGTTCGCCTCGTGGGGGTGGCGGGTGCCGTTCTGGGCGGCCGGGGTGCTCGCGGTGGCGGGGCTGTGGCTGCGTTCGTCGCTCGCGGAGAGCCCGAGTTTCCTGGAGATCGACGACCACGCGCGCGTGCCGCTCGCCGAGGTGGTGCGCGACCATTGGCGGCTGGTCCTGCTGACGGCGGGCGCGCTCGCGGTCGGCTACGCCGTGTTCTACGCGGTGACGACCTGGTCCCTCGCCTACGGGACGGAACGGCTCGGTGTCAGCCGTACCGTCATGCTGGCCTGCATCATGGCCGCGGTGGTGGTCAAGGGCGCTCTGACACCGGTGGTGGCTCTCCTGGGGGACCGCTACGGCCGTCGCCCGCTGTGCCTCACGGGCTGTGCCGTCGCCGCTCTGTGGATGTGCCCGATGGTCGCGCTGCTGTCGACCGGCGAACCGCTGCTGATGTTCTTCGGCTTCCTGGTGGCGATGATCGCGTTCGTCACGATGTTCGCGGTGATCGCCGCGTATCTGCCGGAGCTGTACGAGCCCCGCGTACGGTGCACGGGCGCCGCGGTCGGCTACAACCTCGGCGGGGTGCTCGGCGGCGCGCTCACGCCGATCGTGGCGACGGCACTCGCCGAGGACGGGGGCCGGGTCCCGTGGGGCGTGGGCGCCTATCTGACCGGGATCGCGCTGTTCAGCCTGGGGTGCTTCGCACTGCTGCCGGAGACCCGGCCGGTCCCCCGCCTCGTCGCGATCCCGGCCACGGAGTGACCTGCCGCGGAGTTCAGGGATTGATCGCCAGCTCCAGGTAGGCAGCGAACAGCACCAGATGTACGCCTCCCTGGAGCGGCGTGGCCCGTCCGGGCACCACCGTCAGCGAACCCACCACCACGGTCAGGGCGAGCAGCACCATGTGCGTGGCTCCCAGGCCGAGGACCAGCGGCCCCGAGAGCCAGACGGACGCCAGGGCGACGGCGGGGATGGTCAGGCCGATGCTGGCCATCGCGGACCCGAGGGCGAGGTTGAGGCTGGTCTGCACCCGGTCACGGCGCGCTGAGCGCAGGGCGGCGATGGTCTCGGGAAGCAGCACGAGCAGGGCGATGATCACACCGACGACGGCATGCGGCAGGTCCGCCGCCTCCACCCCGTCCTCGATGGTGGGCGACACTCCCTTCGCGAGGCCGACCACACCGATCAGCGCCAGGCCCAGCAGTCCCAGGCTGACCTTGGCGTCACGGGCGGTCGGCAGCTCCGCATGACCGTCGGCGGTGATGACCTCGCCCTGCCGGGTGATCGGCAGGAAGTAGTCGCGGTGCCGCACGGTCTGAGTCGCCACGAACAGGCCGTACAGGGTCAGTGAGGCGAGCGCGGCAAAGGTGAGCTGAGCGGTGGAGAACTCGGGGCCCGGCTTGCTGGTGGTGAACGTCGGCAGCACCAGGCTGAGCGTGGCCAGCGTCGCGACCGTCGCGAGGGCGGCGCCGGTGCCCTCCGGGTTGAAGACCGCGGTCCCGTGGCGGAGCGAGGCCGTGAGCAGGCTCAGTCCGACGATGCCGTTGCAGGTGATCATCACGGCCGCGAAGACGGTGTCCCTGGCCAGGGTGGAGCTCTTGTCCCCGCCGTCGGCCATCAGCGTGACGATCAGGGCGACCTCGATGATCGTGACGGCGACGGCCAGCACGAGCGAGCCGAAGGGTTCACCGACCCGGTGGGCGATCACCTCGGCGTGGTGCACGGCGGCCAGCACGGCTCCCGCGAGCACCACCGTCACCAGCCCGACGACCACACCGGGAAGGTCACGCCCCCACGTGAACACGAGCAGGACGACCGCGGCCACCGGCACGACGGCCGTCCACCGCGTCACGAGCGACCGCAGCCGGACGATCATTCAGCGATCGTCGCAGAGGGACCCGGGCCCCGCATGCGCACACCGCCCCCGCGCCCGCTCCTCGGACCGGGCTCCACACCGACGAGGCATCGGGAGCGCTGCTCGGCAGTTCGCCGCGCACCGCTCCCGATGTGGTTGTTCCCGCGTCCGACGCGGTCAGGCGCCGATGCTGTCCTTCGGAGCGCCTTCGCTCTCCTCCTGCGCCGCCTCGGCCGCCGCCTGCTTCTTGGAAGCGATCAGGCTGGTGATCGTGGTGACGATCAGGACCGCGCAGATCACGCCGAGGGAGACCGGTATGGAGATCTCCGGTACATGGACGCCGGACTCGTGCAGCGCGTGCAGCACCAGTTTCACCCCGATGAAGCCGAGGATGACCGACAGGCCGTAGCTGAGGTGGACCAGCTTCTTCAGCAGACCGCCGATGAGGAAGTACAGCTGACGCAGACCCATCAGCGCGAACGCGTTGGCGGTGAAGACGATGTACGGGTCCTGGGTCAGGCCGAAGATCGCCGGGATCGAGTCGAGGGCGAACAGGACGTCCGTGGTGCCGATCGCGAGCATCACGACCAGCATCGGCGTCATGACGCGCTTGCCGTTCTGCTCGATCCACAGCTTGGTGCCGTGGTAGCGGTCGGCCACACCGAACCGCTTCTCGGCAGCCTTGAGCAGCCTGTTCTCCTCGAACTCCTCGTCCTCGTCGTCGGTACGGGCCTCCTGGATCAGCTTCCAGGCGGTCCAGATGAGGAAGGCACCGAAGATGTAGAACACCCACGCGAAGCTCGCGAGGATCGCGGCGCCGGCGGCGATGAATATCGCGCGCAGGACGAGCGCTATGAGAACGCCGACGAGGAGCACTCGCTGCTGGTACTGCGAGGGCACCGCGAACTTCGCCATGATCAGGACGAAGACGAAGAGGTTGTCGACACTCAGCGACTTCTCGGTGATGAAGCCCGCGAAGAACTCGCCGCCGGCCTCACCGCCGCCGAACACGAGCAGCCCGAGGCCGAAGAGCCCGGCCAGGGCTATCCAGACGACCGTCCAGATTCCGGCTTCCTTGATGGATACGTCGTGGGGCTTGCGCCCGATGAAGAAGTCCACCGCGATCAGAGCGGCGAGACCCACGATGGTCAGGACCCAAAGGGTCGGGGAAACATCCACTGCGCCTCCGGCAGTACGTAACGGCAAATTTCAGCGACGTCGCTACCGGAGGTCTCTTCCACCCGCGACAACCCGGCTCCTTCACGCGCCCGGTGCCTGCGGGCCGACGCCCCGGGATCTGGATTGATCCGTATTGACGGGTACGCCGCAGCAGGTAGGGAGTACTCCCCTCCGTAGGAAGAACAGTACCCCAATCACCAAGGAAAGGTAAAGAGATTGGTAAAAGAAAACCCAAATACACAGGTCAGACGGCTTTACTGATGCTTGGTGAAGTGCTTGCGAGGGTCAGCGGTTCCATGAGCGGCGGGCTGCCGCGACCTGGCTGAGCACCTGCTGGAGCACCTGGCTGCCCTGCGGCACGACCGACGGCTCGTACGTCCACGCGTGGCCGACCCACGGGTCGGCAAGGTGGTCGTCGGGCACCGGGGTGAGTCGCAGGAGCGAACGCCAGAGGGGATCGAGCAACGGCCCGTAGGCTGCGGCGTCCTCGCGGTCGGCGACCATCATCAGGTGGACGCCGACGGCCGGGCCCTCGTCCGCGAGATAGCGCAGCTGGGTCACCGCCCGGTCGTCGAAACCGTGCGGGAAGTCGTTGACGATCAGCAACTGCTGAGCGGTGTCGAGGTCGGGCGGCAGCGAGTCGGCCGCGCCGGCGCGCACCGCCATCTGCACCAGGTCGACGCGCTGGGTGAGCCGGCCCAGGACGTCCGTGACACCGGCGGCCCCGGCGGCGGGCGGACCCGCGAGTACACCGGTCCCCACGAGCGGTGCCAGAGCCTGGGCGCCCGCGCCTGCCGGGTCGATGACGTGCACGGCGAATTCGCCCGCCGGATGGACTGCCAGCAGCCGGGCAGCGTGCGTCACAGCCGTGTCCATGGCGAGCCGACGCAGCTCGTCGGAGTCGACGAGCGAACCGTCGGGCGACTCACCGCTGTCGATCCACAGGCCGCGCTCCAAGGGCAGCCGGACGAGCATCGGGATGCTCAGGTCGACGCTCTCGGGCAGCCGCAGGTCGCCCAGCCGCAGCGCCATGGGCATCTCCATCGGCACGCGGTAGCCATGCCAGACAGGGCTGTCCCAGCGTGCGTACGCCAGGGGCAGGGCGGGCTCGACGACCTCGGCCTCGGCGGTGAGCTGGGCGAGGTCGCGGTCGAGGGCGGCGCGGGCCTGGTCGACGAGTTTGGCGTGCTTGGCGCGGGCCGCTTCCCGGGCGCCGTCGCCCTGGCCGCCGAGCCGGTTGCGGGGATCGGCCAGTGCCCGGTCGATCTCCTGTTCCAGGCGTGAGTCGGCGAAGTCGACGGCACTGCGGTACGCGGCGGCAGTGCGCGCCAGGTCCTCGAACATGCCCCAGACCTGGTTGTAGAGCCGCTCGTCCATGGACCACCCGGTCGCGTCACCCGCGACCGGCCGCGGCGGCTGTCCGGGCTGGACCGGGGGTGGTGCGGTCGGCGGGGCCGGTGGCGGTGCTGCCGTACGGCGGCCGGGGTGACTGTAGTTGACCGGGCCGGAGGTCTGCGCGGCTTCCCCGGCGCGGCCCGCCTGGGGCGAGGCATCCGGTTGGCCGGCCTGCGCCGGGGTGTTCTGCGGGTCTCCGATTCCGTACGGCGATGAGGGCTGCGGGGCGGCAGGACCGCCCTGGACGGCGGAGCCCGCCTGCTCGGGTGTGCCGGGAGGCGGAGTGTCCTGCGGCCCCTGGGCCGTGTACGGCGACGCGGACTGCGCGGGGCCGGGGGATGCCGTCCGGCGGATGCGGTCGCTGTCCGGCGTACGGGATGGCGGGGGTGCCACCGAGCGGGAGTGGGCCTGGGACACCGCCTCGTTAATGGTGTCCGCGAGGCGGCGGGCCTCGGGGAGGCCCTGGTCGGTGAGGAGTTCAACGAGGCCGCCGGAGTACCCCTGGCCGATGGCGCGGACCTTCCAGGTGTCCTGTCTGCGGTAAAGCTCCAGGGCGACGACGGCCGACTCCGCTTCCAGGCCGGTGATCGTGTAACTGGCGACCTCGGCGCCGTCGAGACCGGTGACGGCGACGAAGGGCGCGGCCACAGCGCCGAAGCGGGCCGGACCGCCCACACCGGACGGCAGGGCGAGCAGCACGCTGATCCGGTGCACGGAGTCCGGCATGGCACCCAGGTCCACGGCGAGCCGGTGGTCGGCGGCCGCCTGCTTGGAGACCTCCAGGCCGGGGAGTGTGGGAGCACCTGGGTGGGCCACCCACTCGACGCCGTGGACCTTGCCCTGTTCGTCGCCGATCGTGGCCCCCGCCACGATCGGCGCGCCGGCCGAGATCCGCACTTCGAGGCGGACCTGGGAGAGCGGATGGTTCTGCCCCCGGACCAGCTCGGCCGTCATCGCCTTCGTCCCCCCGTGTCGTTCTCTTGCTTCTGTGGGCCGCGCGGGCCCGGTTACAGGTGCGGCAGGATCGCCGGCATCAGGTCCTGGAAGGTACGGCCGTTGGCCGGGGTACCGAGGGCCGTCATCTGCCAGCCCGCGCCCGCGCGGTGCACCTTCGCCATGATCTGGGCCGTGTACTGGCCGCCGCCGTCCAGTGTGTAGCGGGCGAGTTCGTCGCCGTTGGTCTCGTCGACCAGTCGGCAGAACGCGTTCTGCACCTCCTGGAAGGTCTGGCCCGTGAAGGAGTTCACGGTGAAGACGATCTGGTCGATGTGGACCGGCACTCGCGGCAGGTCGACGAGGATCGCCTCGTCGTCACCGCCCTGGCCGACACCGCCGACGAGGTTGTCGCCGGTGTGCCGCACGGAGCCGTCGTCGCTCACGAGGTGGCGGAAGAACACGACGTCGACGGGCTGCTTGTCGGCGAAGAGCACGGCGGAGGCATCGAGGTCGATCTCCCGTGTGCGCGAGCCGAACAGGCCGCGCCGGGGAGCCGCCTGCCAGCCGAGGCCCATCCGCACCGCGGTCAGGGTGCCCCCGTCGCTCTTCTGCAGGTTGATGGCCTGACCCTTGGTCAGATTGACGCTGCCACTGGGCGTTCCGCCCTTGGATACGTCCACCACGCGCTGTTCCCCTCTCGAACCGATCCCCTGTTGCCGCGGGGTCCGCGGATGACCTGAACCCTACGCAGGGGCACTGACAGTGCCGAAGCCTCGGGCGCACTTTGTGTCGGTGTTGCAACACTGCGCGTACGACGCAGCTCATGGACGTCGACCGGGGTGCCCGACCGGTGCGGCGGCCGGTACCCCGTGTGCCCCGTGCGGCGGTCAGGCCAGGCCCGCCTCCTTCATCTGGCGCAGTTCCTTCTTCATCTCCGACACCTCGTCGCGCAGCCGGGCGGCGATCTCGAACTGGAGGTCGGCCGCGGCGGCACGCATGCGTGCCGTCATCTCCTCGATCTGGCCGGCGAGTTCGGCCGCGGGACGGTCGGTCGGCACCGTCTGCCCCGCCTTGCCCTTGCCGGCCTTGGCCGCCTTGCCGCCGAGCGCGGGCACCGGGGCCTTGGCGCCCTTGCCGTCCTTCGACTTGCGGTAGCCCGAGCCGAGGAGCTGTTCCGTGTCGACGTCCTCGCGGGCGATCTGCGCGACGATGTCGTTGATCTTCTTGCGGAGCGGCTGCGGGTCGATGCCCCGCTCCTTGTTGTACGCGACCTGCTTCTCCCGGCGGCGGTTGGTCTCCTCGATGGCCTTCTCCATCGCCGGGGTGATCTTGTCCGCGTACATATGGACCTGGCCGGACACATTGCGGGCCGCGCGGCCGATGGTCTGGATCAGGGAGGTCCCGGAGCGCAGGAAGCCCTCCTTGTCGGCGTCGAGGATCGACACCAGGGACACCTCGGGGAGGTCGAGGCCCTCCCTGAGGAGGTTGATGCCGACCAGGACGTCGAACTCACCGGAACGCAGTTCGCGCAGCAGCTCGACCCGGCGCAGGGTGTCGACGTCGCTGTGCAGATAGCGGACCTGGATGCCGAGTTCCAGGAAGTAGTCGGTGAGGTCCTCGGCCATCTTCTTGGTGAGCGTGGTGACCAGGACGCGCTCGTCCTTCTCGGCGCGGGTGCGGATCTCGTGCACCAGGTCGTCGATCTGGCCCTCGGTGGGCTTGACGACGACCTCGGGGTCGATGAGGCCGGTGGGGCGGATGATCTGCTCGACATAGCCGTCGCCCCGGGACAGCTCGTACTTCCCGGGGGTCGCCGACAGGTACACGGTCTGTCCGATGCGCTTCTGGAACTCCTCCCATTTCAGGGGGCGGTTGTCCAGTGCGGACGGCAGCCGGAAGCCGTGGTCGACGAGGGTGCGCTTGCGGGACGCGTCGCCCTCGTACATGGCGCCGATCTGCGGGACCGTGTTGTGCGACTCGTCGATGACGAGCAGGAAGTCTTCCGGGAAGTAGTCGATCAGGGTGTTCGGCGGGGAGCCGGGGAGCCGGCCGTCGAAGTGCATCGAGTAGTTCTCGACGCCGGAGCAGGAGCCGATCTGGCGAAGCATCTCCAGGTCGTACGTCGTCCGCATCCTCAGGCGCTGGGCCTCCAGGAGCTTGCTCTGTTTCTCCAGTTCGGTGAGGCGTTCGCCGAGTTCCTTCTCGATGTCGTCGACGGCCCGCGCCATGCGCTCCGGTCCTGCCACGTAGTGGGTGGCCGGGAAGACGTACATGTGCTCGTCTTCGCTGATGATCTCGCCGGTGAGCGGGTGGAGGGTGGAGAGGGCCTCGATCTCGTCGCCGAACATCTCGATGCGGACGGCCAGTTCCTCGTAGACCGGGAAGATCTCGATGGTGTCGCCGCGCACGCGGAACGTGCCGCGGGTGAAGGCCAGGTCGTTGCGGGTGTACTGGATGTCGACGAAGCGGCGCAGCAGCTGGTCCCGGTCGATCTCCTCGCCGACCTTCAGGGGGACCATCCGGTCCACGTACTCCTGCGGGGTACCGAGGCCGTAGATGCAGGACACGGAGGCGACCACGATGACGTCCCGCCGGGTGAGCAGCGAGTTGGTCGCGGAGTGGCGCAGGCGTTCGACCTCCTCGTTGATCGAGGAGTCCTTCTCGATGTAGGTGTCCGACTGGGGGACGTAGGCCTCGGGCTGGTAGTAGTCGTAGTACGAGACGAAGTACTCGACGGCGTTGTTCGGGAGGAGTTCCCGGAACTCGTTCGCCAGCTGGGCGGCCAGGGTCTTGTTCGGCGCCATGACGAGCGTGGGGCGCTGGAGCTTCTCGATCATCCACGCGGTGGTGGCGGACTTGCCGGTGCCGGTCGCGCCGAGGAGCACGACGTCCTTCTCACCTGCTTCGATGCGCCGAGCCAGCTCGGCGATGGCCGCCGGCTGGTCGCCGCTCGGCTGATAGGGGCTGACGACCTCGAAGGGCGCCACCGTGCGTTCGATCTTGGAAACTGGCCGCATGGCATCAACCGTACGGCCACCCACTGACAACGGGTCCTGATCAGCGGTTCTGCGGGGTTCGGGAGCTGCGGTGCCCGTGCCGCTGGCCGAGGCGCGGCGGGGGGCGTCGGCCGGGGTGCGGGACGGCGGGGTGGGCCGGGATGCCGGGCTTGTTGTCGGCGGGGCGCCGGCCGGGCTTGCCCATGACCATCAGCGGGTCGAACATCACGACGACACCGGCCAGCAGGAGGAAGGCGAGCGGGCCGATCATCAGGGGGGCGAGGAGACTCGCGGGCGAGTCTCCTTCCGGGGTCCCGGGCGAGGCGTGGAGGTGGACCCTCAGGGCGGCCATGCCCGTGTAATGCATGCCGCTGACGGCGAGCCCCATGACGAGGCTGGCGCCCACGCTCCACAGGAAGCCGCGGATCTGCCCGGCCGCCCACAGTGCGGCGGTGGCGGCCACGACGGCTATCACGACGGAGGCGGAGACGGTGAGGGTGTTGTACTCCAGCTTTCCGTTGAGGCGCATTCCGGCCATGCCCAGATAGTGCATGGACGCTATGCCGAGGCCCGTGATGGTGCCCCCGGTGAACAGTGCCGTTCCGCTCACACCCCGGTAGCCGACGATGAAGATCCCGATACCGACCATGAGGATGGCGACGCCCAGGCTGGCGAAGGTCAGCCACATGTCGTAGTTGATCGGGGTCTCCTTGACCTTGAACCCCATCATCGCGACGAAGTGCATGGTCCATATGCCGGAGCCGATCGCCGCGGAGCCGAGCGCGAGCCACCCTGGTCGCCACGACTGGGCGACCAGCATCGATCTGGTGGTGCAGCGCAGGCCCAGCGCACCGCCCAGGCAGGCCATGAGGTAGGCCACCAGCGGTGTGACGAGTCCGTAGCTGAATCCGTCGACCGTGCCCTGCATGTGCGGCTGCCCTTCCGCCCTGTTGCGTCCCGGAATTCCCTGAAATGCGCCCCCGCCCCAGAACCGGCCAGCGGTCAGGGTTGTGGCAGAGAGTATGACTGGCTCCGGAAGGGTCGAACGATTTTCCGGCAAAGAAACACGGCCTTGCCCCACTTGTGCGGCAGGAGTGTGCGGACTCAGGCAACTCCGTTCAATCTGTGTCTGTGCCGCACCTCTCTTTCCGTTGTCCCTCCGCTGTCACTTGTCACTCATGGCTCGTCCGCGCCCGCTCGGCACCCGCGCTCCGGGCATTGTCAGTGGTGGGTCGTACGGTGGGGCGCATGGACAGCCATGGGCGGGACGAGCGGCGGGAACCGGGAGACCGGCAGCAGGTCGTGTGGGCGGTCGTCGGCACCGACATCGGTCCGCTGCTGCTGGCCGCGACGCACGAAGGCCTGGTGAATGTGGTGTTCCATGCCACGGAGCCGGTGCGTGAGAAGACTGTCGAGCGGCTCGCCTCCCGACTGGGCGCGGAGCCCGTCGAGGCGCCCGGGTCCCCGCTCCTGGCCGAGGCGATACGCCAGTTCGCGGCGTACTTCGCGGGCGAGCGGCACGATTTCGAGCTGCCGCTCGACTGGTCCCTGATCTCCGGCTTCAACCGGCAGGTGCTGCGCGAACTGGCGTCCGGTGTGCCGTACGGCGCGGTGGTCGGGTACGGCGATCTGGCCGGCCGGGTGGGCCAGCCCGGTGCGGCCCAGGCGGTGGGCGCGGCGATGGGCGCCAATCCGCTGCCGGTCGTGGTGCCGTGCCATCGGGTCGTGGAGAGCGACGGCGGCCTGGGCGGGTTCGGGGGCGGCCTGGAGACCAAGCGGAAGCTGCTCGCGCTCGAAGGGGTGCTGCCCGAGCCGCTGTTCTGAGAGGTTCCGCAGGGGAACGGAACGCTGTGGGGAAGCAGGGGGGATCTCACGAGTGACCACATCTTCCGCCCGCGCGGGCGGGGAACTGGCCGTGCTGCGGCGTCGGATCACCGGTGTGCTGGTCGCGAGCCAGATCCTCGGCGGGCTCGGCGTGGCCACCGGTGTCGCGCTGGCCTCCGTGCTGGCCCAGCGGATCAGCGGTACGGAGTCGTTGTCCGGGCTCGCGCCCACCGCGATGGTCGCGGGCACCGCGGTCGCCTCCCTGCCGCTGGCGGCGCTGATGACTGCGCGCGGGCGGCGACCCGGGCTGGTCCTGGGCTATCTCGTCGGCGCCCTGGGTGCGGGTGTCGTCGTGGTCGCGTCGGTCGTCGACAGCTTTCCGCTGCTGCTGTGCGGCATGGCCGGGTTCGGCGCGGCCTCGGCGGCGAATCTCGGGGCGCGGTTCGCCGCCGCCGACCTCGCCGAGCCGGACCGGCGGGCCCGGGCCATCTCGAACGTGGTGTGGGCGGCCACCATAGGGGCGGTCATCGGACCGAACATCGCCGCTCCGGCGGGACGCAGTGTGTCCGGACTCGGGATAACCGAGACGGCGGGCCCCTTCCTGTGGGCGGCCGGGATCTTCCTGGTCGCGGCGGTGACGGTGGCTGTCCTGCTGCGCCCCGATCCGCTGCTCACGGCCCGTTCACTTGCCCCGGTGGAGGAGCAGTCGACCGAGGGCCGGTCCCTGCGCGCGGGCCTCGCCGCCGTCACCGCCTCGCCGCGTGCCCGGCTCGCACTGGTGACAGTGGCCATGTGCCACACGGCCATGGTCTCGGTCATGTCGATGACCCCGGTCGCCCTCGGGCACCACGGCGCGGGCATCGATCTGATCGGGCTGGTCATCAGCGGTCACATCGCCGGCATGTACGCGTTCTCGCCGCTCATGGGTCGGCTGTCCGACCGGGTCGGGCGGCTGTCCGGCATCGGGCTCGCCGTGGGGCTGCTGGCCTGCGCCGCGTTCCTCGCGGGTACGGCCGACGGCAGTCACGGCCGCACCGCGGCGGGTCTCTTCGTCCTGGGGCTGGGCTGGTCGGCCGGGCTGGTCTCCGGGTCCGCCCTGCTCACGGACTCCGTGCCCGAGGCCGCGCGCGCCGCCGCCCAGGGGCTGTCCGACCTCGTCATGAACGCCTCGGCGGGCCTCGGCGGAGCGGCCTCCGGGCTCGTGATGGCCCAGGCGGGCTACGGGTGGCTGAATCTCGCCGCCGCCTGCCTGCTGATACCCGTGGGCGCGCTGGCGCTCTTCACGCGGAACGGCCTGCGGCGGGTCCGGGGCGCGACAGCGGGCGGCTGAACCGGTTCGAGCCGGTCCTCGCGCGAGGGGTGGCCGGGACGCGGGAGCGGTAGCAGACTCCGCCGTGCGCACAGCCGCTGGCATCCGAAGTCACGGGGCCGAAGGGACGGCGATCACGTATGAGCGGGAACAGGGCAGTCGCGTATCTCAAGCCGGGCACGGTCGAGGTCAGGACCATCGACTACCCGACGCTTGAACTCCAGGACGGGCCGGGAGTCGCCCCGCAGAACGTCGGCAGGAAATGCCGGCACGGAGTGATTCTCAAGGTGCTCGCCAGCAACATCTGCGGAAGTGACCAGCACATGGTGCGGGGCCGGACGACCGCGCCCGAGGGGCTGGTCCTCGGACACGAGATCACCGGAGAGGTCGTCGAACGCGGGCCGGACGTCGAGTACGTCGACGTCGGGGACATCGTCTCCGTACCGTTCAACATCGCCTGCGGGCGGTGTCGCAACTGCAAGGAACGCAAGACCGGCATCTGCCTGAACGTCAACCCGGCCCGCCCGGGGGCGGCTTACGGCTATGTCGACATGGGCGGCTGGGTCGGCGGTCAGGCAGAGTACGCGATGGTGCCGTACGCGGATTTCAACCTGCTGAGGTTCCCGGACGCCGACCAGGCTCGCGAGAAGCTCCTCGACCTGACCATGCTGTCGGACATCTTCCCGACCGGCTTCCACGGCGCGGTCACCGCGGGCGCGGGTGTCGGCTCGACGGTGTACGTCGCGGGAGCGGGCCCGGTCGGCCTGGCCGCCGCGGCGTCGGCGCAGCTCCTGGGCGCCGCCGTCGTCATCGTCGGCGACCTCAACGCCGAACGCCTCGCCCAGGCGCGGAGCTTCGGCTGCGAGACCGTCGACGTCTCACGCGGCGACATCGAGGGGCAGCTCGCCCAGATCCTCGGGGAGCCCGAGGTGGACGCGGCGGTCGACGCGGTCGGCTTCGAGGCCCGGGCGCACGGCCCGGACGCCCCGGAGGCGCCCGCGACGGTCCTCAACTCCCTGATGGGCGTCACGCGCGCGGGAGGTGCCCTGGGCATCCCGGGGCTGTACGTCACGGACGACCCGGGCGGCATCGACGGGGACGCCAAGTCGGGCACCCTGAAGATGCGGCTCGGCCTCGGCTGGGCGAAGAGCCACGCGTTCACCACCGGACAGTGCCCGGTGATGAAGTACCACCGGGGGCTGATGCGGGCGATCCTGCACGAGCGCGTGCACATCGCCAAGGCCGTCAACGCGACCGTGATCGGCCTGGACGACGCCCCGCGCGGCTACGCCGAGTTCGACCAGGGCGCGAGCCGCAAGTACGTCCTCGATCCGCACGGGACGCTGGCCGGCGTACGACCGGTCTGATCTCCTGAGACCCGGTCTCCGGCGCTCGGAAGGGGGTGCCCGCGCGCGGGCACCCCCTTCTCGCCCGCTGCCGTGCCCTACGCGTAGTGCCGCGCCTCGAAGACGTTGCCGTCGGGGTCGCGGAAGTAGAAGCTGCGCCTCGCCGGGCCCCGGGCGCCGTAGGAGTCGTACGAGATGTCCGAGACGGGTACGTCCCGTTCCTCCAGGCGGGTTCGCAGGGCGTCGAAGGAGTCCGCGGGCAGGGACAGGCACACGTGGTTGACGGGGTGGCCCGCGCTGTCGGCGGATCCGGGGAGCATGTTCATGCGCTCCGCCAGGGAGAGGGGCGCGAGGTCGAAGATGGTCTCCTCGTTGAGGCGTACGGAGGGGAAGGACACCGTCCCCGTGGCGAATTCGGTGATCCTCAGGGGCTCCATGCCGATCGCCTTCTCGTAGAAGTCTGCGGCGGCGAGCGGGTCGCGCACCCAGAGAACGACATGGTCGAGACGTGTCGAGTTGTCCGTCATGAACCCCAGGCTGGTGGCGTCTGCCACAGGCCGCAAGGGTTTGACCAGGCGCGCCACCCGCCAGAGATGAGGGAAGACCGAACGACAGGAAGCAGGCTCGTGATGCTGGTGGTGTCCGAAGAAGTGCGGGAAGCGGTCGACGCGCGTCGACCCGTGGTGGCCCTGGAGTCCACGATCATCGCGCACGGGCTGCCGCGCCCACGCAATCTTCAGGTGGCGCTGGAACTGGAGGACGTCGTACGGCAGGAGGGCGCCGTACCGGCGACGATCGCCGTGCTGGACGGGCGCCCCCGTGTCGGCCTGGACAAGGAGCAGTTGGAGCGGGTCGCGAACGAGGACGGCATCCGCAAGCTGGGGCACCGCGATCTGCCACTCGCGGTGGCCGCCGGGGCGAGCGGGGCGACCACGGTGTCGGCGACCGCGCTGCTGGCGGCACGTGCGGGCGTACGGGTGTTCGCCACGGGTGGGCTCGGCGGGGTGCACCGCGAGTGGACGGTGACCCAGGACGAGTCGGCCGACCTGGGGCTGCTGGCGCGCACCAGGATCACGGTCGTCTGCGCGGGCGTGAAGTCGATCCTGGATGTGCCGGCCACCTTGCAGCGGCTGGAGACCCTCGGGGTCGCCGTGGCCGGTTTCGGCACCGGCAACTTCCCCGGCTTCTACCTGTCCGACTCCGGGCACCCCGTGGACTGGACGCTCGACACTCCGGAGCAGGTCGCGGACGTGATGCGGGCCCAGGACGCGCTCGATTCCCCGGAGTCGGCGTTCATCGTCGCCAATCCTGTGCCCGCGGAGGAACAACTGGATCCCGGGCTCCACGCGCGCGTGCTCGCCGACGCGCTGCACGCGCTCGAAGAGCAGGGCGTGAGCGGGCAGGCCGTGACGCCGTTCCTGCTCGACTACCTGGTGCGGCACACCGACGGCGCCTCACTGAGCGCCAACCTGGCAGCGGTCCGCGGCAACGTACGGCTCGCGGGGCGGATCGCGGCGGCCTGGGCCGGGGCGTGACAGAGCCTGGCATGAGGGTGCCGGGCGGGGCGCTGCTCGTCGCCGGGGACGTCATCACGGACATCGTCGCCCGGCACCACGGTCCGCTCGCGCCGCGCACCGACACGACCGCCGCGATCCGGACCCTGCCGGGCGGCGCGGGCGCCAACGTGGCCTGCTGGGCGGCCCATTGGGGGCGCTCCGAGGTACGGCTGCTCGGACGGGTGGGTACGGACGCGGCCGAGTGGCACGAGCGCGAGCTGACGGCCTGCGGAGTACGGCCCCACCTCGTCGTCGATCCCGAGGCGCCGACCGGGACGGTGATCTGCCTGGTGGACATGGACGCGGCGGCCGAGCGCACGCTCCTGACCCAGAGCGGTGCCTCGGTGCGGCTGAACCCCGACGACTGGTCGGACGCGCTGCTCGACGGTGTCGCGCGGCTGCACCTCTCGGGCTATCTGCTGTTCTCGGCGACGGGCCGGGCGTTCGTGGCGGTGGCCCTGGAGGCGGCACGCGCGCGTGGCGTACCGGTGAGCCTGGATCCGGCGTCGGCGGGCTTCCTTGTCGAACTGGGTGTCGACCGCTTCCTGGATCTGGTGTCCGGGGTGGACGTGCTGCTGCCGAGCCGTGACGAGGCCTGTCTCCTCACCGGGCTGCCCGACCCGGCGGACGCGGCGGCCAAGCTGAGCCGCCACGTCCCGCTGGTGGTCGCCAAACAGGGTGCCGAAGGCGCGATCGTGGCCCGCGCGGGGGCCGTGTGCGCCCGGGTTCCGGCCGTACCCGCGACACCCCGGGACACGACGGGCGCCGGAGACGCCTTCACCGGCGCGTTCCTCGCCGCCCTGCTGACGGGCGCCGAACCCGAGGACGCGGCGGCGGAGGGGTGCCGGGCGGGCGCGCGGGCGGTGGAGCGGGTGGGCGGGAGGCCGCCGGTCGCCGGTTGAAGAGGCCGACGCTCACAGACCGGAGAAGCGACGGCTACCCCTTGCGCCCCCACGCCGAGATCATCGGTGCCGTCGCCAGGTCCATCCCGCCCGCGGCGACGTTGGCCAGATGGCGATCGACCTCCTCGTCCATGGCGTGGCCCCCGGCGACGAGCCGCTCCCGGATCTGACGGATCGTCGCGGACTCCAGCGCGGCGCAGGCGGGCGAGGTGACCGGGAAGTACGCGTCGGCCTGGACGTTGCGCAGGCCCGCCTCGCGCAGCAGTCGCGGGAGTTTGCGGCCGTACGCCAGATCGGCGCCGCTGTCCGCGAGCAGCTGGCGGAAGCTGTGCCGCAGCCGGTTGGCGAGCTGCTGCTCGGGGCCGTGCTCGTCGGGGCAGAGCAGGGGCTGCAGAGCGGGATCGGCGTCCTCGACCAGAAGGCGTCCGCCGGGGCGCAGCGACTTGATCATCGAGCGCAACGCCCGTTCCCGGTCCGGCACGTGGACGAGGACCAGTCGGGCGTGCACGAGGTCGAACCCCTCCCCCGGCGGCTCGTCGACGCCGACGTCGTGGACGCGTACGTCGACCGGCGGACGGGCGGCCGGGGCGACCCACGTGGTGTCGAGGTCGGTCGCGACGACCTTTCCGGTCGGGCCGACCTTCTTGGCCAGCCAGGAGACCACCGAGGTGCCCCCGACGCCGACCTCCCAGCAACGCCAGCCGGCTCCGACGCCGAACCCTTCGAAGTGCCGGAAGGTTGTGGGATCGAAGAGGGCGGCGAAGGCGTCGAAGCGTTGTCCCGCCTCGGTCTGCCGGTTGTCGAGGAGATACCCGTCGGTTCGCGTCATGTCGAGATCATCCCAGTCATCCGCTTTGTTCGGCCGGGTCGACGCTCCCGCATCAGTCAAAGCGGAGCGGAATCCTCCGTTCCCACAGGCCTCTCCGGCATGTGCGAAGGGCTGGCAAACTGGCGAGCCAGGCGCAGGGTGCGGACAGTACGGCGCGAGGAGATCCAGATGTCCATGGCAGGGAATCTGCGGAAGGTCACGAGCCTCGGCAGGGGTGGCGGCCTCCGCAGAGTGGCACGGCTGGCACGGCGGCGCCCGCGTGTCGACCTGAGTCACCACGCCCGGTCACCGCTGGGCTCCGCGGTCGTGAACTGCGTGGCCTACGAGGACGGCGTCCGGGTCCCGGCCGGCCGGGACCTGGTCGACGCCGTGCGGCGGGTCCGCAAGAGTGACGAGGGCTTCGTCTGGCTCGGCCTCCACGGGCCGACGGACCAGGAGTTCGCGGGCATCGCCCAGCTCTTCGACCTGCACCCGCTCGCGGTCGAGGACGCGGTCGACGCCCACCAGCGCCCGAAGCTGGAGCGGTACGGCGAAACACTGTTCGCGGTGTTCAAGACGGTCTGCTACGTCGAGCACACCGAACTCACCGCGACGAGCGAGGTGGTGAACACCGGCGAGATCATGGTCTTCGTCGGCCAGGACTTCGTGATCACGGTCCGCCATGGCCGGCACGGCTCGCTGGGCCCGCTGCGCGAGGGTCTGGAGGCCGATCCGCAGCAGCTCGCCAAGGGCCCGGCGGCCGTGCTGCACGCGATCGCGGACCATGTGGTCGACGACTATCTACAGGTCACGGACGCGGTGCAGGCGGACATCGACCAGGTCGAGACGGATGTGTTCGCGACGAACGGCGCGCGGGCCGACCCCGGCCGGATCTATCAGCTCAAGCGTGAACTCCTGGAACTGAAGCGGGCCGTGGCTCCGCTGAACCGCCCGCTGCAGGAGCTCGCGACGCGGCCGATACGGGTGATCGACCCGGAGATACAGGCCTACTTCCGGGACGTCTCCGACCATCAGCTGCGGGCGACGGAGCAGATCGCGGCGTTCGACGAGCTGCTCAACTCGATTCTGCAGGCGCACCTCGCGCAGGTGACGGTCGCGCAGAACGAGGACATGCGCAGGATCACCGCGTGGGCGGCGATGATCGCCGTACCGACGATGGTCTGCGGTGTCTACGGCATGAACTTCGATCACATGCCGGAGCTGCGCTGGCAGTTCGGCTATCCGCTGGTGATCGGCCTGATATCCGTCGTCTGTCTGGCGCTGTACCGGAGTTTCCGGCGCAACGGCTGGCTCTGACACGGCCGGGCCCGTCACACACGCTCGCCCGGCGCGGGCGGCCGGGCGAGCGTGTGTGACGGGGCGCTGGGATCAGCGCATCGTGGTCCGGGCGTAGACGCTCTCGGCCCAGGACGCGATCTGGTCGTCCGTGAGGTGCTGGGCCAGATCGGCCTCGCTGATCATGCCGACCAGACGCTTGTTCTCGATCACCGGAAGCCGGCGGATCTGGTGGTCCTTCATCTCTTCGAGAACCTCGCTGACATCGGCGCTCGCCTCGATCCAGCGCGGGGTGCCCTGGGCCATCTCGCCCGCGGTGACCTTCGCCGGATCGTGGCCCATGGCCACACAGCCGACGACGATGTCGCGGTCCGTGAGGATGCCGCAGAGGCGTTCGTTCTCGTCGCTGATGGGCAGGGCGCCCACGTTGAGTTCGCGCATCAGCTGGGCGGCCCGGTCAAGGGTCTCGTGGGCGGGGATCCACTGAGCGCCGCGGTGCATGATGTCTCCGGCGGTGGTCATGAAGTACCTCCCGGTGCCGGACGGCCGGCGCGGCACGGAAGGCACCGCTAGTCCCGGCGCCCTACATTCTCGCCGCGCTCCTGGGGATGCGCACCCGGAAGTCCGCGGTTTTCGGGCACCGTGTCCGGGGCCGGTCCGGGCCGCCGGGCCGGGTCAGCCGTTCCACGCCGGGTGCCGCGGGTCGTCCGCGCGTACCAGGACGTCGGCCGTGGCGGCGGGGTCCGTCTCGCTCTCGTAGCGCGCGAAGGCGGGGAGGGTCCAGTGCTCGGCCTCGGGGGTACGGCGACGCAGGGCCGCCGGGGAGAGGAGGACGTGGACGGTCAGGTCGAAGGGGAACCAGTGGCGCAGCAGGAGGGGGCCGTGCAGCAACAGGACGCCGCCGGGAGGGAGTTGGACATAGGGGCTGCGGGTGGAGCGGTCGGTGAGCGGGTCGCGGAGGTCGGGCAGGACACGGCCGTCGCCGCCGGGTTCGAGGGGGCCGAAGACCTCGCGCCAGAGGGCGCCGGTGTCGAACCAGCCGTCGTAGTAGGCCTCCACGTCCTCGTGGCCGTACTCCAGCCGGAGGGAGGCGGGGCGCAGGAAACCGGCGGTGCCGATGGCGAGCGAGGGCCGGCCGCGTATGCGCAGTGCCTCGGCCACGCGTTCGGCGAGGTCTCCCGGGCGGGCCGCCGGGGCTCCGTCGAGGGCGATGCGCGGCCAGGGGCTGCCGTCGTCCGGCTTCATGTCGAGCACACGTTCGGCGAGGAGGTCGCCGAGCCGGTCCCAGGTGATCGGTTCCAGTCGCACACGGCCCATGATGCCGGGTGGCCGTCGATGGTCAGGAGCGGAGCCGGTGGGAACAGGCGGAGGAAGCAGGACCGGTGCGGGGATTCCCGGTCGCCGGTGGGAATCAAACAGCCATGACCAGCCGCACAACTCCCCGGGTCCACCCCGGACTTCTCGTCGTCCAGCCGCTGAGGCGGCGGCACTGCGCCGAGTGCCGGCGAGGGCCGTTGCCGTTGCTCGTGCTGGAGGAGGGGACGCCTCGGTGTCTCGACTGCGCCGATCTCGGGCATCTGGTGTTCCTGCCGAGGGGCGACACCGCGTTGACGCGCAGGTCGCGGGAGGAGAGCGGGCTGTCGGCGGTGGTCGTGCGATTCAACCGGCGGCAGGGGCGGTACGAGCGGCAGGGCGTCCTGGTCGAGGAGGCCGGACTCGCCCGCGCCGAGGAGCGGTGCCTGGCGGACGCCGAGGCACGGCGGCGGCGCCGGGTGCGGGACGCGCGGCGGCGGGACGCGGAGGATCTGCGGTTCACGGAGGCGTTCGCCCGGGAGATCCGCCGGCTGTTGCCCGGGTGTCCGGCGGACCGGGCGGAGGCGATCGCCGCGCATGCCTCGGTGCGGGGCAGCGGGCGGGTGGGGCGGAGCGCGGCGGGGCGTGCGCTGTCCGAGGGGGCGGTGGTCTCGGCGGTCGTGGCGTCCGTACGGCATGTGGACACGGCGTACGACCAGTTGCTGATGAGCGGGGTCGCGCGGCACGAGGCCCGGCGGCGGATCGCCGGTGCCGTCGAGGCGAGGCTTCGGGAATGGGGGACGGAATCGGAAGGGACGACCGGTGCGGACACAAGGGAAGGCCGGGTCGAGTCGGCGTGAGCGCGCCGGCTGCCGCCGAACCCTGCCTGCGCCCGTCCCTGGACGCTCGCGGATGGCGTCGGGTCGTTCAGCCATGGGCGTTGTCAGTGGCAGGGGGTTCACTGGAGGGAACGGATGGGGATCGACCTGGGAGTCGGCATGATCGATGGGGCGTACTTCGTACTGGTGGTACTGGGTGTGCTCGGTACCGGGCTGGTGGCCGGGGTGTTCTGCGGGTTCTCGACGTTCGTGATGCGGGGCCTGGCCGCGCTGCCGCCCGCGCAGGGGGTCGCGGCGATGCGGGCGATCAACGTCACCGCGCTGAACCCGCCCTTCATGCTGGTGTTCATCGGCTCGGCCGCCCTGTGTCTGGTGATCGTCGTGGTCACGTTCGTGGTCTGGCCGGACGAGGGCGCGGTGGAGCTGCTGGTGGGCAGCGCGCTGTATCTGCTCGGCTCGTTCGGGCTGACCATGGGCGCGAACGTGCCGCGCAACAACGCGCTGATGAAGCTGGAGCCGGAAACCGCGGAGGCAGCCGCGTACTGGCCCGTGTACGTGCGCGAGTGGACCCTGTGGAACCACATACGCACGGTCGCCTCGGGAGCCGCCTCGGTGCTGTACGTCCTGGCCGTCGCCTGAGCCCGCTTTCCGCTCGGCGCAGGTGCCCGATGAGTCGTATCGTGGCCGAAAGAGCGCGCCGCCCGATGACGCACGGCCCCGTCACGTGTACGCAGGGAAGACGGCAAGGACACGGCCATGGGCGATCCCAGGGGTTTTCTCACCACAGCACGCCAGGACTGGCCCCGCAGGCCCGTCGAGGAACGGGTCCGTGACTGGGACGAGGTGTACGTCCCGGGGGCGCTGCTGCCCATCATCAGCAGGCAGGCAGATCGCTGCATGGACTGCGGCATCCCGTTCTGCCACGAGGCCTGTCCGCTGGGGAACCTGATCCCCGAGTGGAACGACCTGGTCTCCCGGGAGGACTGGCGTGCGGCGAGCGACCGGCTGCACGCCACGAACAACTTCCCCGAGTTCACGGGGAGGTTGTGCCCCGCGCCGTGCGAGGCGGGCTGTGTGCTGGCCATCAACCAGCCCGCGGTGACCATCAAGAACGTCGAGGTGGCCATCGCGGACCGGGCCTGGTCCGAGGGCTTCGCACCGCCGAGCCCGCCGGACCGGCTGTCCGGGCGTACGGTCGCGGTGATCGGGTCGGGGCCCACCGGGCTCGCCGCGGCCCAGCAGCTGACCCGGGCCGGGCACACCGTCGCCGTGTACGAGAAGGACGACCGGCTGGGCGGGCTGATGCGGTACGGCATCCCCGAGTTCAAGATGGAGAAGCGGCATCTGGAGCGGCGCGTCGAGCAGATGCGGGCCGAGGGGACCAAGTTCCGTACGTCGACGGCCGTCGGGCGGGATGTCGGGGCCGCCGAGCTGCGGGCGCGCTACGACGCCGTGGTGCTGGCCGTCGGGGCCACGGCGTGGCGAGAACTGCCGCTGCCCGGGCGGGAGTTGGCCGGTGTGCATCAGGCGATGGAGTATCTGCCGCTGGCGAACCGGGTGTGCCAGGGGGATCTGACGGCCTCCCCGATGTCCGCCGCCGGGAAGCACGTCGTGATCGTCGGCGGCGGTGACACGGGGGCCGACTGTCTGGGCACCGCGGTGCGTGAAGGGGCCGCCTCCGTCACCCAGTTGGACATCTACGCCCAGCCCGGCCAGGAGCGCGACGAGGACTTCGACCCCTGGCCGACGTACCCGAAGATTTACCGGCTGTCGGCCGCGCACGAGGAGGCCCGCGACCTGGAGTCGGCGCCCGCCGCCGACGCCGACGCGCGGCTCTTCGCGGCGTCCACGCTCCGCTTCACGGGCGACGCGGACGGGCGCGTACGGGAGTTGCATCTCGTCGAGGTGGACGCGGAGCGCCGGCCGCTGCCCGGGTCCGGGCGGACGCTCCCCGCCGACCTCGTGCTGCTCGCCCTCGGCTTCTCCGGCCCCGACCGGGAGGACGGCCTGGTCGAGCAGCTCGGGCTCGCCCTCGACCCGCGCGGCACGATCGCCCGTGACGCGGACTTCGCGACGAACGTGCCGGGTGTGTTCGCGGCGGGGGACGCGGCCCGTGGGCAGTCGCTGATCGTGTGGGCGATCGCGGAGGGGCGGGCGGTGGCGGCGGCCGTGGACCGCCGCCTGACGGGCGCCACACGGCTGCCGGCGCCCATCGGGCCGTACGACCGCCCGATGACCGTGTGACCCCCTCCAGCCCCGTCTGAGGCCGGTCAGCGCTCGTCCGTGCCCGCCACCTTGCGGGTCGCCAGGGCCACCCGGTTCCAGGTGTTGATCGTGAGGATCAGGGACAGCACCTGGGCGAGTTCCCGCTCGTCGAAGTGGGCCGCCGCCTCGCGGTAGACGTCGTCCGGGACGCCCGCGTCGGCGATCAGGGTGACCGCCTCCGCGAGGGCCAGCGCCGCCTGTTCCCTCGGGGTGTAGAAGTGGCGGGCCTCGCGCCACACCGCGACCAGGTGCAGCCGGTCCTCGCTCTCGCCCGCCCTGCGCGCGTCGTTCGTGTGCATGTGGAGGCAGTACGCGCAGTGGTTGAGGTGCGAGGCGCGGATCTGGATCAGCTCGACCAGCGCCGGGTCGAGGCCCTCGCGGGCCGCCGCGTCGAAGCCGACGAGGGCGCGGAAGACCTTGGGAGCCGTCTTCGCGAGGTTCAGCCGGGGCGCTCGGTCCGCCTCCGTGAGGTGGGCGGTCGTGGGGTTCGCGGTGCTCGTGTTCGTCGTCATGAGTACGAACCTACGAGCCGGAAAGACCGGCTGTAGGGTGCATTTCCATGGCAGAAACATGGGTCAATTCCGCCGAGCGGATCGGCGCCGACCTGCATCTGGAGCTGTCGGGGCCCGGCGGGCGGCGGGCCGCGCTGATCCGGGCCCTGCGGGACGCCGTCCGAAGCGGCCGACTGGCGCCCGGCACCCTGTTGCCGCCGTACCGTTCCCTCGCCGCCGATCTCGGCGTGGCCCGCAACACGGTGGCCGACGCATACGCCGAACTCGTCGCCGAGGGCTGGCTGACCGCCCGCCAGGGCTCGGGCACCCGGGTAGCGGAGCGTGCCGAACCTGTGAAGGCGACCTCCCGTGTCCCCGTAAAGGCTCCTCCACGCGCGCGTGGGCCGCGGCACGATCTGCGTCAGGGCAAGCCGGACGCGTCGGAGTTCCCGCGTTCCGCATGGCTGGCCTCCTACCGGCGGGCGCTCCAGCAGGCGCCCAACGAGGCGTTCGGGCCCGGTGACCCGGCCGGCCGCGTCGAACTGCGGGAGGCGCTCGCGGAGTACCTGGCACGCGCGCGTGGCGTCCGTACCGAGCCCGGGCGGATCGTCGTCTGCTCGGGCTTCGCGCACGCCCTGCGGCTCCTCTTCGGCGGCACGAGCGGGGGCGTGGGCGCCGTCCTGCGCGGGCCGCTGGCCGTGGAGGCGTACGGACTCGGCTTCCACCGGGAGCTGCTGGCCGCCGCCGGGGTACGGACCGTGCCGCTGCCCCTCGACGAGGACGGCGCGCAGGTCGGCCTGCTCGACCGGGAACGGGCCGTCCTGCTCACACCCGCGCACCAGTTCCCGACCGGCGGCCCGCTGAACCCCGAGCGCCGGGCGGCCGTGATCGACTGGGCACGCGCGCGTGGCGGGCTGATTCTGGAGGACGACTACGACGGGGAGTTCCGTTACGACCGCCGTCCCGTCGGCGCCGTACAGGGGCTGGACCCGGAGCGGGTGATCCACCTCGGCTCGGTCAGCAAGAGCCTCTCCCCCGCGCTGCGGCTGGGCTGGATGGTGCTTCCGGAGCGGTACGTGGAACCCGTGCTCGCGGTGAAGGGCGAGCGCGAGGGATGGGCGAGCGCACTCGATCAGCTGGCGCTCGCGGACTTCCTCGGGTCCGGGTCGTACGACCGTCATGTGCGGCGGATGCGGCAGCGGTACCGGCGCCGCCGTGACCGGCTCGTCGCCGCGCTCGCCGCGCATGCGCCGCAGGTCGAGGTCACCGGGGTCGCGGCCGGGCTGCACGCCGTGCTGCGGCTGCCGCCCGGGACGGAGCGGTCGGCGGTGAAGGCGGCGGCCTGGCGCGGAATCGCCCTTGACGGGCTCGCGGAGTTCCGGCATCCGGAGTTCCGCACCCCGGAAGGGGGCCGGCCCGACGGGCTCGTCGTGGGGTACGCGGCACCCTCCGAGCATGCCTACGGGGCGGCGCTGGAGGCGCTCTGCCAGGTGCTTCCTCCGGGTTGAGCGAGCGCCGACAACGCGAGCGGCCAGCACTTGGTTGCTCTGGGTGACCTTATTCACGGTGACCGGAAAACGGCTTCTCGCAGACGTGGAATAAGGCCCTCGGTGGGATCATTGACGCAGGAGACAGGCCCCACGGGCCTGCCGCCAAAATCCTTCGTTCCGTCGTCAGGCGCAGGGCCAACCCTACGCGTCCCCCCTGTTGGCGGTCGGTCCTGGAGGGTGTTCTATGACGACGCTCGATGAACGTCACGGAGAAGGCGCGCGCGACGGGGACGACCCCCGCGGCGGGGCGGTCCTGAACGCGGTCGGGGCACACGGCCTGCTCGACCCGGTCGGGACGCACGGCAGGGAAGCCGTCCCCCTGGACCAGCCCTCCGCCGCACTCCCCCTGCTCGCCGGTTCCAAGGCGGCCAACCTCGCCCGCGCGGCCCGTGCCGGACTGCCGGTACTGCCCGGATTCGTCATACCGCACCCCGCCCCCGAGACCGTCGGTTCGTCCGACGACCTGTCCGCGCTGCGCCACGCCTGGGACACGCTCTCCGACGGCGGTGAGCGCCCGCTCGTCGTCCGGTCCTCCTCACCGCAGGAGGACACCGAGGAGTCGTCCCTGGCGGGCCAGTTCGCCTCCGTGCTCGACGTCCGCGGCTGGGCCGGGTTCCTCACGGCGGTGCGGACCGTGCTCGACTCCGCGCACCGGCCAGGCGAACCCCCCGCACCAATGGCGGTGCTGGTCCAGCCGATGCTCACCGCGCGCGTGGGAGGGGTGATGTTCGGCGCCGATCCCGTCGAGGGACGCGCCGACCGGATGCTGGTGAGCGCGGTGCGCGGCGGCCCCGACAGCCTGGTCAGCGGGGAACAGGCCGGCACCAACTACTGGCTGAGCCCCCGTGGCCGCATGCTGCGCACGGAACCTGCGGACGCCGAGCCGCTCCTCGGCACCTTCGAACTGCGCCGACTGGCCCGCCTCGCGCAGCAGGCCCGCAAGGTCTTCGACGGGCCCCAGGACATCGAGTTCGGGTTCGACGACCACGGGCAGCTGTGGCTGTTCCAGAGCCGCCCGATCACCGCGATGGCCGTCCGCCCCTCGCGCGGGGCCCGGCTGCTGGGCCCCGGCCCGGTCGCGGAGACCCTGCCGGACCAGCTGGAGCCGCTGGAGGAGGACCTGTGGGTGGCCCCCATGGCCCGGGGGCTCGCCGCCGCGCTCGACATCGGGGGCACCGCGCCCCGGCGCCGGCTGCGTGCCGTGCCGGTGGTCACCGCGGTCGGCGGACGGGCCGCCGCCGATCTGGAGCTGCTCGGCGCCGTTCCGCCCCGGCACCGCTGGCTCGCGCTGCTCAACCCGGCCCCGGGCGGGCGCCGCCTCGCCGCCGCCTGGCGGACGGGACGGCTGGCCTCCGCGCTGCCCGGGCTCGCCGTCGACCTCGTGGCGGACGTCGACCGCCGGCTGGCCGAGACCCCGCCGCCCGCCGAGATCCCGGCGACCGGACTTGCGTCCACCCTGCGCTGGACGCGTACGACGCTGGTCGCGCTGCACGCCCAGGAGGCGCTGGCCGGTGCGCTGCTGCACGAGAAGCCGGGCGGCAGGGCAGGCGGCAACAGCCGTACGGCAGCCGGTGCCGCCCTCTCCGCGCTCGCGGACGCCCGCGCCCAGGGGCTGCCCGACGAGCACGTCGTGGCCGCCGAGCCGGTGGTCCTGGCCCTGACGGCACCGAGCCTGCGCGGACGGATCCGGCTTCCGGCTGCGACGCAGGCGTCGACACAGGAGGGCGGCCCCAACGGCACCCCGCGCGCGGGACACCGTTCCAACCTGACCGAACGCCGCTCCGAAACGGACGAACACCCGCGTTCGGCGACCGTCACCGTCATCCGCCCGTTCCGCCACCCCGCCGGCAAGCCGGCCGCCGCCGCGCCCGTGCTCCCGCCTCGTGAGGCGCTCCGGCTGCGGGTCAGGTGGGTGCAGGAGCTGCAGGTGCGGCTCGTACGGGAGGGGGCGCGCAGGCTCGTCGTACGCGGAGGTCTGGACGACGGCGCACGGGTCGGGCTGCTGCGATGGCCGGAGTTCATGACCGCGCTTGAGGGCGGGCCGCTGCCCGAGGACGTACGGAAGAGGCAGCCGCAGCCCGTGTCCGCCCCGCTGCCGGACTCCTTCCGGGTCGCCGAGGACGGGACCGTGGTCGCCGAGCGGAGCACCGGCCCCTCCGGCGACGGCGGCCGGGGCGTGTCCGGCGGGCGGGCCGCCGGAACCGTCTGGGACGGCACCGGGACCCCGCCCGCGGACGCGGTGCTCGTCGTCCGCACGCTCGACCCCGCCCTCGCCCCGTTGCTGCCGGGGCTCACCGGCCTGGTCGCGCAGACCGGCAGCCCGCTGTCCCATCTGGCCGTGCTGGCGCGGGAGTTCGGGCTGCCTGCGGTCGTCGGCGCGACGGACGCCGTGAGCCGGTTCGCGCCGGGCACGCGCCTCACGGTCGACGGCACCACCGGCGAGGTGCGCACCGGGGACGAGACCGGGACGGAGGACGGACGATGAGGCGAATCGCCTATGTGTTCGCGTGGCTGGCCGCCGCCGGGGCGGGCACCTACGTCGTCATCTACCTCTACCGCTGGCAGTGGCAGCGGGCCGTCCTGTGCGGGGTGCTGCTGCTCGTCGTCGAGGTGATGCTGCTCGGGATCATGCTGATCGGGCGGCTCTCGCGGATCGAGGAACAGATGCGCGAGACCCAGGACCAGGTCAGGGAGTCCGGCCGGAGACAGCAGGACGTGCTGGCCCGGCTGCGGGAGTCGCCGGCCCGGCAGGGCGCCGGACGGTTCCGCTGGCTGGACGAGCCCGCCGAACGCACGTACGTCTTCGTGCCGGTGCTCATGGTCACCGGTGTGCTGCTGTCCGGGCTCGCCTGGCTGGTGCAGCGGGTCGCGTCGATCACCGCCAAGCCCGCCGAGCGGCGGCTCGCCGGACGGCTGGCCGTGCTGGCCGCGCCCGATCCGGCGGCCGACGCCGATCTGGAGGACCTGCCCCCGGCCGGCGGCCGGCGTTCACCGGGCCAGGTCGCGCGGACGGCGGCCGTCGGTGTCGTCGGGGTCGCGCTGCTCGGCGCGCTGGTCGTCGGGCTCGCGGACCTCACCCAGACCCGCGAGCAGCAGGCGGACACCGACAGCCGGGCGACCTCCGTCCTCGTCCAGGTCGACCTGCGGGGCAGCGGCAGCGTCATCTCCGAGGAGCGGCGCGCCCTGGCCGCGCACCAGGTCTGGGAACAGTGCCGGGACTCCACCTCCGTGCCGCTCAACCGCGCGACCCTCGGCGATCTCGGTGACGGGGTGTTCGCCGGTATGGTCCAGCCGGCGCTCGCGGAGCACGACCGGATGCGGCTGCGCGGCTGCCTGGAGGACGCCGCCCTCGACCGCGCGCACCTCACGGTCGTCGGTATCGGGGATGTGGACGAGGACGGCGACTAGGGTCACCACAATCAGGGTAAATAGGAAAATATACACAGAAAGGAGCCGTACGTCACGTAAAGGCTCCGCTGTCAGCGGCCCGGGTTACGATGCAAAGCGCTCTCGTCCCCTGAAACGAACGTACGAACGCGCCCCCGCCTCCAACCTCCCCGGGTCGTCATGGCTGTCATCACCGCTCCCCCACCCTCGCTACCGCTGCGTAGCCACCCTGCGGTCCGCCGCGTCCTGCGGATCCTCGGCAGAGTCGCCATCGGCTATCTCGCCCTGTGGGCCACGGGCGCGCTCGGCATCCTGGCGGTGTCGCACTGGGTCGGCTCGGAGACTCCGACGCAGGCGGGGACCCGTACGGTCCAGGGCGTCCACCACTTCGAACGCGTGGACTCCCAGGGGCGGTTGTGGCGCGGCGCCGCGCCCTCGCCGGCCGGTTACCGGGCGCTGGCGGGCCTCGGCATCACCACCGTCGTCGATCTGCGCGCCGAGGACCTGAGCGCGGCCCAGCTCGCCGAACCGGCCAAGGCCGGGCTGAACGTCGTACGCCTGCCGATCCGCGACGGGCAGACGCCCACCGAGCAGCAGGTGCGACAGTTCCTCGACGTCGTCGCCTCGTCGTCCGGGCCGGTGTTCGTGCACTGCGGCGCCGGCGTCGGCCGTACCGGAGCGATGGCGGCGGCGTATCTCGTCCAGGCCGACAAGCAGTCACCGTCGGCGGCGGTCTGGGCCAACCTCGCGGTCGGCCCGCCGTCGATCGAGCAGATCTACTACGGGCTGAGCCTCGACAAGGACAAGGCGGAGCAACCGCCACTCGCGGTGGTGGCGGTCAGCCGGCTGGTGGACGCGCCTCGGCGCATGATGTCGTGGCTGTGAACCCGTAACCCACCACCCGCTGCCCCCGTCAGGACGTACGACCCACCGCCCCGTACCCGGGAATCACGCCGTCCTCCTGGCCCGGGATCGGCTCGCCCAGTTCCGGGTGCCACTTGTCGACCACCTCGACGCCGGGCTCGACCAGGTCGAGGTCGTCGAAGAAGCGGGCGAACTCGGTGCGGGAGCGCAGGGCGAGGGTGACGCCCGCGGCCTTGAGCTTCGCCGTCGCGGCCGCGGACTCCTCCGGGGTGAAGTCGGCGGTCGCGTGGGTCATCACGAGGTAGCTGCCCGCGGGCAGCGCGGCCAGCAGCCGGCCGACCAGGTCGTGCGCGCCGTCCTCGTCGGAGACGAAGTGCAGCAGGGCGACGAGGGAGAGCGCGATCGGCCGTTCGAAGTCGAGGATCCCCTTCGCGCCCTCGATGATGGCGTCCGGGTCGCGCACATCGGCCTGGAGGTACTCGGTGACGCCCTCCTCCGTACCGCGCAGCAGGGCCGCCGCGTGGGCCAGCACGATGGGGTCGTTGTCGCAGTAGACGACCCGCGCGTCGGGGGCGATCTCCTGGGCGACCTGGTGGAGGTTCGGCTCGGTCGGGATGCCGGTGCCGACGTCGAGGAACTGGCGGACGCCGTGCCCGGCGAGCCAGCGCGTGGCGCGGTGCATGAAGGCGCGGTTGACCTTGGCCATCACCGGCACGCGCGGGTCGAGGGCGAGCATCTGCCGGCCCATCGCCTCGTCGACCGGGTAGTTGTCCTTGCCGCCCAGATACCAGTCGTACATCCGTGCGGGATGGGGCTTGCTGGTGTCGATCTCGATGGAGGGCTGCCCGGTCATGACGAACTCCGTAAGTCTCTTCGGGGTCTTGCGTGGCAAGTGATCAACTGAGCACCAAAAATTAGGAACATGGGATCAAAGGGCTGGGAACGAGCCCTGGGAACAGCTGTCAGGACAGGAGGAAGTCCGCTTCTCCCGCCTTCGCGCCCTCGATGAAGGCGAGCATCTCGTCGGTGGTGTAGATCAGCGCCGGTCCTTCCGGGTCGGTGGACTGGCGGAGGGCGATCCGGCCGTCGGCGAGCTTCATCGCCTCCAGGCAGTTGCCGCCGTTGCCGCCGCTCCACGGCTTGTGCCAGCCTTCGCTGCCCAGTTCGCCGGCGGGCATGCCGTTGTAGATGCGGGCGCTCGCCCGCTCTGTGACCCGTTCAGTGGTCAGCTCATTGATTCGCTCGTGGCGTATCCGGGCCTTGGACGTCATGCGATCCATGCAGAGATTCAGAGCTCCTTGCGGAGATCCCGGAGGATCTCCTTCGTGCGATGTGCTGTAGCGGACTGAGCCGCCATGCGGTCCATGACCTCCAGGTGGGTTGCCACCTCGGTGCGCGAATCCAGATAGATGGCGCCGGTCAGGTACTCGCTGTAGACCATGTCCGGGAGTTCCGGCACGGCAAAACGAAAGAGCACGAAGGGCCCGTACGTGCCCGGGTGCGGCCCCGATGCGAAGGGGGCGACCTGGATCGTCACGTTGGGCAGGTTCGTGGCTTCGAGCAGTTTGTCGATCTGCGCACGCATCACCTCCGGTCCGCCCACCGGGCGGCGCAGGACGGTCTCGTCCATCACGACCCACAGCCGGGGCGCTCCGTCGCGAGTGAGCAGTCCCTGGCGTTCCATGCGCAGCGCGACATGGCGCTCGATGTCCTCGGGTCTGGTCTGGCCGATGGCGCCCGATTTCAGGACACCAAGGGCGTACTCCTCGGTCTGCAGCAGTCCGGGGACGAAGTGGGGCTCGTACTGGCGGATGAGGCCGGCCGCGCCCTCCAGGCTGACGTGCATGGAGAACCAGCCGGGCAGCACGTCGTGGAACCGCTGCCACCACCCGGGCTGGTTGGCGTCCTCGGCCAGCTGGACGAACGCCTCGGCCTCGTCGTCCGAGACGCCGTACGACTTCAGGAGGAGCTGGAGGTAGGGAATCTTGAGCGCGACCTCGGCCATCTCCATACGACGGACGGTGGCGGGGGCGACCCGGAGGATGCGCGCGGCCTCCTCGCGCCGCAGGCCCGCACGCTCCCGCAGGTCCAGCAGGCGCCGGCCGAGGACGACCTGTCCGACCGTCGGCGCGGACCGCGGTTCGCTCACGCTCCACCTCCATCGAGCACCGGAACACCCGGTGAAGATTCCTGACAGCCCGGCGGCGCCAAACCGGAATCTGTTCGAAGGTTTATTCGAAAACCTGCCGAAAGTCCCAACTGGCGCCGCTCCGCGTGCTGTTGCGAGCAGTGTGCCACGCCGTTCCACTCCGTCACACCGCACTCTGCATTTTTCAGAGTGACACTTGCCAAGTGTTCACGGCGGGGAGATAGTGGCAAGCGTGATCCCGTCCCCGCCCTTAGGAACAGACGCCGCCGCGGACCGCTCCGGTCCCGGGTCCGCAGCCTCGCTGCGCCCCGGTACGGCGGCCGAGCGCCGGTTCCGCTTCGAGCTGGCCGCCCATCCGGGCTCGCCCGCGCAGGCCCGTCGCCTGACGCGTGCCCGGCTCACGGGCTGGTCGGTCTGCGAGGACACCTGCGACACGGCGGCTCTCGTCGTCACCGAGCTGGTCACCAACGCCATCGTGCACACCGCGAGCAGCCACATAGTCTGCGAGCTGCACGACGGCGACGACCTGGTGCGCATAGCCGTGCGTGACGAGGGCTGCGCCCCCGGCGTGCCCCATCAGTCGCCGCAGCGCCCCGACGACGAGCAGGGGAGGGGGCTGCTCCTCGTCGAGGCCATGTGCAGGGCCTGGGGGGCCCAGGAGCACGGTCCCGGCCTGCTGGTCTGGGCGGAGCTCGCCCGTCGCGCCGACGCGGCCGCAGACGCCCAGGAGGGCACGGCGGCCCGCGGCGACCTCGGCTGGGGCGCGCCACCGCCCCGCCCGGGCACGCCCGGCGACCCGGAACCGGAGCCCGCCGACGACACACAGCCCGAGAACGGGCACCACGGGCGGCACCGGTTTCAACGCCACGCGACATCGGGGACGGGGACAGAGGCCGAATGGGTGTAAGGGGCAGTTCCACGGGGGGCCGGGTCGTGAGCATGGACACACTGGTGCGCATGAAACGCGGTCTGCACAGTGCGCCCCGCCCGGGAACTCCCCTGCGCCTCCCGATACCGGACGGCATGACCGCCCCCCTGGGCTGCGACGCGGTGGCGGTACCCGCCCGCTTCGGCCCACGCGTACTGCCCCGGCTCCCGCGCGTGGGCTGTGTGTACGCGGACGCGGGCCGCTGGTGGTGGCTGGTCCCCGCCGACTCCGACTACGCCCTGGAGTGGCCTGCCCCGTCGCACTACGCCACGGGAGCGGTGCTCCTCGACGCCCCGCGCGTCCCGTCCCTGCTGCACCGCCCGGCGGACACCCTGCCGTACACCCCGCCGATACCGCTCTACCTCGCCCTGTGCCAGGTGACGGGGACGACCCCCACCTGGTCGAGGCCGATCAGCGCCTGAGCGCCTTCACTCCCCCGCGGACCCGCCCCGCACGATCACCAGGAACGCGTCCGTGGCGAGGTCCATGACGACCTCCGCCGCCTGGCCCTCCAGACGGCATGCCTGTGCGAACTCCTCAGCCGGCCAGGAACCGCGCGGTCCGCCGGCGGGAAAGCGTTCGAGCACCTGTCGCCCGTTCACCCTGCACCTCCATGTAGCGCTGATCTCGTAGAGTTAAACGCTCATCATGGGGAAAAGGCCTCGCCAAGTGACCGTACTGAGACGTAGTTGACACGCGTTCACCGGCAGATGTGAGGATCGCCTCACCCTGTTACATCCTCGGAAACCCCTTTTGTCGCCCTCCGTATCAGTCCTCGTACTCGTCGTGACGCCGCACGCGCGCGTGGCCGTCGGGCGTCCCCAATGGCATGAGGTCCAGGAAACTCGTGGCCGAGCCGAGGCCGTCGAGGCCGCGTCCGTATGCCGAGTACGTGTGGAAGACCTGGTCGTGTTCCCGCAGGAAGCAGCTCACGCCGGACCGCTCGACGGCCTCCCCCGCGTTCCCGGACGTCACCAGGAAGTCGCGGTTGAAGTCGTTTCCGTACGACGAGTACCACGGCACCGTCCATCCCATGCGCGCCTTGAACGGCAGGATGCGGGTGTACGGCGCCCGGGACACGGCCGCGAACGAGGCGTCGCGGGCCCACAGGTGCGCCAGGTGACCGACGTTGTCGAGGAACTCCGAGCAGCCGGCGCAGCCCGCGTCCCACTCGGGGGCGAACATGAAGTGGTGGACGACGAGTTGGCGGCGGCCCTGGAAGAGGTCGAGCAGGGTGGCCTTGCCGTCGCCGCCCTCGAACACATATTCCTCGTCGACCGCGACCATGGGCAGCTCGCGCCGCTCGGCGTTCAGCGCGTCACGCGCGCGCGTGACGACCTCCTCCTTGACCAGCAACGCCTCGCGTGCCGCCCGCCATTGGTCGCGCGAAACGATCCGCGGAAGTGTCATCGCCCCTCCAGGCCCCCGTTGTGGAACGGTCCGTTCTCAGGGGTGGACCGACGGGGCGCGCGGAACTCATCGCCGCCCGGGAAAAAATCTCAGGTGTCGTAGTCCTGGATGCGCTTTCCGTGGCTCCGGTCGACGAGTGCGGGCAGCCGTTCGCCCAACTCGCGGACGATGCCCGGCACATCGAGGGTCAGCAGCTCGCGGTCGCGCATGAGGACACGGCCGTCGACGATCGTCGTACGCACGTCCGAGGAGCGGGCGCTGTGAACGAGGGTGGCGGCGACGTCGTGCACGGGCTGGGTGTGCGGCCCGGTGAGGTCGACGAGGACGATGTCGGCCCTCCGGCCGGGTGCCAGACTGCCGATCCGCTCGCCGAGTCCCACGGCCCGCGCGCTCTGCAGCGTGGCGTGGTGGAGGGCCTGGCGGGAGGTCAGCCAGCGGGGGTCGCCCTCGGTCGACTTCTGGATCAGCGAGGTGAGCGCCATGGACTCCCACACGTCGAGCGAGTTGTTGGAGGCGGCGCCATCGGTTGCGAGCCCGACGGGGACACCGATCTCGCGCAGGGCGCGCACCGGAGTGGTGGTGGGCCAGGCGAACTTGAGGTATCCACGGGGCGAGGTCGCCACGGCCGTACGTCCGTTCGTGCGCTCCAGGACGGGAAGGTCGCGCTCGACGATGCCGGTGCCGTGTGCGAGGAGGACGTCGAGGTCGCCGCTGAGGACGCCGGTGCGGGCCAGGACCTCGATCGGGGTGACGCCGTGGCGGGCGAGGCTGGTGTCGGTCTGGTCGCGGTTCTCGGCGGCGTGGATGTGGACGGGCAGGCCGTGTTCGCGGGCGAGGCCGGCGGTAGCGGCGAGGTCGGCGTCGTCGACGGTGTACGGGGCGTGCGGGGCGAGGGCGGTGGTGATACGGCCGCCTGCGCCGCCCCGGTGCCGCAGCGCGAACTCCAGCGACTTCTCGCGACCTTGGGGCCCCTGCGAGGAGAAGTACGCCTCACCGAGGTGCGCGCGGATCCCGCACTCCTCGACCACCGCGGCGACGGTGTCCATCGAGAAGTAGTGGTCGGCGAAGCAGGTGACCCCGCCGCGGATCATCTCGGCACAGGCGAGCCGCGCGCCCAGTTCCACGTCGATGTCCGTGAGGTTGGACTCGATCGGCCAGACGACGTCGTTGAACCACTCCTCGGTGGGCAGGTCCTCGGCGATCCCGCGCAACGCGACCATGGGGGCGTGCGTATGGCAGTTGACGAGCCCCGGCATGGCCACCTGCCCGCGCGCGTCGATACGTTCGACGGCATCCGGGACGTCGACTCCCACGCCGATCGCCTCGATGACCCCTCCCCGTACGACGATCGAGGTGTCCTCGGCGAACTCGATCCGTTCGTCGGCGCCGGTGTGGCGGAGGGCGGTGCAGCCGGTGATGACGAGGTCCGCCGGAGCGGCGGGAGAAGGCGTCATACGGCCACCGTACGACGCGCTCGTACCGGTGGGCGACGTGAACCGCGCATCCCCGCGTCGCCCTGTCGCCGGGGGCGGCGGCGCGGGCACGCTGGACGCACAACGTGACACAACGTCCGGAACTCACCGGAACGCGCGGGAAGTTGCCGGAAGTCGCTGGACCTGAGGGGGAGCCCGGCATGATCGTCGCGACCTGGAACCTGGAGAACCTCTACCGACCGGGCGGCCCGTTCGGCCCGAAGGACGAGGCGGCGTACGAGGCGAAACTCGCCGCCCTCGCCGCCGTGATCACGGAACTCGACCCGGCGCTGCTCGCCGTCCAGGAGGTCGGGGACGTCGAGGCACTGCACGATCTGATCGACCTGCTGGGCAGCGGCTGGTCCATCGCGACCTCGCGGCTCCCGGACAGCCGGGGCATCCGGGTCGGTTTCCTGGGCCGTCTGGCGTTCGAGGTGCTCGCCGACACGAACGCGTTCCCGGAGAAGCTGCGTCCGGTGCAGGTGGACGACTCGGGCCTGGAGGTCTCGGTGACGGGCCGTGGCTTCATGGCCGTGGAGGCGGACACCGAGGGCGGTCCGGTACGGGCGGCCGTCGCCCATCTGAAGTCCAAGCTGCTGTCGTACCCGAACGGCCGCTTCCACCCGCTCGACGAGGGCGAACGGGCCCGGTACGGCGCGTACGCCCTGTCCCGGCGTGCCGCCGAGGCGACCGCGCTGCGGGCCCTCGCCGACGAGCTGCTGGCCGGCGAGGGCCGCACGCGGGACGTGATGATCCTGGGCGACCTGAACGACGAGGTGCGGGCGGCGACCACCCAGATACTGCTCGGCCCGCCCGGCTCGGAGATCGGCACGCCCGGCTACGAGCACGACGACAAGGGCGACGCGACGCGCCTGTGGGACGTGGCCCCGCTCATTCCGGCCGAACAGCGCTACTCGCGGATCAACTCGGGCCACCGCGAACTGATCGACCACGTCCTCCTGAGCCACCACCTGCTCCGCCGCACGACGGAGGCGGGCACGGGCCTGCCCGGAACCGGGGCACCGACCCTCCCCTCGATCGGCCCTGACCCGGAGGCCCGGCGAGGCACACCGGGCTCGGACCACGCGCCGGTGTGGGTGCGGATCGACTGACGCGGAGTCCCCCCGGTCGACGCGGGCGGCGTCCCACCCGCGCGCGGGACACGCATCCGCTGACGTGGAGCCGCCCTCGGCCACGTGGGGGGGGCAGCTCGCCCTCAGCCCGTGAAGGGAGTCTCACCCGCGCGCGGGACGCGCATTCGCAGCCCGGGCGAGACGCGCCAGGCTCGCGCCGCGCCCGGTGTGGATACGGGTCGACCGACGTCAAGCTGTCCTCAGCCCGCGAGAAGCGCCTCACTCACACCCAACACCCGCACTCGCAGCCCGCCGAGGCGCATCCGGCTCGCACCACACCCCGGTGTGGATACGGATCGACCGACGCGTAGTGGTGCTCAGCCCGCGAGAGGCATCTCGCCCACACCCGATACCCGCACGCGCAGCCCCGCGCGCTCGCGTCGCTCGGCGAGCTCGTCCAGGAGTTCGGTGAGGTGTTCGGTGTGTCGGCGGGTGAGGCGGCCGGTGTCGTCGAGGTGCACGGCACAGGCGGTCGTTGTGTCGACAAGTCGTTCGAGGGTGGAGGCGACCTCCTCCGTACCCTCGGTGTGCCGTGCCAGGGCGGGCAGTTCGGCGGCGGAGTGCCCAATGGCGGTACGGGCCTCGGCGAGGGCGCGATAGGCCTCGCGGCGCAGCACCCAGCGCGCCTGGCGGTCGTCCGAGCCGCTCATCACATGCTGGAGGTAGGCCTGCGCGGCCTCGGCGGCCCGCGCCAGCCGCGCCTTCACGCCCCCGCCGCGCTGCCCGGGCATCGGCAGATGCCCCACGATCAGCACGATCGCGCAGGCCACCAGGGTCTCGACGATCCGGCTCCACGATGCCTGGGGCTCCCCGCCGACCATCACGAGGGCGAGCACGAGCACCGTGACGACAGCGGTCTGGGCGGCGAAGTGCCGGGTGGCGACGGGAATCAGCGCGCCGCTCAGGGCGACGAGGACGACGAGCCCCTCGGGCCGGGGCAGTACGGCGGCGAGGCCCGCGAAGGCGACGGCCCCGAGGACGGTCCCCGCCGCCCGGCACAGGACGCGCGAGACGAGCGGTCCGAGGTCGGGCTTGACGAGGAAGACGGCGGTGGCCGGAATCCAGTACCAGTGCTCGTGGTGCGTCGCCTGCGCGACGGCCGCGCCGGCCCCGAAGCAGAGCGCGACCCGCAGCCCGTACTCGCGCCCGCCGGAGTCGACGGCCGTGCGCAGCAGCGACGCGACGGTACGGCCCCGCTTGTGCAGGTCGTCCGTGTCGCCGCCCCCGTCGAAGGCGTCGGCGGCGTGCAGCAGCGCGTCGTCGAGGGCGCGCAGCCCCGGCGCGCTGCGGGCGGGGGCGGGCAGCGGACCGGTGTGCGTGTTGGTCCGTACGGCGGCGGCGAGGCGCCGGGGACCTTCGGCCACGCGCGCGTGGAGGGCGTCCCCGCTCCAGGCGAGGGCGGTCGCGGCCTCGGCGAGGGGCAGCGCGGCGGCGTACTGGGTGCGCAGCCGTCGCTCGTCCGCGGAAGTGGCGTACCGGCGCAGCCGGGGCCCGCCGAGGGCGTCCTGGGCGTGGTCGAGGGCGGCGGTGAGGGCGACGCGCCGGGAGCCGGCCTCGTCGGTTCCGGCGGCGTCGAGGAGATGGGCGACGGCGTCGTACACGGCGGCTACGGCGTCACGTTCGCCGTCGAAGCGGAAGTCACCGGCGGTGGCACCGGGGGTGGGCAGTACGAGGCGCAGGGCGAGCAGCCAGCCGGCGCCCGCGACGAAGAACAGGGCCCGTTCCCAGCCCGGCTCGGGCAGCGGCATCCCGGCCCCGATGGCGGCGGCGACGAGCAGTTGCGTACCGGCGCCGGACGCGACGGGCCCGATGGCGCTGATGCCGCCCGCGAGGAGTCCGAGGGCGGTGAGGACAAGGGTCAGCGGTACGGCTCCGAACTGCTGTCCGGCGTACGTTCCGACGATCAGTCCGGCGGCTCCGGCCAGCGCGGGCACGCCGAGGCGCCTGATGGAGGAACGCCGACTGCCCGGCCGGTCGTTGATCCCGGCGAGCATGGCCCCGAGCGCGGCGACGACACCTAGGGAGGTGCGGTCGGCCAGTACGCCGGCCAGCAGCAGCGGACCGGCGGACAGCGCACCCCGGACGACCGCGTTCCAGGGCACGGGTCCGCGCTGGGCGCGCAGCGCGTGGGCGAGCCAGGGCGGCAGAGCGAGACGCGGGCGCGTACTGCTGGGGCGTGACACGGGGCTCCTGTCGAGACGAGGGCGGGGGTGCGATGCCTTCGGGCGACGATGGCCGGGCTGTGGTGTCCACCGTAGATCGGGGCGTTGGAGGAGATGGGGCGCGAGTATTTCGGGGAAGTGACGGTTCGCCCGAAAGCCGCGTTCTTTATGAACGCAAGGGCGGACGGAGGGCGGGACGAGGGCCAAGGAGCGGAGAGTCAGGGACTCGGGCCGAAGGGCTGTTGAGTTGACGGGCTATTTGCGAGTTCCCGTATTCCGGTCCGCAACCCCGAAAAGCAGCTCGGCATCGTCGACGGCACGCACACTCGCCCGCTCGGAGGGATCACCGAGTGAGGCGATGATGTCGTCCACGCCCCGCAGTCCCGCCCGCTCCAGCAGGTGTTTCTCGTTGGTCACCCACTCCCCCTTCGCGGCAAGCACCGCGTGCCCGGTCTGCATGGCGGCGACCGCGATGGCTCCCGCGACCTCCGTACGGCGGTCCTCGGGTGCGTGGTTGGCCCTCGTGTAGGCGAGCGTGGCACGGGCGGTTCCGTACCAGCGTTCGCGGGCGGTGTGCCGGAGTCTCTCGGGGTAGGCCGGCGGACGGGGCAGCTGCCCTCGCAGCACCTCGTTGACCGCCAGCTCGGCGACGACCAGGTAGCTGGGGATCCCGGCGAGATGGAACAGCAGCGGCTCCACCCGGAACCGGCCCTCCTCCGCCTCCGCCAACTCGTGCTCGACCACGTCGAGTTCCCGGTAGTGGACGTCGACCCGCCGTCCCTCGACCGTCAGCCATGCCCCGCCGTTGAACACCCCGCCGCCCCAGCCGCCGATCTCGGAGACCTCGCCCGCCCAGCCGACGGCGCGCAGTTCGGCGGGGTCGAAGGCGCCCCGGTAGTAGACGGCGAGGTCCCAGTCGCTGTCGGGCCGATGCGTGTGCTGCGCACGCGAGCCGCCGAGAGCGACGGCACGGACGGCGGGCAGGTCGGCGAGACGATCGGCGACCCGGTCGAGAAAGGCCTGGTCGGAGAGGGTCCGGTCGAGGAGATTCTGGTCGGCGAAGTCCTGCTCGTCCGTCGGCATGCTTCCCAGCCTGCGGCAGGAACGCCGCAATCCGCACCGGTGCGACTCGGGTGATTGTCAGTGGTGGGCGCTTTAATGGGGGATGTCGTCACAGAGCGTGACGACCACGCTACGGGGGAGGTAGCCATGGCTTGCCATGCCGACGATCGGGGCTACGAGAAGCATGAGAACGAACACGAGGAGGACGGGCAGCGGTACGTCTCTCTGGCGGGACTGCGGACTCGCGGGTGGACCGGCAGGATGGTGCACCGGCTGCTCGGGGCGCCCGACCGCCTGAGCGCCAATCCACGGCTCAGGGCGGCGCCGCAGGTCCGGCTGTACCGGTTCGAACGGGTCGAGGCGGCCGAGCGGAGCGACGATTTCCGGCGGGTGTCGGAGTCCTCGGCGCGGCGGTCGGAGGCGGTGCGGAACGCGGTGCGGCGACGGCGGCTGGAGATCCTGGAGCGGATCAGGACGGAGCCGATCGAGGTACCACGGCTGGAGCCGGGCAAGCTGGCGCTGCGAGCGGTGGAACACCGGGCGCGACGGGAGGCGGCGACCGGCGGCCCGATCGAGCTGACCGACGGGGACTCCGCACAGGGCACGGGCCGCGCCTCTCTCGCCCCCTGGAAGGTCGACTATCTGCGGCACCGGATGAGTCACTACGGCCAGCTCCTGGACGGCATGCCGGGAGGCGAGCGGGACTCCGGCCGGGCCGAGGCCGAGGAACTGCTGCGCCGGCGGATCTGCGCGGCCATCGCCGAGGCGTATCCACCACTTGAACAGGAGTGCGAGAGGCAAACGCGCGATCAATGAGCGGGTCCACCGCCAAGGTGAACCCACCTGTGAGATCCCCTCCCGAGCCGGACAGGCACACCGCCCGCGTCCCTACGCTCCGCCCATGGAAGATGATCTCGCCCTGCGTGTGCACGAACGTCTGTCGGCCTGCCCCGGCCTGCGCCCGGTCGGGCAGGCCGAAGAACACCGGTTCGGGCGCTGGGACCTGGTCTCGCTCGCCGAGGGCGCCCTCGGCGAGTGCACCGACCCGGACTCGCTCACGGCCTCGCACGAGAAGCGGCTACGTGTCCGGCTGGGGACGTCCGGACGGGAGTACGAACAAAACGACGACTACTGCAGGAGGTACTGGATCTGGGACGGCGGTAGTGGCGATGGCGGAAATGGGGGCGGGCGGCCGAGGGGCCCGCTCGGGACCGTCGCCGTCGACACCTGGCCGACCGGTGTGGGCTCGCTGCGCGTCTCGTCGCTGTACGTCCATCCCGTCGCCCGGCGACGCGGCCTCGCCTCGTCGACGCTCGACACGGTGTACGAGGCGTGCCGGGCCGAGAACCTGAACGGCTTCCGCCTCGACACCTGCTGGACCTGGCAGCGGAACGTCCGCTACTACCTCAACCGGGGCCTGTGGGTGACGTCGTGGAAGCACTCGCTCGGGCTCGCCCGGCTGTCGTATCTGCCCCGGTACGAAGTCAGGGAGAACGGGGGCGAGTTGACGTTCCTGGTGGCGGAACCGGCCGTAAGCGACGGGGACTCACGCGCACCCGGGGTCATGGTCCCGCTGCTCGTCGCCGATGCCGTCGACGGGCGGCTACGACTGCGGGAGACGGAGCCGTACGCCCGTATGCGCGAGGAGCTGGACTCCGTCCGGTACTACGCGCGATCGACGCTCGCGCTGCATCTCGCGGTGCGCGGGCTGCCGTTGGTGAGAGGGGAGGAGGAGTGGGCCGAGGCGCTGGCGGGCCGGTGGTGCGACATCGGCGACCCGGAGGGGCTGGCACGGAAGATCGAGATCTTCGAGGGGGTGGCACGCGACGACGGCTGGCGGCTGACGGGCCTTTACGACCGGTCGTCGCACTCGCGCCACGACTGACGCGACCATCCGCACCCGGAAACCCAGGTGCGTCCGGTGCGGCACATCTGACAGGCTCCGCCCCCGTGACCACCTCATCCCCCGCCCCGAAGATCACCCTCCGCCGTGCGGTGCCCGACGATGCCGTCGCCGCGGCCGATGTGCTGCTGCGGTCCAGGGCCGCCGCCCTGCCGACCGTCGCCTGGCCACGGTCCGACGACGAGGTCCGCGGCCACTTCCGGAACGTGGTGGTGCCGCACCGCGAGACATGGGTCGCGGAGGCGTCGTCCGGGGGCGGGATCGTCGGCGTGATGGTGCTCGCCGGTGACAAGGTGTCCCAGCTGTATCTGCTCCCGGACTGGCGCGGGCACGGCATCGGCGACCTCTTCGTCGCCCTGGCGAAGGAGCGCAGCCCGGGCGGGCTGACCCTGTGGACCTTCCAGGTCAACGAGCCCGCCCACCGCTTCTACGAACGCCACGGCTTCGTCGCCGTCGAGCACACGGACGGCAGCGGGAACGAGGAGCGCGAGCCGGATGTGCGGTACGACTGGCAGCCGTGACGCACCCCGGGTCCCGCGAACTCGGGCTCACGGCCGTGCGTTGCGGGCGAGTTCGAGGGCGTACGACGGCCACCACTGCCCGGCCGCCGGGCCGCCCCGGCAGGTGCCGTCGGACTCGCCCGGCCGTTTGATCCACAGGCGGGCGTCGAGTCGCGGATGGCCGGTGACCGTCGTGGGCGGTGTCCCCAGGGCCCGCCCCGGCGGATTGCACCAGGACTCCGCGTCCGTGCCACCGGCACTGGTATCGGTGTAGGGGCCGTCGCCGTTGCGGCTGGTGTCCACGACGTAGTGCGTGCCGCCGAGCGCCTTCGACAGGGCGTCGCCGTAGGCCCGGCTGTCCGTGTCGGTGCGGAAGTTGGAGACGTTCAGGGCGAACCCGTCGGCCCGTCCCACGCCCGCCGCCCGCAACGCCTCGACCAGCCGCGTCGGCTCCGGGATCCAGCCGGAGTTGCCCGCGTCGAGGTACACGCGCGCTTGCGGCTGCCGTTTGATCCGCTCGACGGCGTACGCGAGCAGCCCGTACCGGTCCGCCGCCACGACCTGGGCGCAGCCCGCGACGACCTGCGCGACGGCATCCGGTTCGACGATCACATACGCGGCCCGGTCACCGAGCCCAGCCGCGAACTCGTCCACCCAGGCGCGGTAGTTCGACACGGTCAGGGCACCGCCGCCGGAGTACTGCCCGCAGTCCCGGCCCGGGATGTCGTACGCCACCAGCACGGCCGTCCGTCCGGCGCGCGCGACGGCCATGGTGACCGCCTGGACAGCAGTCCTGGGACTCGCCCCGGTCACCCACTCGGCCTGGGGACGGCTCGCGATCCGGTCCATCAGCGCGGCGTCGGCGTCACGCCCCACCGCCCGCCACTCGACGGCCTGCCGCGAGGCACTAGACCGGGGATCCACCCAGAGCAGCTCGAAGGCCGCCCCCTCACCCCCGGCACCGGCACCCGTCCCCGACATCCGGGCGCTCCTCTCCCCCAGCGCGCCCACACTGCAACCCCCCACAAGCAGCACGGCGACACAAGCCCTCGGCAACCACTTGGGCAAGGTGATCGACCTGGGCGATCTGCGCAACCTGGGCACCGGGACTCCGTTCCCGTCGCCCACGGGCCACGCGGCGACAACGATCCGACCTCCCCGGAGTCTGCGGTCACCACCGCCCCGCACCACGCACGGCCCCACCGAGCCGCCCCAAGATCACCCCACCGGCGCCGGACCATCCAGCCCGTCCGGCGTTTGAGGACGAGCGCGTTCAGCGCGACAAGGGGGGTCTGGGGGCGCAGCCCCCAGGAACAGGATGGGACGGGTAGGGGCGGCGGGGGCGAAAAACCCACACCGCACCCTCACTCCCCCACCCGCCCCCACCCCCGCCGCTTCGGCAACGGCTTCGCATAACTCCCCGACCGACTCGTCGTCAGCCCCAACGCGACCAGCGACTCCGCCAGCTTGATCGCCGCGCCCACCCCGTCGACCACCGGCAGCCCCAGCTTCTCCCCCACCGCCCGCTGCAGTCCGGTCATCCCGGCGCAGCCCAGGACCAGTACCTCGGCCCCCGCCGCCACCGCCCGCTCGGCCGCCGCGACGAACGCCTCCTCGGTCCGCCGGTCGTCGCCGAGGTCGAGGACGCCGAGACCGGTGCCCACGACGGCGGCGCAGTTCCGGCCGACGCCGGCGGTGTCCAGGCTGTCCTCGATCTGGCCGCACGACCGTTCGAGCGTGGTGACGACCCCGTACCGCCGCCCCAGCAGACACGCGAGGTGCGCGGCGGCCTCGGTGATGTCGACGACGGGCACGTCCACCAACTCCCGTACGCCTTCGCGCCCGTGCTCGCCGAACCCGGCCATGACGACGGCGTCGTACGGACCGTCGTACGTCCGCAGGGTGTCGAGGACCGCGGCGGCCGAGAGATAGCTGTCGAGCCAGCCCTCCGCCGACTCGGGGCCCCACCCGGGGGTGAGCCCGAGCACGCTGGTGCCCGGGCCTGCGGCGGCCCGGGCACCTCGTACGATCTCCTCGGTCATCCCCTGCGTCGTGTTGCAGTTGGTGACGACGATCCGCACGCTCAGCCCTCCACAGCAGCGGAAGCAGAAGCGGACGGTGATTCCGCGACCGCCTCGGCCCGTTCGTCCCGGCACAGCAGCGCGTACAGCCCAGCCGCCAGCGCCGTACCGATGAACCACGAGTACGGGGCCACGTCGCTGAAGTCCTTCACCAGGGCGAGCACCGCCGCGACGCCGGCCGCGGGCAGGAAGGCCCACAGGGCCTTGGGGTTGACGCCCTTGCGGTAGTAGTAGCGCGATCCGGGCTGGGCGTTGAAGAGTTCGTCGACGTCGATGCGGCCCTTCTTGACCCAGAAGTAGTCGAGCATGATCACGCCGAACAGCGGTCCCAGGAAGGCGCCGAGGCCGCCGAGGAAGTACTGGACGACCGTGGGGTTGGAGAAGAGGTTCCACGGGGTCACCACCAGCGCGGCGACCGTGCTGATCATGCCGCCGACCTTGAAGGTGATCTTCTGCGGCCAGACGTTGGCCAGGTCGTACGCGGGTGAGACGAAGTTGGCGACGATGTTGACGCCCATGGTGGCGATGGCGAAGGTCAGTGCCGCCAGTACCAGCACCCAGGTGTTGCCGACCTTGGCGACCAGCTCCGCCGGGTCGGTGATGGCCTCGCCGAACACCTCGATGGAACCGGCCGTGACGATGACCGAGACGATCACGAAGGCGGTCGAGTTGAAGGGCAGACCCCAGAAGTTGCCGCGCTTGACGGTCCTGTAGTCGGGCGCGAAGCGGGAGAAGTCGCAGAAGTTGAGCATCAGCGTGCCGTACGTGGCGAGAATCAGCCCGATCGCACCGAACCACTGCCGCCACTGCTCGCCGACGGAGACCGGGTTCGGCGTGGAGGTCAGCGAGATGGTCCAGCCGGCCTTGGCGAGGACCCAGACGGCGAGCGCGATCATGACCAGCCAGATCGCCGGACCGCAGAAGTCCTGGAACTTGCGGACCGACTCCATGCCCTGACTGATGATCAGCGCCTGGACCAGCCACAGCGAGACGAAGGACAGCCAGCCCAGCGCGTCGAGCCCGAGGAACGAGTTGTGCGTCCAGGATTCGAGGCCCGGCCAGGCCGCGAGCAGCATGACGTTGACGGCGACGGAGGCCAGATAGGTCTGGATGCCGTACCACATGATGGCGATGACGGCCCTGATCAGCGCCGGGATGTTGGCGCCCCAGACGCCGAAGCTGATCCGGCTGACGACGGGGAACGGAACGCCGTGCCGCTGGCCGATCTTCCCCATCCAGTTCATGCCGATATAGATGATCACGAAGCCGACGAGGAGCGAGGTGAAGATCTGCCAGACGTTCATGCCGAGGACCAGCAGGCCCGCCGCGAACGTGTAGTTGCCGAGGTTGTGGACGTCGGACATCCACATCGCGAAGAGGTCGAAGACCTTCCAGTTGCGCTTGCCCGCGGGCGCGAGGTCTTCGTTGGTGAGCCGGGGATCGGGGACGAAGGCTGGGGTACCGGTGGCTTCGGCACGGTCGGCGAGGGACACGGGGTCCTCCATGGGCGAGGGAGCGGGGACTAGGACTAGAGGCGCGGCAGTTTTGGTATACCAAACTGCCGTCATGGTCTCCCCGTCAAGAGTCCGGTCCGATGTCCGCTCCGTTACGGCTCCGTAAATCACGCCCGGGTCGGCGAAGATGGGCCCATGACGAAGATCGAACCGCTCGGAGCGGTGCGCGAGCGGGTCCTGGGGGCCCTGCGGGAGGAGATCATCGCGGGCCGCCTCGGCCCCGGCGACCGGCTGGTCGAACGCGAACTGGCCGAGCGCTTCGGGGTGTCCCGGGTCCCCGTCCGCGAGGCGATCCGGGCCCTGGTCGCCGAGGGCTTCGTCCTCTTCGAGACCCCGCGCCGCACGGTCGTACGCCGTCTCACCCCGACCGACGTGGACGAACTCTTCGAACTGCGCGAGGCGTTGGAGGTCTACGCGTCCGGCCTCGCCGCGTCCCGCGCGACCCCGGCGGACCTGGCGGAACTGGCGGAACTCCTCGACCGGGCCGCTACGGCGACCGCGGCGGGCGACGCGGAGACGATCACCGACATCAACACCCGCTTCCACGACCGCATCCTGGCCACGGCCGGCAACAGCCTGCTGATCTCGGTCATGGAACCGGTCGACGGCCGGCTCCGCTGGCTCACCCGCCGCAACGAGGAGTGGGCCCAACTCCTCACCGAACACCGCGAGTTGTACGAGGCGATCGCATCCGGCGACCCGGCGCGGGCCCGCGCGCACGCCCTGACCCACGTCCAGGCCAACCACCGCTCGACGGTACGGCACCTCTTCGGAACGGAGGGCGACCTGTGACCGCCCGTACGGTGATCGGCGCCGCCCGCACCCGTCCCTGCACCCTGGTCGTCTGCCGTGGCTGCTGCTGCGGCGACCCGCGCAAGTACCCCGGCTACGACCACGACTGGCAGCTGGACCGGCTGCGCGCGGCGGCCGCCGCCTCCGCCGGACGCCTCGCGGTCCGTACGGCGGACTGCCTCGGCCCCTGCGACCAGGCGAACATCATCGTCGTACAGCCGTCGGGCGAGGGCCGCAGGCGTGGCGGCAAGACCGTGTGGATCGGCTGGTCGATGGGCGACGACTGCACCGACGAGATAATCGGCTGGGCGGAGGCGGGCGGCCCGGGCGTCGCCCCTCCCCCTCCCACACTGGAACTCCAGTTCGTGCAGTCGGCGGGCGAGCGCACCCGGGCCCAGGCCCGAACGCGCCGTCGCTGAGTGGCTGAGAGGCTCAGCCCCGGGCCGCGTACCGGTCCGTCGCCGCGACCAGCTCGTCCACCATGCCCGGCGCCCCCGCGTTGTGCCCGACCTCGTCGACGACGATCAACTCACTGCCGGGCCAGGCGTGCTGGAGCCGCCACACCGTGCCGAGCAGATTTCCGGGGTCGAGGCTGCCCTGGACGAGGGTGCCGGGGATGTTCTTGAGCCGGTGCGCGTCACGCAGTACGACTCCCTCCGCGCCCTCGTTCCCCTCGCCCAGGAAGTGGTCGTTGCCCCAGTAGTGGGTGACGGTCCGGGCGAAGCCCATACGGAACACCGGGTCCTCATAGCGCGGCACGGAACGGGGCGGGGCCGGGACCATGGCCGTCTCCCAGTCGGTCCACGCACGCGCGGCGCGTGCCCGCACCTCGAGGTCGGGCGACTCCAGCAGCCGGTTGTACGCGGCGGCCAGGTTCCCGTCCCGCTCGCCCTCGGGCACCCCGGCGCGGAACTCCTCGAACGCCTCGGGGAACAGGTTCCCCAAGCCCCTGGTCAGCAGGGCCACTTCGGCGTCGGAACCGGTCGCGACCGCGGTGAGCACCAGCTCGGACACCACCTCCGGATGCGTCTGCGCGTACCGCAGCCCGAGCACCGACCCCCACGACACGCCCCACACCAGCCACCGCTCGATCCCCAAATGCCGCCGCAGCAGCTCCAGGTCGGCCATGATGTGGCCCGTCGTGTTGACGCTCATGTCGGTGTCGTACGCGCTCGCGTGCGGTGTCGAACGCCCGCAACCGCGCTGGTCGAGCAGCACGATCCGGTAGGCGGCCGGATCGAAGTACCGCCGGAAGCGCGGGTTCGCCCCCGACCCCGGCCCGCCGTGCAGCATCACCGCCGGCTTGCCTCGCGGATTCCCGCAGACCTCCCAGTGGACGCGGTTGCCGTCCCCGACGTCGAGCATGCCGTGGTCGTACGGTTCGATCTCCGGATACAGGCCCATCAGGGCAACGTAACGTGCGTACGCCGATCCGGTCGCGCCAATTCTCGCCGCTGACGTTCTCACTCCTGATGCGGGAGGCCGGCGGCGCTCGCCGCGTCCCGCAGCACACCACGGAGCATCTCGGGCGTGAGGCGGCCGGTGAAGGTGTTGCGCTGGCTGACGTGGAAGCAGCCGAAGAGCCGCAGCCCGCCGCCGAGCGTGACCCGCGCCCCGTGCGCGAAGGCGGGGCGTGGACGCGGCACACTCCAGCCGGCCGCGTGGAGGGCGGGCAGCGTGGCCTGCCAGCCGAACGCCCCGAGCACCACCACGGCCCGCAGTGTCGGCCGGAGCAGCTCCAGCTCGCTCACCAGCCACGGCCGGCACGCGTCCCGCTCCTCGGGCGTCGGCCTGTTGGCGGGCGGGGCGCAGTGCACGGGCGAGGTGATGCGTACGCGGTACAGTTCGAGCCCGTCGTCGACACTCACCGAAGCTGCCTGCGACGCGAGCCCCACCTCGTGCAGCGCCGCGTACAGCACGTCTCCGGAGCGGTCCCCGGTGAACATCCGCCCGGTCCGGTTCCCGCCGTGGGCAGCGGGCGCCAGCCCGACGACCAGCAGCCGGGCATCGGCCGGCCCGAACCCCGGCACCGGCCGCCCCCAGTAGTCCCAGTCGGCGAAACCGGCCCGCTTGGTACGGGCGACCTCCTCCCGCCAGGCGACCAGCCGAGGGCAGAGCCGGCATCCGGCGATCCGCTCGTCGAGCCCGGTCAGTCCGGTCGGCCCGGTCAGGTCGGCCGGATCACTGGTGTCCATAGGTCCACGGTAGAGCGGGGGCCCGGAGCACAGGACCGGAAAAACCCGTCCGGCCCGCCCGACCCGGAGTACTAAAGTCGAGGGCATGGCAACTGGCAGGGCTTCCGAGGACCCGGACACCGAGGGCGGCGCGCCCATCGAAGACGGCACCGTCGCCGCCCCGGCACCGGTCTCCCCTGCGGTGGCCGCGGCCGACGCCGCCGGTCCGGCGAGCGGCGAGACCGTCCGTATCGACAGCTGGATCTGGTCCGTACGTCTCGTGAAGACCCGCTCCATGGGCGCGACCGCCTGCCGGGGCGGCCACGTACGCGTCAACGGCGATCGGGTGAAGCCCGCGTACGCCGTGCGCGTCGGCGACGAGGTACGTCTCCGCCACGCCGGCCAGGAGCGGATCGTCGTGGTGAAGCGCCTGATCCGCAAGCGGGTCGGCGCCCCGGTGGCCGTCCAGTGCTACGTCGACAACAGTCCGCCGCCGCTCCCTCGCGAGGTCGTCGCCCCGGCCGGCATCCGCGACCGAGGCACGGGCCGCCCGACCAAACGCGACCGTCGCGACATGGAACGCCTACGAGGCATCACCGGATCGGGAGTCGGACCGGCAGGCGCTACCGGCCCCGACGCCGCCCCGTAGGGACCGCCAGGGCCCACGCGGCCTCAGCGACCGTCCGACCAGGTCCCCTCGACCCGGTCGGACGCCACCCCAGCCGCAGTACCTAGCTCCGATCACGCCTGTCGTCGCAGCAGCAGCACCAGCCGCGCGTTGTGTCCTCGGCGGGCCCAGGCTATGAGGGTCAGCGGCAGGATGAGGATCAGCGGTGTCGCCGCGTACTGCCCGTCGAAGACGGTGACCTGCACGACGAACGCGCCCACCATCAGCGCGCCCAGTGCCATCGCGGCCACCGACTGCAGCGCAGGTATCAACAGCGCGACGGCTCCGGCCAGTTCGAGCAGACCGATGGTGTACATGCCCGCGCTGCCCCAGCCCATCCGGTCGAAGGACTCGACGGCCGACGGGTGCGCGATCAGCTTGGGCAACGCACTCGCGAACGCGTAGAAGAGGGCGAGCACCACCTGGAGCGCCCGCAGCGCGATCCAGGCTCGCCGCGCACGAGCGGACCCGGCCCCGGCGGAGTTGACGGACATGACGGGCGTGACATGAGCAGTGGTCTCGGACATGGAGGTCTCCTGTGTGAAGCGGTTCGCGTTGCTGTCACGGAGACAGACCGACCGTCGGCCCGGAACTCATCGCCGTCCGACGGGACTTCTCACCCACTCACCGCCCTCACCCAGATCCCGTCCTCCGTCAGATACCGGTCGACGCTCAACCTCGCTTCCCTCAGTGCCTCCTCGAACTGCTCCTTGGTCAACGGCCGGGCCAGGAAGGTCTGTGTCCATACCGCGTCCGGGAACTCGTACTCCGCGCGCACCGAGTTGACGCCGTCCCCGACCGGCTCCGACGACACCATCCGTAACGTGAACCCGCTCGGGTCGACCCGCTCGCGCGGCAGGTTCGTGTGGTAGTCCGCGCCCTCGCGCTGGATCAGCACATGGCCGCCCTCCGCGACGTGCCGGACGCAGGTCCGCAGCAGCCCCCGCCGTACCTCGACGTCCCCGGCGTGCACGAGGAACGACGCCAGCATGACCACGTCGAACTTCTCGCCCAGGTCCAACTCCTCGATCGGGCCGCATATCGTGCGTGCTCCCCGGACGCGTTCCAGCATCTCGGCCGACTCGTCCACCGCCGTGACCGTGAAACCGCGCTCCAGAAGCGGGTGGGTCATGCGTCCGACGCCGCTGCCCAGCTCCAGGATGTGCGCACCCGCGGGCACCGCCGCGGCGATGATGTCCGGCTCGTCCCCGATCGGCAGCCGTGAGTAGAGCTCGACCGCGCAGCCGTCCGGGGTGATCGCACCGGGCCCCGTGCCTTCGTATCCTTCTCGCATCTCCATCTTCATGCCCACACAACGACCCACGTCCGCACGGCCGTTCCCGCTCTCCGCCTGTTCACTCGTTCGAGTCAAACCGTCGGCAGCGGGAACCATCCGTGCCCGATGTACCAGTGGCCGCCGACCCGCAGATGGTCCCCGACGGCCCGCTCCACGGTGGTCCGGCGGGGCAGGTCGGCCACCGGCAGGTCGGGATTCCCGAACACGAACTGGACGGGTTCGGTGTCGGCCGGCTCGCCCGCCTCCCCCGCGATCCGGAACCGTTCCTGGAAGCGGACGATGTTGGAGTCCGCCCCCAGATACCGCTTCAGCTGTGGATCCAGCAGCCAGGAGTGACAGACCCCGGCCGTGTACCGCTCCCCCGGAAAGTGCCGTGCGAAGAAGTCCAGGGCCAGCGCCAGGGACCGGTCACAGGCGGCCGGGGACAGCGGCCCGTGGAAGTCGGGGATGTGCAGGCTGAGGCACATCGCGTCGGTGTCGGCGGCCAGACCTGCGCCGGCGAGCAGCTCCGCCGTCCGCTCCCCCACCCTCGCCCGCTGGAACTGCAGCCGCCCCAGCTGGAACAGCTCCCCGTGGAAGTGCAGCGCGATCCACCACGGTGCCTGCAGGCCGCCCCGGCCGTACCTCCTGCGGTACACCACCATGTTCCGCCCGAGGTCGGCGAGCGTACGGCGGGACACCTCGGGCGGCACCCCGAGCGCGTGGTGGTGGGCACGTACGTACGGGAGCGCCGCGAGGAACACGTACACGGCGAAGTACCGCCCCAGGACCCCCGGCTCCCCACTCACACGCTTGTCCGCCCGTTCGTCCGCCGGCCCGGCGAGCTGTTCCGCGATCCGTTCGCCGGGCCAGGGCGCCGCCCCGCCGATCTCCCCCATGTCCCGCACGAGCCCTTCGACGCACTCCTCCAAGAGCCGCATCGCGTCGAGGTCGTGGGTCAACGGGCGTCGCAGTGCGATCAGTTCGTTGATGTCCTCATGGGGTACGGCCAGGTCGAGCAGGATCTCGGGAAGGTCGTCGGCGTCCGGCAGCACGGTGTGGTTCCCCCCGGTCGTTTTCGGCGGCCGGCGGCTCGTCCGACGGCCCTTGGTGAACGTCCGGAGCGAAGAGTACGTTGCAGGAAGGAGCGGTGTGATCCCGATGCGTACAGGCAGTGAGCCGATGACAGCGCGCAGTGCTCTGCGGGCGCGTCTCTGGCTGAGCGTGTGGGGGCTGGTCTGGGCGATCGCGGGGACGGTCGCGTTCGTGCTCGCCGGGCGCCCCGGGTGGGCGGCTGCCTGCGGCGTCCTGTGGCTGGTGGTCACGGTCGACCTGGCCATGATCATCCGGCACATCCGGCAGGGCCCGCACTACCAGCCGGGCCCCGACATCCCGCCGTACCGGCCGCCGGAGCAGCGCGGCCCGTGAACCCGCACCCGCGCGCGGACCCTCAGGACGGCGAGTCGTCGAAGCGTGCCGCTTCGAGATAGCGCGGGTTCGGGTCGAGCGCCGCCGCCAGCCGGAAGTGGCGCTTGGCCTGCTCCGGGCGGCGCTGGCGCTCGTAGGTGCGGGCGAGCGCGTAGTGCGCGAACGCATTGTCCGGCTCGCGCTCCAGGACGATCGTGAACTCCAGCTCGGCGGGGCGCAGTTGGGCGGCGGCGAAGAACGCACGCGCGCGCAGCAGCCGGGCGGCCGTGTTCTCGGGGTGGGCGGCGATCACGGGGTCGAGCAGTTTCACCGCGCCACGGGGATCACGCGCGGCGAGCAGTCGCTCTGCCGCGCGGAAGTCGATGACATGCGTCTCCGGAGTTCGTCCGGTCCATCCGCTGGTCTCGGGCACGGCTGAGTCCTTCCCTCGCTACGGCGGTTCAACGCCCGGACACGGCAACGCTATTCCTGGGACGCCCACGCTCTGCGTACGAGATCGACCCATACGTCCGTTACGCGCCGTTCCAGGTCTGCCAGGGGTACGTCGTTGTCGATGACGACGTCCGCGATCTCCAGGCGTTTCTCGCGGGTGGCCTGGGCGGCCATCCGCGCGCGTGCGTCGTGTTCCGTCATGCCGCGCAGCCGGATCAGCCGGTCCAGCTGGGTCTCGGGGCTCGCGTCGACGACGATCACCAGGTCGTACAGCGACTTGAGGCCGTTCTCGGCGAGCAGCGGTACGTCGTGGATCACGACGTCGTCCTCGGCCGCGGCGGCTTCGAGGGCGCGGGAGCGGGCGCCCACCAAGGGGTGCACGATCGAGTTCAGGAGGGCGAGCTTCTCCGGGTCGGCGAAGACGATCGAGCCCAGCTTGGGCCGGTCCAGGCCGCCGTCCTCGGCGAGCACCTCCGTACCGAAGGCGTCGACGACAGCCGCGAGGCCCTCGGTTCCCGGCGCGACGACCTCGCGCGCGATGCGGTCCGCGTCGATCAGGACGGCGCCCCGCGCGACGAGCAGCCGCGACACCTCGCTCTTGCCGGCCCCGATGCCGCCGGTCAGGCCCACTGTCAGCATGCCCGGCAGCTTAGGGCCTGCCACTGACAGCGTCCGCGACAGGGCACCGGCGAGGGCTCAGCCCTCGCCCTCCCGCTCCGCGAGGAAGCGCTCGAACTCCAGCCCGATCTCGTCCGCGGACGGAATGTCGACCGGCTCGGCGAGCATGTTGCCCCTGCTCTCGGCGCCCGCGGCCGCGTCGTACTGGTGCTCAAGACCCTGAACGAGGGCCACAAGATCCTCGTCGCCCTCCTGGATCTGGCGGTCGATCTCCGTCTGGGTGCGGTGGGCGTCCGTACGCAGCGTGTGCGCGATGCCGGGCAGGACCAGTCCTGTGGCCGCCGTGATGGCCTCCAGGACGGTCAAGGCGGCGTCCGGATACGGCGAGCGGGCGATGTAGTGCGGGACGTGCGCGGCGACGCCCAGGACGTCGTGGCCGGCCTCCATGAGGCGGTACTCGACGAGCGACTCGGCGCTGCCGGGGACCTGCGCCTCCTCGAAGGGGCTGCGATGGCCCGGCACCAGTTCGTTGCGGTTGCCGTGCGGGGTGAGACCCACAGGGCGGGTGTGCGGGACGCCCATGGGGATGCCGTGGAAGTTCACGGACAGCCGGACACCGAGGCGCTCGACGATCTGCTGGACGGCCGCGGCGAAGCGCTCCCACTCGACGTCCGGCTCGGGTCCGGAGAGCAGCAGGAAGGGCGCCCCGGTGGCGTCCTGGACGAGCCGCACATCGAGCGTGGGCACCTCGTAGTCGGTCCAGCGGTCGCGCTTGAACGTCAGCAGCGGGCGCCGCGCGCGGTAGTCCACGAGCCGGTCGTGGTCGAAGCGGGCCACCACCTGGTGGGGCAGTGTGTCGAGCAGCCGGTCGACGATCTGGTCGCCGGTCTCGCCCGCGTCGATGTATCCGTCGAAGTGGTAGAGCATGACAAGACCGGCCGACTCCTGCGCCAACGCCATGTCGACGACAGCCAGGCCCTTCGGCTCCCATGCGTACAAACCCTGCGGATCAAGCACAGTGACCGCTCCTCCTTGTGTTCGTACTGCACAACGTGGCACGGGGCGCGGGCATTCCCGCCCGCACCCCGCTCACAGGTACGACTTACGCCTCCGTGACCCGCGCGCGGTGCGTCAGGAGGACAGCACGCGCGCGTGGAGCGCGGTCACGGCCTTCCGTGCGGACGTGAACGCGCCGTGCTGCCAGGCGTCGGTGTAGCTGAGCCAGTCACCGGCAAAGTACACCCGCCCGGTGGGCTCGTTGAGCGGCTTGTAGCGGGCGTCGTCGGGCCCGCCGGGGGTGGAGTGCCAGGCGGCCTCCAGGTGGGGCGTCTGACGCCAGTGGTGGGAGAAGGAGGACGCCAGTTCGGTGCGGTACTTGTCGCCGTAGATCTTCACTCCCGCGGCCACGGCCCGCTTCTCGCGCTCCTTGGGGGTGAGTTGCGCGTACGAGTCCGCGTTGGCGCCGTAGTTGTAGTAGCCGATGACGATGCCTCGCTCCCCGTGGAAGCCGTACGACGGGTGCCAGATGTGCACGACGTCCTGGTCGGTCTCGGTGATGCCGCCGTAGATCCGGTGGTCCAGCTCCCACCAGCGGGACCGGTACTCCAGGCCGATCTTGGCGGCGGACGAGGGGGTGATCGCCTCCAGAGCGGACTGCACTCCGGAGCCGAGGTTGTGCGGGATCTTCGCAAGGATGTTCGGCGGCAGGGCGCCGATGCAGTAGTCGGCGTTGACTACCCTCCTACGGCTGCCCTGGGTGTAGGTGACGGAAACACCGCTCCCGGTGTCGGTGATGTTCGAGACGACCGCTCCGGTACGGACACGGTGGGCGCCGATCGCCCTGGTGAGCGCCTTGGGAATCTGGTCCATGCCGCCCACCGGCTGGAACATCAGCATGGCCTGGTCGAAGCCGAACTCGAAGGAGAAGTAGCGCCCGACCCCGCTGGCGAACACCTCTGAGGCGGTCGGAACGTCGCCCAGCAGCACACCAGGTGTGCCCGCGGCACCCGGAACGGTCGTGTATCCGCGGCGCTCGCCGCCCTCGTACTTCAGGGTGTCGCCGAGTTCCCCGTAGTCCTTGAGGAACTCCACCAGCCGCTCCCGGTCGGCGGCCGTCAACTCCTCGTCCAGGGCGCCCTTGTCGGTGGCCTTGGCGAGCAACTCCGAGACGTAGCCGTATACATCGGCCTTGGCGGTGCGGTAGCGCACCGGCGCGGTCATGCCGGCCGACTCGTTGTAGAGGTAGGCGTCCGCGTTGACGTTGGTGAACACCTCGACCGGGACGCCGAGTTCGCGGCAGTAGTCGAGGGTGACCATCCACTGCGGGAGACGGGCGGGTCCGGCGTTCATGTAGTGGCCGTCGGCGAACCGGGCCGTCTGCCGGTGGCCGTTGAGGTCGGTGGTCGAGTCACCGCCCCGGACCGTGAAGTTGCGCCCACCGGTACGGTCCCTGGCCTCCAGGACCGTACAGTCGTAGCCGGCCTTGCCGAGTTCGTACGCCGCGGCCAGCCCCGCGATACCACCGCCCACGATGACGACCTTGGCGGCGGCGCGCCCGGTGAGCGCGAAGTCACCGGGCCTGAGCGCCTGAAAGGACTGCTCACGCTGGGCGGCCTGCGCGGTGGGCGCGAGCCCGAGCGCCCCCATGGTGGCGAACATCGCCCCCGCGCCCCCACTGAGACCCACATTGCGCAAAAACGTACGGCGACTACCACCAGAACCGTTCTGAAGCTGCGTCATGTCTTCGGCTCCCCTTTGTCCGGTCACGAACGACCGGCGAAGCCTCCCAACACCCGGTTACACCCCGTCAGTTACTCGTGTATCCCACAAGTTTCTGCAAAAACAGCAACGCCAACCCCCCAAGGGGCGCGGGGAACTGCGCGACAAGCCACAACGGCCCCGCACCCGAACGACAACCGGCACCGCACAAGACTGAAGGGCCCGCACCTCAAGAGGTGCGGGCCCTTCAACTACCTGCTAAGCCAAGCGGCAGCGATCAGCTCTGCCCACCCGCCAGCTTCTCGCGCAGAGCCGCCAGCGCCTCGTCCGACGCCAGGGCGCCCGACGTGTCGTCCGACTCCGAGGAGTACGAGCCGCCACCGGAGGCCGCCGGAGCCGCACCCGGGGTGGTGACACCCTCGGCCTCGGCCTGGGCGTCCGCCTCGCGGGACTTGATGACCTGAGCCTGGTGCTGCTCGAAGCGCTGCTGCGCCTCGGCGTACTGGTTCTCCCACACCTCGCGCTGAGCCTCGAAGCCCTCGAGCCAGTCGTTGGTCTCGGGGTCGAAGCCCTCGGGGTAGATGTAGTTGCCCTGGTCGTCGTACGACGCGGCCATGCCGTACAGCGTCGGGTCGAACTCGACCGAGGCCGGGTCGGCACCGAAGGACTCGTTGGCCTGCTTCAGCGAGAGGCTGATGCGGCGGCGCTCGAGGTCGATGTCGATGACCTTGACGAAGATCTCGTCGTTGACCTGGACGACCTGCTCCGGGATCTCCACGTGGCGCTCGGCCAGCTCGGAGATGTGGACCAGACCCTCGATGCCCTCGTCCACGCGGACGAACGCACCGAACGGAACGAGCTTCGTGACCTTACCCGGGACGACCTGACCGATCTGGTGGGTCCGGGCGAACTGCTGCCACGGGTCTTCCTGCGTCGCCTTCAGCGACAGGGAGACACGCTCACGGTCCATGTCGACGTCGAGAACCTCGACGGTGACTTCCTGGCCGACCTCGACAACCTCGGAGGGGTGGTCGATGTGCTTCCAGGAAAGCTCGGAGACGTGGACGAGACCGTCGACGCCACCGAGGTCCACGAACGCACCGAAGTTGACGATCGAGGAGACGACGCCGGAGCGGACCTGGCCCTTCTGCAGGGTCGTGAGGAAGGTCTGGCGGACCTCGCTCTGGGTCTGCTCCAGCCAGGCACGGCGGGACAGGACCACGTTGTTGCGGTTCTTGTCCAGCTCGATGATCTTGGCCTCGAGCTCCTTGCCCACGTAGGGCTGGAGGTCGCGGACACGGCGCATCTCGACGAGGGAAGCCGGCAGGAAGCCACGGAGGCCGATGTCGAGGATGAGACCACCCTTGACCACCTCGATGACGGTACCGGTGACGATGCCGTCCTCTTCCTTGATCTTCTCGATGGTGCCCCAGGCGCGCTCGTACTGGGCGCGCTTCTTCGAGAGGATCAGGCGGCCTTCCTTGTCCTCCTTCTGGAGAACAAGGGCTTCGATCTCGTCGCCGACCTTGACGACCTCGTTCGGGTCGACGTCGTGCTTGATCGAGAGCTCGCGGCTCGGGATGACACCTTCGGTCTTGTAACCGATGTCGAGCAGGACCTCGTCCCGGTCGACCTTCACGATGACGCCGTCGACGATGTCGCCGTCGTTGAAGTACTTGATCGTCTCGTCGATCGCGGCGAGGAAGGCTTCCTCGTTACCGATGTCGTTGACCGCAACCTGCGGGGTCGTTGCGGTGGTCTCGGTGCTGCTCGTCATGTGGGAAAGGGCTCCGGTGCGGACATTGAAGTCGTAGGTACTGCTTACGCCGGGAGCCCGTTTCGCTCTGCAGAAGGCCGGACAGCCAAGGAAGCGCCACACACAGGACCAAAGAGATCCGGTGACGCCTCGACAACCGAGGGGACATACATACAGATGCGAGCGCAGCCTGCTACGTCTGAGGTGCGCAGGCCCGCAGCGCAACTTGTAGCATACGGGGGCAGCCGGGCAGGGTCAATGCGCGAAGGCGCACACCCGGGGCGGATCGCCGCATACCCGGCACAAGACGTGTCCCAGGAGGCCACGCGGGCGCGTAGACGCCCCATTCGTGACGACCGCCGGAACAGGTCGGACGGAAGAGCCGCAGACTAATACGAGGGAGCCGATCATCCAAGAGCCCGAATCGTCCGAGCCCGAGGCCACCCGGCGTGCCGCCGGAGTCACGGAAAGCTCCCGGGCCAACCGGAGCTGGTGGGACCGGAACGCGGACGACTACCAGAACGAGCACGGCACCTTCCTCGGCGACGACCGTTTCGTCTGGGGCCCCGAGGGCCTCGACGAGGTGGAGGCCGAGCTGCTGGGTCCGGCCGAGGACCTCAAGGGCAAGGACGTCCTGGAGATAGGCGCCGGCGCGGCCCAGTGCTCCCGCTGGCTGGCCGCCCAGGGCGCCCGTCCGGTGGCCCTGGACCTCTCCCACCGCCAGCTCCAGCACGCCCTGCGGATCGGCGGCGGCATCCCCTTGGTGGAGGCGGACGCGGGCGCCCTGCCCTTCGCGGACGGCTCCTTCGACCTGGTGTGCTCCGCGTACGGGGCGATGCCCTTCGTCGCCGATCCGGTGCTGGTGCTGCGCGAGGTGCGGCGGGTGCTGCGCCCGCGCGGGCGCTTCGTCTTCTCGGTGACGCACCCGCTGCGCTGGGCGTTCCCGGACGAGCCCGGCCCCGAGGGCCTGTCCGTCTCGGGGTCGTACTTCGACCGCACGCCGTACGTCGAGCAGGACGACGACGGCAACGCGGTGTACGTCGAGCACCACAGGACGGTCGGCGACCGCGTCCGGGACGTCGTGGCGGGCGGCTTCCGTCTGATGGACCTGGTCGAGCCGGAGTGGCCGGCCTGGAACACGTCCGAGTGGGGCGGCTGGTCCCCGCTGCGCGGCAACCTCATCCCGGGGACGGCGATCTTCGTCTGCGAGCGCGACTGAGACGGCCGGCTCGACAACCGGACTGAGAACAACCCGCTTGAGAAAACGCCCTCCACGCACGCGTGGAGGGCGTCTTCCTGGACGTACGACACTGGGGGACGTGATCCGTTACGACGCCCTGGACGTCCTGCCCGTACGCGGTGCCCTGCCCGCCCTGGCCGAGGCGCTCGACACGCACGGCACCGCCGTCCTCGTGGCGCCGCCCGGTACAGGCAAGACGACGCTGGTGCCGCTGGCGCTGGCGGGACTGCTGGAGGACGGCGGGCCTGTGCGGCGGGTCGTGGTCGCCGAGCCGAGGCGGATCGCCGCGCGGGCTGCGGCCCGGCGGATGGCGTGGCTGCTGGGCGAGCAGGTCGGCGCGAGCGTCGGCTACACCGTGCGCGGGGAGCGGGTCGTCGGGCGGCACGCGCGCGTGGAGGTCGTCACGACCGGTGTGCTGCTGCAACGGCTGCAGCGGGACCAGGAGTTGCCGGGCGTCGACGTGGTCGTGCTCGACGAGTGCCACGAACGGCACCTGGACGCGGACACGACGGCGGCGTTCCTGGTCGACGTACGGGCGGCGCTGCGCCCGGAACTGCGGCTGGTGGCGGCGTCGGCGACGACCGACGCCGAGGGCTGGGCCGAGCTGTTGGGCGGCGCGCCGGTGGTCGAGGCGGCCGGGGTGTCGTATCCGGTGGAGGTGGTGTGGGCGCCGCCGGTACGTCCCGTACGGCCGCCGCACGGGATGCGGGTCGACCCGGCGCTGCTGACGCATGTGGCGTCCGTGGTGCGGCGGGCGCTTGCCGAGCGGGCGGGGGACGTCCTGTGTTTCCTGCCCGGAGTGGGGGAGATCGCGCGCGTGGCGGGCCAGTTGCGGGACCTCGGGTCCGCGGTGGATGTGCTCCAAGTACACGGGCGGGCACCTGCAACGGTCCAGGACGCGGTGCTGTCGGGCGGGGCGGGCCGCCGGGTGGTGCTGGCGACCTCCGTGGCGGAGTCGTCGCTGACGGTTCCGGGGGTGCGGGTGGTCGTGGACTCGGGGCTGGCGCGGGAGCCGAGGGTGGACCACGCGCGCGGGCTGAGCGCGCTGACGACGGTCCGGGCCTCGCAGGCCGCCGGACGGCAGCGGGCGGGGCGGGCCGGGCGTGAGGCACCGGGGGCGGTGTACCGCTGCTGGGCGGAGGCCGAGGACGCCCGTCTGACGCGTTTTCCGTCGCCGGAGATAAAGGTGGCCGATCTGACGGCGTTCGCTCTCCAGACGGCCTGCTGGGGCGATCCTGACGCCTCCGGGCTGGCCCTGCTGGACCCGCCGCCGGGCGGTGCGATGGCGGCGGCGCGGTCGGTACTGACGGCGATCGGCGCGGTGGACGCCACCGGCCGGGCCACGACCCGAGGCACCCGCATGTCCCGCCTCGGCCTGCACCCCCGACTGGCCCGCGCCCTCCTGGACGCGGCCCCCGAGGTGGGCGCGGCCCGGGCCGCCGAAGTGGTCGCACTGCTGAGCGAGGAACCACCACGCGAGTACGGTGACGACCTCACGACAGCCTGGCGCACGGCCCGCCACGCCAACGACACGTACGCGACCCGCTGGCGCACGGAGTCCCGCCGCCTGCGCTCGGCGGCACCGGAATCCGCACCCCGCGAACCCGCACCCACCGCTGGCGACGACCACGCGGCGTCCCGACACGGCGACGACACACACGCGGACCGCCGCCCCCCGGAAGCCCGCTCGGCAACGCCGGATGCCGCGCCCCGCGAACCCGCGCCCACTGCCGACGACGATCGCGCGGAGATCCGACGCGGCGGCGACTCACCCGCGACCCGTCGCCCCGCGGAAACCCAAGACCCGCGCCCTGACGCGGCCCACAATCCCTCCCCCGCCGCCAGCGCCGACTCGCACACGGACCGCCGACGCCCGCGCCCGGACGTACCCGACACCACACCCCACAGGCGCGCACCCACCATCGGCGACGACCGCGCGGCAGCCCGGCACCGCGACGACCCACACGCGGACCGCCGACGCGCGGAAGCCCGACGCCCGCGCCCGGACGTGCCCGAGACCTCGCCCCGAGGACCCGCCCCCGTCGTCGGGGACGACCGGGCCGTCGGGCTCGTCGCCGCGCTTGCCTTTCCCGAGCGGGTTGCCAGGGCTCAGGGCGGGTCGTATCTGATGGTGTCCGGTACCCGGGCCGAGGTCGGTGACGGGTCGGTGCTGCGGGGTGCGCCCTGGATCGCGGTCGCCGTGGCGGATCGGCCGGTCGGGGCCGGGCACGCGCGTGTGCGGCTTGGGGCCGTCATCGACGAGGACACCGCTCGGTCGGCCGCCAACCCGCTGTATGCCTCGGGCGAGGAGGTCCACTGGGCCGACGGGGACGTCGTCGCCCGGCGGGTCGAGCGGCTCGGGGCGGTGGAGTTGGCGGTGCGTCCGTTGCGGAACGCGGACCCCGTCCTCGTACGCGAGGCCCTTCTTGAGGGGCTGCGGCAGGACGGGCTCGGGTTGTTGCGGTGGTCCGCGGATGCTGAAGTGCTGCGGCAGCGGCTCGCGTTCCTGCGGCTGCATCTGGGTGATCCGTGGCCCGACGTTTCCGAAAACGCCCTCCACGCGCGCGTGGACGAGTGGTTGGAGCCCGAGCTGAGCCGGGCACGGCGGCGGGCCGATCTGGGGCGGATCGAGGCCGGGCAGGCGCTCAACCGGTTGTTGCCATGGGCTTCCGGGGAGGCCGGGCGGCTCGACGAGCTGGCGCCCGAGCGGTTGGCGGTGCCGAGTGGGTCCAGGATCCGGGTCGACTACTCCGATCCCGAACGGCCCGTGCTCGCCGTGAAGTTGCAGGAGATGTTCGGGCTGCGGGAGTCGCCCGTCGTGGCCGGGGTGCCGGTTGTCGTTCATCTGCTGTCGCCCGCCGGGCGGCCCGCCGCCGTCACCGCCGACCTCGCCTCCTTCTGGAAGGACGGCTACAAGGGTGTGCGTGCGGAGTTGCGCGGGCGGTATCCCAAGCATCCGTGGCCCGAGGACCCGGCGACCGCCGAGCCGACCCGGCACACGAACGCGCGGCTCAGGCGGTGACCGGCTCGGGCGCGGAGGTCTTCGTGGGAGCGGGGTCGGCCGGACGCCGTCCACGCGCCTCCAGGTAGAGGGCGAGGGCCAGCAGGAGCACGCCCAGGGAGAGAAAGCCCCAGGGGAGGTACGACGTCATCAGGAGGACGAGTGTGCGCTGGGACTTGACCAGGTCGACGGTCGACCTGATGTAGTCCTCGCGCATCTTCACGTGCCCCGCGAAGGCCGTCACCTTTTCGCGCCCCCCTAGGAGGGTGCCTCCGCGCAGTTCCTCCTGGTGGATCTCCTCGCCGTAGACGGGCGCCCCGGTGACCGGTTCCACCCAGAACTTGCGGACCGTGGTGTACCAGCGGGTCGTGCCGGTCGCGGCGACATCCTCGGGCGTGATGCCCTTGACCGGCATGGACTTGGGGAACGGGACCTTCGTCCAAGGGATGGTCTGTTCGAAGTAGTAGACCGAGACACCGCGGAAGTCCTGCGTCCCCTTGTAGTGGATGGGCGCCGTCACCCGCGCCTGTGCGTCGAAGTACTCGTAGTCCCTCTTCTCCACCAGGAAGGGCCACTTGAACTCGATGCCCTCCCGTTTCACCGGGTCGCCGTCGACCATCTCGCCGGTGGCGTGGACCGGTTCCTGGGTGTGCGCGTCGAAGATGTAGCGCTCGGGGATCTTCGAGACCATCTTCCCGTCGGGCCCCTGGACATAGGAAAGGCCGTCCCAGACGACCACGTCCCGTCCTGCCGTCCTCTCGATCGCCTTCGAGGCCTCGACGTTGCCCTTGAGGGTCTGCACGATGGTGACCTTGGAGACCTTCTTGGCCGTGAACGAGTTGTAGTCGAGCAGGGTCGCGTCCTTCGCCTCCAGCACCATGTCCTGGTACTGGTTCGCCGGGACCTTGGCGAGTCGCGGGAAGGCGTACCAGCGCAGCAGCGGGGACAGCGCCGCGAAGAACACGGCGAGGGCGAGCAGGACCAGGCCGGACTTGCGGCGCATCTCGGCCTCCCTCCCGGAGAGGTACGGCGGCTACGGGTGTGACGGAACCGTGGTCAGCATCGGCTTCGGGGACGTCGTACCCGTCGGCGCGCCCACGGCCGTGATCGTGAGGACGAGCGCGAACGCGGCGGCGAGACCGGCCGCTGCGGCGATCAGGGCACGCATACGGGGCCTCCCCGGCGCCGACGGTGAGCTGATGGGGTGTCAGGTCGGGCACCGTAGCAACGGGCGGCCGAGATGAGAACAACTCGCACACACGAAAGCGGCACCCCTCGCCATGAACGGGGTGCCGCTTTCGTACGTATGAATGCGTACGAACGAACGAGAACGAACCGGGTACGGCTGTCTAGGCGCTCGGGGAGGCGGAGACCGACGGGCTTGCCGACTCCGTCGGGGTCGCCGATTCCGTGGGGGTGGGTGCCGCCGTCACGGTCAGTTCGACCGTCAGGGTGGCGCCGCCGGTGGTGGTGATACGGAGCAGGAAGGTGCCCGCGGTGTCGTCCGCGTACAGCTTGGGCAGCTTGAGCAGGCCGTTCGCGTCCGTTTCGAGACCCGTGAGGGTGCGGACCGTGTTGCCGTCCGCGTCCTTGAAGTAGGGGCCCTTGTCGTTCACGGTCGCGTCGGTGGCCGAGGTGATGAGGGTGGCGGTGGCCGCGACGCCGTCCGCGACGGAGCCGTCGTACGTCGCCTTCACCTCGACCTGGTCGGCGAACTCGCCGCCCGCCACGCAGGTGAGCGCGGTGTCGCTGGTGCGGGCGAGGGTGTCGGCGGCGCGGGCGGTGACGGTGGCCGCGTAGTCGAGGGCACCGACCGTACGGCCGACGACGACCGCGCGGACCGTGAAGTCGCCCGTCTTCTCGCCCGCCTTGAGCGCGGGCGCGACCGCGACCCCCACGCTGTTGGTGACGACCGTGGCGACGCTCTCGCCGCCGGTGAAGGTGGTGTCGGTCTCGCCGACGATCGTGAAGCGGATCCTGACCTTGCCGACGGCCTTGCCGGCCGACGTCTCCGCGCGCGTGCTGATCTTCTTGGTGAACGTGTCGCCCGCCATCGCGGTGAGCTTGGCGGTACCCGCGTCCTCCAGGTGGTGCACCGTGTCGGTGGGCGTCGGCACGGGGGTCGGGCTCGGCACGGTGGGCTTGCCCGGCTTCGGCGGGGCCGGAGTGCTCGTCCCCGGTGTGCTCGGGTCGGCGCTCGGCGTCGTCGTGTTCGGCGACGGCGTGGAGCTCGTCCCGGTGTTGCCGTCGCTGCGGTTGACGGGCACCGTGCCCGTGCCGTCCGGGACCTCGTGGGTGCCCTTGCGGTAGTACTCCAGCCACGACAGGACGAGGTTGAGATAGTCCGTCGAGTTGTTGTAGCTGAGGATCGCGCGGTTCAGGTCGGCCTGCGTCGACAGGTCCCAGCCGTACCGGCACAGGTAGTGGCCGGCGGCGAGGGCCGCGTCGTAGATGTTGTTGGGGTCCGCCTTGCCGTCGGCGTTGCCGTCACGGCCCGCCCACGCCCAGGTGGACGGGATGAACTGCATGGGCCCGACGGCGCTGTCGTAGCTGCTGTTGCCGTCGTACTCGCCGTTGTCGGTGTCCCGGATGAGCGCGAAGCCGTTGCCGTCGAGCTGCGGGCCGAGGATCGGGCTGGTCGTGGTGCCGTTCGCGTCGACCTGGCCACCGCGGGCCTGGCCCGACTCGACCTTGCCGATGGCCGCGAGGAGCTGCCAGGGCAGGTTGCACTGGGGCTTGGCCGTGCCCAGCGCCGCCTCGGCCTTCTTGTAGGCGTCGAGGACGGTCGCGGGAATGCCTGCCTCGGCCTCGCCTCGCGACACCGGCGTGCCGATGGTCGACGACTGCGACGGGCTCGGACTGGGGTTCGGACTGTTCAGGGGCGGAAGGTCCGTGTAGTACGGCGAGTTGCCGGTCGCGCTCGCGCTGTCGTCGGCCGTCGCGTCAGGCGTGGGCTGGGAGTCGCTGGCGGTCTGTCTGCCCTGGTCGTCGACCACCACCCCAGGAGCCTGGGACGCGGACAGAGCCGCGACCGCGAGCGCGGCCACAGCGGTGGTCGCCGCTCCCTTACGGAGCCTCCTGCCGATGTACGCCGCCATACAGAGAACCCCTCCCGTGGGCGACAAGTCGCCCTGTTCCGCCTATTTTTGCCCGTTTCCGATCGATCCAGACCAGTCCAGAGCAGTCTCGGTCAGCCTTGCAATCCGGCCATTTCGCCCGATTTCGCGCCTTGTTCGCGTGTTACGCCTTCATTGCGCTTCGGTGTTCGACCATGCTCCCCAGCAGGCCGACCCAGGCGACCCTACGACAACTTGCGTTGCACGAACACCCGTTCGTGCCCGTTATTCACCAATTGGCCACCTGTGATTCTGCCCCGTTCCGCAGGCCCGGGTGGCCCGCACGCGGTATTTCACTCACCTCCCCGACCGTCCATTTACCGCCCGCCGCAGCGTACGGCCGTCCCGCATACTGGACGCCGGTGATCACCGGGGCGGTTCGCCCTTGACCAACATCCGCTCCAGGGAGCCCACTTGCCGTTCACTCTCAGCCATGCGGCGGCCGTACTGCCCGCCGTACGCGCCGATGGAACCGGACGCGGCCGACTGGTACCGGCGGTACTCGTCACCGGCTCCTTCTCCCCCGACCTGACCTACTTCGCGGCGAGCGTCCTGCCCCAGGCCATGGAGTTCGGCACCGTCACCCACTCCTTCCAGGGCGTCTTCACCGTCGACGTGGCCATCGCCTGGGCGCTGGTGGGCCTGTGGCTGTTCCTGCGCGAGCCCCTGGTGGCCCTGTTGCCCCGCGCCCACCAGGGCCCGACGGCGACCCTGCTGCGCTGCGGAATCCCACGCGCGCGGGTGACCCCGTCCCTGTTCCTCCGGTGGTACGCCTCGGCCGCCCTCGGCGCCCTCACCCATGTCGTCTGGGACGCGTTCACCCACCACGACCGGTGGGGGGTACGGCTGTTCCCCGTCCTGGACAGCGAACTGCGGGGCTCGCCTCTGTACTGGTACCTGCAGTACGGCGGCTCGGCGCTGGCCGCGGTGGTCATCGCGGGGTTCGTGTACTACGCGCTACGGCGGACCGGCGCGGGCAGGGCTACGGGCGTACCGGTGCTGTCGGTACGGGACCGGTGGCTGGCCTGCGCCGTGATCGGCGGCTGCGCTGCGGTGGGGGCGGTACAGCGGCTGCTGCGCTGGTGGGCGCACTGGGGTTCGACGGCCAAGCCGTGGGAGGTCATCCCGACCCTGTGCTTCGGAATCGGTGCGGGCCTGCTGCCGGGACTGCTGCTGTACGCGGCGGGGGTGAGGGCCTGGCGGCCCGGGGAAGGGGCAGGAAATCTTGCCCCTGGGGACCAGCGCCGCCGCCCGGAAAGCCGTACGGAAGGTCCTGCGGAGGGGCGTTCAGAAGGGCACGTGGACGATCACACGGGCGGGCGTGCCGGGGGGCGTACGGGGTCCCGCTGACCGGTGCGGAGGGGGTGGCGCAGCCAGCGGCGTTTCTTCCAGCCGGCCCAGAAGTGCCGGGCCCGGTCGGTGCGCGGGCCGAGGTGTGCGGTTACGGGGCTGCTGCCGGGAACGCGGACGGTGCTCGCGTCGGCCGCGAATGCCCGCGCGGAACCTGTCCGGCGGCTGAGCATGCGTATACCCATGCCCGCATCCTGGTGGGCGTGCTCTGAGGAGGCGTGTCTGCGGGGGCCACGCGGGTGACGGGCCCTCCGGGGGTTGGGCGGTTCGTTGTCGGGCGCGGGCCCGGTGGGGGCTGGTCGCGCAGTTCCCCGCGCCCCTGAAAAGCAGGGGCTACGCCCCATGCTTTTCGGCCCGCAGGGCCGGATCCTTTAGGGGCGCGGGGAACGGCGCGACCAGCCCCCACCGGGCCCGCAGACAAACGGGGTCTTCAGGGGCGCGGGGAACTGCGCAAGAAGCCCCACCGAGCCCGCAGACAAACAGATCGGGACGAACGGGGTCTTCAGGGGCGCGGGGAACTGCGCGAGAAGCCCCACCGGGCCCGCAGACGACGAACTGCCCAACCAGCGGAGCTAGTGTGCCGCCGACTCCCAGTCCAGCCCCGACCCCACCGACACATCCAGCGGTGCACGCAGATGCACCGCCCCCGCCATCTCCCGCCGAACCAGTTCCTCCGTCGCCTCGCGCTCCCCCGGGGCGATCTCCAGGACGATTTCGTCGTGGACCTGGAGCAGCATGCGGGACTTCAGTTCCGCCTCCTCCAGCGCCTGGCCCACCTTCAGCATGGCGATCTTGACGATGTCCGCCGCCGTGCCCTGGATCGGGGCGTTCAGGGCCATCCGCTCGGCCATCTCACGGCGCTGGCGGTTGTCGCTGTTCAGGTCGGGGAGATAGCGGCGGCGGCCGAACAGGGTCTCCGTGTAGCCCGTCGCCCTCGCCTCGTCGACGGCACGGCGCAGATAGTCCCGTACCCCGCCGAAGCGCTCGAAGTACGTGTCCATCAGGACCCGCGCCTCGCCCGCGTCGATGTTCAGCTGCCCGGACAGGCCGAAGGCCGACAGACCGTACGCCAGGCCGTACGACATCGCCTTGATCTTGCGGCGCATCTCCGCGTCCACCGCGGGGCCCTCCACGCCGAACACCTGGGAGGCGACCGTGGTGTGCAGGTCCTCGCCGGACGTGAACGCCTCCAGCAGGCCCTCGTCCTCCGAGAGATGGGCCATCACTCGGAGTTCGATCTGGCTGTAGTCCGCGGTCATCAGGGACTCGAAGCCCTCTCCGACCACGAAGCCGCGCCGGATGGCCCGGCCCTCGTCCGTACGGACCGGGATGTTCTGGAGGTTGGGGTCCGTGGAGGACAGCCGGCCCGTCGCCGCCACCGTCTGGTTGAACGTCGTGTGGATACGGCCGTCCGCCGCGATCGTCTTGATCAGGCCCTCGACCGTGACCCGCAGCTTCGCCTGCTCGCGGTGGCGGAGCATGATGACCGGCAGTTCGTTCTCCGTCTGGTCCGCCAGCCAGGCCAGGGCGTCCGCGTCCGTCGTGTAGCCGGTCTTGGTCTTCTTCGTCTTCGGCAGGCCCAGCTCCCCGAAGAGGACCTCCTGGAGCTGCTTGGGCGAGCCAAGGTTGAACTCGTGGCCGGCCGCCGCGTGCGCCTCCTTCACCGCCTGCTGCACCGCACCGGCGAACATCTGCTCCATGGCTTCCAGGTGAGCCCGGTCCGCCGCGATGCCGTGCCGCTCCATCCGGGCCAGCAGCGCCGACGTCGGCAGCTCCATGTCCCGCAGCAGATCCGCCGCGCCGACCTCCTGGAGGCGCTCGCCGAACGCCTCACCCAGGTCGACGATCGTACGGGCCTGCACCATCAGGGACTCGGCCTCCGCACCGTCGTCCGCGCCGAAGGCCAGCTGGCCGTCCGCCGTCGCGGCGGGCGCCAGCTCACGGCCGAGGTACTCCAGGGACAGCGCGTCCAGGTCGAAGGAGCGGCGGCCCGGCTTGACCAGGTACGCGGCCAGTGCCGTGTCCATGCTCACCCCGGCCACGGTCCAGCCGTGCTCCGCGAAGACCCGCATCGCGCCCTTGACGTTGTGGAACACCTTGGGCCGGTCCGCGTCGGACAGCCAGGCCGCGAACGCGTTCTCGTCGCCCTGGTCCAGCTCCGTCGGGTCGAACCAGGCCGCCGCTCCCCCGGCCGCCGCGAGCGCGACCTCGGCGACCGAGCCACTGCCCAGCGCCCAGGTGTCGACCGTGGCGACGCCGAGGACCGCCGTGCCGTGCTCGGTGAGCCAGGGGGCCAGCTCGCCCGTGCCGAGCACCGTCCCGTCCACCTCGACACCGCCCTCGGCGACCGGTCCCGCGTCGGCCTCCTCGGCGCCCGGATCGACGGCCAGCAGCCGCTCGCGCAGCGAGGGGTTCCGGATCTCCAGGGTGTCGAGGACCATCGCCACCGCCGTACGGTCGTACGCGGCACGCTCCAAGTCCGTGACCGTCTTGGGGAGTTCGACGTCCCGGACCATCTCCGTGAGCCGGCGGTTGAGCTTGACGGCGTCCAGGTGGTCGCGCAGGTTCTGCCCGGCCTTGCCCTTGACCTCCTCGACCCGCTCGACCAGGTCCGCGAACGACCCGAACTGGTTGATCCACTTCGCCGCCGTCTTCTCACCGACCCCCGGAATACCGGGCAGGTTGTCGGACGGGTCGCCGCGCAGCGCCGCGAAATCCGGGTACTGGGCCGGCGTCAGCCCGTACTTCTCGAAGACCTTCTCCGGAGTGAACCGGGTCAGCTCCGAGACGCCCTTCGTCGGATACAGCACCGTCGTGTTCTCGGTGACCAGCTGGAAGGAGTCCCGGTCGCCGGTGACGATCAGCACCTCGAAGCCCTCGGCCTCGGCCTGCGTGGTCAGCGTCGCGATGACGTCGTCGGCCTCGAAGCCGTCGACCGCGAACCGCTCCGCGTGCATCGCGTCGAGCAGCTCGCCGATCAGCTCGACCTGGCCCTTGAACTCGTCCGGGGTCTTCGACCGGTTCGCCTTGTACTCCGTGAACTCCTCGGAGCGCCAGGTCTTGCGGGACACGTCGAACGCCACCGCGAAGTGCGTGGGCGCCTCGTCGCGCAGCGTGTTGGCGAGCATCGACGCGAAGCCGTAGATCGCGTTCGTCGGCTGGCCCGTCGCGGTCGAGAAATTCTCCACGGGCAGCGCGAAGAACGCGCGGTACGCCAGCGAATGCCCGTCCATGAGCATCAGCCGGGGGCGGCCCGTGCCGGAGGTCTTCTCGGTCTTCTTCGATGCTGTCTCTGCCACGACCCCGATCCTGCCACGTGCCACTGACAACGCGGGCCGCCCGGGACCTGACACCGCCGTTGTCAGTGCCGCGTGCGAGGATCGAAGAGGTGGCACACGCACAGGTGAACCGTGCGCACGCACACCACGTGCAGGCGGAGAGACACGTGCAAGCGAAGGGGTTCAGCAATGGCCAGCAAGCCGCCCAAGAGTGATCCGGTCCAGGACGCGCCGCAGGTCGCCGACCCCAAGCATGCCGCGGCCGGACTGCCCGCCATCGGCCACACCCTCCGCATCGCCCAGCAGCAGATGGGCGTCCGCCGCACCGCGCTCACCCTCCTGCGCGTCAACCAGAAGAACGGCTTCGACTGTCCGGGCTGCGCCTGGCCCGAGCCCGAGCACCGGCACGCCGCGGAGTTCTGCGAGAACGGCGCGAAGGCCGTCGCCGAGGAAGCCACCCTGCGCCGGGTCACCCCCGAGTTCTTCGCCGCCCACACCGTGACCGACCTGGCCGGCCGCAGCGGCTACTGGCTGGGCCAGCAGGGCCGCCTCACCCACCCCATGTACCTGCCCGAGGGCGCCGACCGCTACGAACCGGTCTCCTGGGACCGCGCCTTCGACATCGTGGCCGAAGAGCTGAAGGCCCTCGGCTCGCCCGACGAGGCCCTCTTCTACACCTCGGGCCGCACCAGCAACGAGGCTGCCTTCCTCTACCAGCTGTTCGCCCGCGAACTGGGCACGAACAACCTCCCCGACTGCTCGAACATGTGCCACGAGTCATCGGGTTCCGCGCTCTCCGAGACCATCGGCATCGGCAAGGGCAGCGTCCTCCTGGAGGACCTCTACAAGGCCGACCTGATCATCGTCGCCGGCCAGAACCCCGGCACGAACCACCCCCGGATGCTCTCCGCCCTGGAGAAGGCGAAGGCGAACGGCGCGCGGATCATCAGCGTCAACCCGCTGCCCGAGGCGGGCCTCGAACGCTTCAAGAACCCGCAGACCCCGCAGGGCATGCTCAAGGGCGCGGCCCTCACCGACCTGTTCCTGCAGATCCGCATCGGCGGCGACCAGGCCCTCTTCCGCCTCCTCAACAAGCTGATCCTCGACACAGAGGGCGCGGTCGACGAGGCCTTCATCGGCGAACACACCCACGGCTACGAGGAGTTCGTCGAGGCGGCCCGCGCCGCCGACTGGGACGAGACCCTCACGGCGACCGGTCTCACGCGCGCGGAGATCGAAAAAGCCCTCTCCATGGTCCTCGCCTCGGAGCGCACCATCGTGTGCTGGGCGATGGGCCTGACCCAGCACAAGCACTCCGTGCCCACCATCCGCGAGGTCGTCAACTTCCTTCTCCTGCGCGGCAACATCGGCCGCCCCGGCGCCGGCGTGTGCCCGGTGCGCGGCCACTCGAACGTCCAGGGCGACCGCACGATGGGCATCTTCGAACGCCCCGCCCCAGCCTTCCTCGACGCCCTGGAGAAGGAGTTCGGCTTCGCCCCGCCCCGCGAACACGGCTACGACGTCGTACGGGCCATCCAGGCCCTGCGCGACGGCGAGGCGAAGGTCTTCTTCGCCATGGGCGGCAACTTCGTCTCCGCCTCCCCCGACACCGAGGTCACCGAGGCCGCCATGCGCCGCGCCAGCCTCACCGTGCACGTGTCGACGAAGCTCAACCGCTCGCACGTCGTCACGGGCGCGCGTGCCCTCATCCTGCCCACCCTGGGGCGTACCGAGCGCGACCTCCAGGGCAGCGGCGAGCAGTTCGTGACGGTCGAGGACTCCATGGGCATGGTGCACGCCTCCCGGGGCCGCCTGGACCCGGCGAGCACGCACCTCCTGTCCGAGCCGGCCATCGTCTGCCGCCTGGCCCGGCGTGTCCTGGGCGAGGAGTCCCGCACGCCCTGGGAGGAGTTCGAGAAGGACTACGCCACGATCCGCGACCGCATCGCGCGCGTGATCCCGGGCTTCACGGACTTCAACGCGCGCGTCGCCGACCCCGCCGGCTTCACCCTCCCGCACGCCCCGCGCGACGAGCGCCGCTTCCCGACTGCCACCGGCAAGGCCAACTTCACCGCCGCCCCCGTCGAGTTCCCGAAGCTCCCCGAAGGCCGCCTGCTGCTGCAGACGCTGCGCTCGCACGACCAGTACAACACCACGATCTACGGCCTGGACGACCGCTACCGAGGCATCAAGAACGGCCGCCGGGTCGTCCTGGTGAACCCCGAGGACGCCCGGACCCTCGGGCTCGCCGACGGGTCGTACGTCGACCTCGTCAGCGAGTGGAAAGACGGCGTCGAACGGCGCGCGCCCGGTTTCCGGATCGTGGTCTACCCGACGGCGCGGGGATGCGCGGCGGCCTACTACCCGGAGACCAACGTCCTGGTCCCGCTGGACTCCACCGCGGACATCAGCAACACCCCGGCCAGCAAGTCCGTCGTCGTACGTCTGGAACAATCGGCGACCGACTGAGCGTTTGCTCAGGCGGACGGAGACCACGACGAACGGAGCCGGGTCCATGGGTGAGCAGCAGCACGTGAAGTTCCCGCAAGAGGTCATCGACGAGTACGCGACGCTCGGCGTCGACGTGGTCGCCATGTTCTCCGCGGGACACCTCGGGAACCGGATGGGCGTCCAGATAGTGGAGGCGTCCGCCGAGCGGGTCGTCGGCACGATGCCCGTCGAGGGGAACACGCAGCCGTACGGGCTGTTGCACGGGGGTGCGTCCGCTGTGCTGGCCGAGACGCTCGGGTCGGTGGGGTCGATGCTGCACGGGGGCAGCACGAAGATCGCCGTGGGCGTGGACCTCAACTGCACCCATCACCGGGGTGCCCGCTCCGGTCTGGTCACCGGGGTGGCCACGCCTGTCCACCGGGGGCGCTCGACGGCGACGTACGAGGTCGTGATCACGGACGAGAACGACAAGCGGGTGTGCACGGCACGCCTGACATGCCTCCTGCGGGACGCACCGACGGCGGGCTGAGGACGGTTTTTCGCCCCCGCCGCCCCTACCCGTCCCATCCTCGGGGGCTCCGCCCCCGAATCCCCGCTCCTCAAACGCCGGAGGGGCTGACTACCAGCCCGTCCGGCGTTTGAGGACGAGGCCGTTCAGGCCGACAGCGGGGTCTGGGGGCGCAGCCCCCAGGGACGGGAACAGCCAACCCGACCTGGGCTGCACCGTCCCTCCGCCGGAGGCATTACCGTTCCCCCCATGAGGCTGCGACCATGACCGGCATCGGCCCCGTCGAACCCGTCAACTCGTCGGACACGCAAGAGACTTACGAAGTCATCGGTGCCGACACACCACGCCTCGCGGACCGCTGGCAGGCACTGTCCCCGCGTGTCCGCAGAGCGGCTCTCGGGGGCGCCGCACTCGCCGTCGCGGCAACCGGCGTCGTCGTCCTCCTGCCCCCGAGAGAGTCCGGCCCGGACAAGGCCCTCGTCCCCATGCCCTGGCCCGCGACCGTCACCACGTTCCGGTACACGGGACTCGCCGCGACCTTCGACTCCACACCCGCCAGCGGCCTGTTCCGGTTCGCGGTGACCGTACACAGCGGACCGCCCGTCACCGTCCGCGTCACCGGCGCCGCCTTCGACGGCCTCACCGCCCGCATCTCGCCCGACGAGACCACCACCGTCAACGCCGGAACCACACGTCGGATCACCGTCCAGATATCCGTGGTCGACTGCGCGGACTTCCCCCTCGACGCCGACCTGCCATTTCTTGACGTAACGCTCCGTAACACGCGCGCAATACAACGCCACAGCTTCATCTTCGGCGGCGCCTACCCCGACGACCTTTTCCAGCTGATCAGAGCGGCCTGCGACCCGTTGCCCGCACGGCCAAGCCCACGGGCAACGGGAAGTGCAACTTCTCAAAATGTGGACCGAGGACAGTACCAGCCAAACCGGCTGAAAGTCCACTCCCCCAAGGCATACCAACCAGCACGTCATAACAAGAAAGTCACAAGCCAGCCCACCCCGATGCCCCCGCGCGTAGACCGGGCTTAGAGTCACGGCCAGTCACCGCTCCACCGGGAGTTCGGTACCAGCGCCGCATCTGTCGCATCCCTCAGGGACGACACGTCTGCGGAAAGGACTGATTGTGCGACAGCGTTCTTTGGTGATACTCACCTCCATTCTCACCACCGGAGCTCTGACCCTCACCGCGTGCGGCTCCCGAGACGACAGCGGTGACGGCGACAGCGGAGACACCACCCTGACCATCGGCGTCGACGCCCCCCTGTCCGGCGAGAACTCGACCACCGGCCTCGGCATCCAGTACGGCGTCCAGATCGCCGTCGACGACGCCAACAAGAACAACCTCGTCCCCGGGGTCAAGTTCAAGGTCAAGGCCCTCGACGACAAGGCCCAGCCCGCCACCGGCCAGTCCAACGCCACGGCCCTCGTCGGCGACGACAACGTCGTCGGCACCGTCGGCCCCCTGAACTCCGGCGTCGCCCAGTCGATGCAGCAGGTGTTCGCCTCGGCCAACATGGTCGAGATCTCCCCGTCGAACACCAACCCGACCCTGACCCTGGGCAAGGACTGGCAGACGAACAAGCAGCGCCCGTACAAGACGTACTTCCGTACGGCCACCACGGACGAGCTGCAGGGCACCTTCGCCGCCGAGTACGCGTACAACGACCTCAAGAAGAAGAAGGCCTTCGTCGTAGACGACAAGCAGACCTACGGCGCCGGTCTGGCCTCCATCTTCAACGAGCAGTTCAAGGGTCTCGGCGGCACCATCGCCGGCACCGACCACGTCAACACCGGCGACAAGGACTTCGCGTCCCTCGTCACCAAGATCAAGACCTCCGGCGCCGACCTGCTCTACTACGGCGGCCAGTACGACGAGTCCGCGCTGATCACCAAGCAGCTCAAGGACGCCGGCGTCAAGATCCCGCTCTTCGGCGGTGACGGCATGTACGCCACCACCTACATCGAGACCGCGGGTACCGCCTCCGAGGGCGACCTCGTCACCTCCGTCGGCGTCCCCGTCGACACCCTGGCCGGCGCCAAGGCCTTCGTCGCCGAGTACAAGGCCAAGGGCTACAAGGGTGACTACGGCGCCTACGGCGGCTACTCGTACGACGCCGCCACCGCCATCATCAAGGCCGTCGGCGCCGTCAAGGAAGCCAACGACGGCAAGCTGCCCGACACCAACGACCTGCGTGCCAAGGTCGTCGACGCCGTCCAGAAGTCCGACTTCGAAGGCATCACCGGCAAGGTCTCCTTCGACGAGTACGGCGACACGGGCAACAAGCAGCTCACCGTCTACCAGGTCGTGAAGGGCGCCTGGAAGGCCGTCCACACCGGTACGGCCGGCAGCTGAACAGGCTGAGCGCCTAACCGGCTGATCCACGCCCAGCACCACGCATCACGGGCCGCGCGGCAGGAGGACCCCCACCGCGCGGCCCGTTTTCACACCCCACCCCCACCCGGCACTCATCCAGTGCACACGACCACCAGCGACATGGAGGCCACGCGGTGAACACCCTGCCGCAGCAGCTGGCCAACGGGCTGCTCCTCGGCTCGATGTACGGGCTGATCGCCATCGGCTACACGATGGTGTACGGCATCGTCCAGCTCATCAACTTCGCGCACGGCGAGATCTTCATGACCGGGGCCTTCGGCGCCCTCACGGTCTACTTCTACGTCCTCCCCGACAACACGGCGATGGCCATCGCCGTACCCCTGATGCTGATCGGCGGCGCCCTCGTCGCCATCCTCATCGCCGTCGGAGCGGAACGGTTCGCCTACCGCCCCCTACGCGGAGCACCACGACTGGCACCGCTCATCACGGCCATCGGCCTCTCCCTGGCCCTCCAGGAGGTCGTCCGCAACTTCTACCCCGACGCCGACCGGGCCCGTGCCTTCCCCGGCCTCGACGCCACCCACGACATCGGCTCCGTCACCATCAAGGACGCCGACATCTTCCTCATCGTCGCCGCCATAGTCTGCATGTCCGGCCTCGCGTTCTTCGTCAACCGCAGCCGCACCGGCCGCGCGATGCAGGCGACCGCGCAGGACCCCGACACCGCACAGCTCATGGGCATCGACACCAACCGCATCATCGTCATCGCCTTCGCCATCGGCGGCTTCTTCGCCGCCGTCGCAGCGGTCGCGTACGGCCTCAAGTACGGCAACGTCGACTACCGCATGGGCTTCCTGATGGGCCTCAAGGCCTTCACCGCGGCCGTCCTCGGCGGCATCGGCAACATCTACGGCGCCATGCTCGGCGGCATCGTCCTCGGCGTCGCCGAGACCCTCGCCTCCGCCTACATCGACGGCATCCCCGGCATGCAGCAGCTCGGCGGCCAGGGCTGGGCCAACGTCTGGGCCTTCTGCCTCCTCATCATCGTCCTGCTCGTCAGGCCACAAGGCCTGCTCGGCGAACGCGTCGCGGACAGGGCGTGATCACGATGACCGACCTCACCAAGACGACGACCGCCCCCGAGCCGGGTCTCATCCCCCTGCCCGCAGCGGCGGCACGCGCCCTCACCCTCGTCGGCGGCATCGCCACCGCGGCCTCCGCCTTCCTCGCCTGGACCTGGACCTCCGAGTTCCCCGGCGACCTCACCATCACCGGCTACCCCGGCGGCCTCCAGTGGCTCACCTTCACCGGTGGCCTCCTCATCACCCTCTTCGCCCTCGCCGGCTACGGCATCCGCGGCCTCGGCTGGCTCCTGCCCGCCGGCAACAACGGCCCCACCGTCCTCACCGCCCTGGGCGCCTTCGGCACCACCTGGTTCACCGTCATCGCGATCGCCGTCAACCTCGACGGCCTCGTCAACCTCGAACCGGGCGCCTACGTCGCCGCCGTCGCCTCCGTCCTCGCGGTCATCGGCGCCTTCGCGCTCCCCGCCGGAGCCGACGAGACCCGCAACGCCAAGGCGGCCTACGCCGCGGGCCTGCGCAAGGGCGGCATCCCCTCCCAGAGCCGGATAGTCATCGCAGGCCTCAAGGGCCTGGTCGCCTACATCGGCAAGCCCGACCGCGTCCCCGCACCCGAAACCCTCGCCCCCTGGGTCGAGCGCGCCGTCATCACCGCCGTCACCGCCGTCGGCCTCGGCGTCTTCACCTACGGCATCGACACCGAGTACGGCGAGCTGTTCATCGGCTACCTCATCCTCGTCGTCTTCGCCATGTGGGCCCTGCACTCCGCCGGCCTCACCGACCGCTTCTCCCGGCTCGTCGCCCACCACCGCGGCTTCACGCTCGCCATGGGCTTCGCCGCCGCGATCGCGTTCCCCTTCACCCAGACCGACGACCACTACGCCAACATCGGCGTCAACATCCTGATCTTCGGGACCGTCGCCCTGGGCCTCAACATCGTCGTCGGCCTCGCCGGCCTCCTCGACCTCGGATACGTCGCCTTCCTCGGCGTCGGCGCCTACACCGCCGCCCTCGTCTCCGGCTCCGAGTTCTCCAAGTTCTCCGGCGTCCAGTTCCCCTTCTGGGCCGCCGCCCTCTCCGGCGCCGCCGCATCGCTCATCTTCGGCGTCCTCATCGGCGCCCCCACCCTGCGACTGCGCGGCGACTACCTCGCCATCGTCACCCTCGGCTTCGGAGAGATCTTCCGCATCGCGGTCAACAACATGGACGGCGTCTCCGGACCCGACATCACCAACGGGCCCAACGGCATCCCGTCCATCCCCGACCTCGACTTCTTCGGATTCAACTTCGGCCAGGCCCACGACGTCGGCGGCTTCACCCTCGGCCGGTTCGCGAACTACTACCTCCTCATGGTCCTGATCATGGCGATCGTGGTTCTCGTCTACACCCGCGCCGCCGACTCCCGCATCGGCCGCTCCTGGATCGCCATCCGCGAGGACGAGACCGCTGCCACCGCCATGGGCATCAACGGCTTCCGCGTCAAGCTCATCGCCTTCGCCCTCGGCGCCTCCCTCGCCGGCCTCGCCGGCACCGTCAGCGCCCACGTCACCTACAGCGTCGTCCCCACCCCGTACCAGTTCGCCGGCTCGACGCCCCCCAACTCGGCGTTCCTCCTGGCCGCGGTGGTCCTCGGCGGCATGGGCACGGTCGCCGGCCCGATCCTCGGCGCGGCCCTGCTCTACCTGCTGCCCGAGAAGCTCGTCTTCCTCCAGGACAAGTCGCTGCTCGCGTTCGGCATCGCCCTGATCGTCCTCATGCGCTTCCGCCCCGAGGGCATCATCGCCAACCGCCGCAACCAGCTCGAATTCCACGAGACCGGCCAGCTCGACGTACCCGACACAGAAACACTCGCCGACGATCCGGCCGTCACCAAGGCGGGGGCGTAACCACCATGACCACAAGCACACCCACCCCCGTACTCGAAGCGCGCAACGTCACCATGCGCTTCGGCGGCCTCACCGCCGTCCGCTCCGTCGACTTCACGGTCAACAGCGGCGAGATCGTCGGCCTCATCGGCCCCAACGGCGCCGGCAAGACCACGTTCTTCAACTGCCTCACGGGCCTGTACGTCCCCACCGAGGGCACGGTCTCCTACAAGGGCACCGTCCTCCCCCCGAAGCCCCACCTGGTCACCCAGGCAGGCATCGCACGTACGTTCCAGAACATCCGTCTGTTCGCCAACATGACGGTCCTGGAGAACGTCCTCGTCGGCCGCCACACCCGCACCAAGGAAGGCCTCTGGTCCGCCCTCCTGCGCGGCCCCGGCTTCAAGAAGGCGGAGAAGGCCAGCGAGGAACGGGCCATGGAACTCCTGGAGTTCATCGGCCTGGCCCACAAGCGGGACCACCTCTCCCGCAACCTCCCCTACGGCGAACAGCGCAAGCTGGAGATCGCCCGAGCGATGGCGTCGGAGCCGGGCCTTCTGCTGCTCGACGAGCCGACGGCGGGCATGAACCCCCAGGAGACGCGAGCGACCGAGGAACTGGTCTTCGCCATCCGCGACAAGGGCATCGCCGTCCTCCTCATCGAGCACGACATGCGCTTCGTCTTCAACCTGTCCGACCGCGTCGCCGTCCTCGTCCAGGGCGAAAAGCTCGTCGAGGGCACCTCCGAGGTCGTCCAGGCCGACGAACGCGTCATCGCCGCCTACCTCGGCGAACCCTTCGAAGGCGACCCCGGCCAGGCGGAAGCCGCCGAGGTCGAGGCCGCCGAAGCCGCCGCCGACGCGGCGAGCACCACCAGCACGAAGGGAGAAGGCCAGTGACCGCACTCCTCGAAGTCGAGGACCTCAGGGTCTCGTACGGCAAGATCGAAGCCGTCAAGGGCATCTCCTTCAGCGTCGAGGCAGGCCAGGTCGTCACCCTCATCGGCACCAACGGCGCCGGCAAGACGACGACCCTGCGCACCCTGTCGGGCCTCCTCCAGCCGACCTCCGGCAAGATCCTGTTCGACGGCAAGCCCCTCAACGGCGTCCCCGCCCACAAGATCGTCTCCCTCGGCCTCGCCCACTCCCCCGAGGGCCGGCACATCTTCCCCCGCCTCAGCATCTTCGAGAACCTCCAGCTCGGAGCGTTCCTGAGGAAGGACAAGGAAGGGATCGAGAAGGACATCCAGCGCGCCTACGACCTCTTCCCCATCCTGGGAGAACGCCGCAACCAGGCTGCGGGAACCCTCTCGGGCGGCGAGCAGCAGATGCTCGCCATGGGCCGCGCCCTGATGTCCCAGCCCAAGCTCCTCATGCTCGACGAGCCCTCCATGGGCCTCTCCCCGATCATGATGCAGAAGATCATGGCGACGATCTCCGAGCTGAAGTCCACGGGTACGACGATCCTCCTGGTCGAACAGAACGCCCAGGCGGCGCTGTCGCTGGCCGACCAGGGCCATGTCATGGAGGTCGGCAACATCGTCCTCTCCGGCACGGGCCAGGACCTGATCCACGACGAGTCGGTACGCAAGGCGTACCTCGGCGAGGACTGAGTCGTTCGACGCATGCACGAGGAGGCCCGCACCCCCGGCTGGGGATGCGGGCCTCCTCGTATGTACAGCTACGGCTAGGTCAGCCCTTGGCGGCCTTCTTCTCCTCGGCGTCGGCGATGACGGCCTCGGCGACCTGCTGCATGGACATCCGGCGGTCCATGGACGTCTTCTGGATCCACCGGAACGCGGCGGGCTCGGTCAGTCCGTACTCCGTTTGCAGAACCGACTTGGCACGGTCGACAAGCTTGCGGGTCTCCAGCCTCTGCGTGAGGTCCGCGATCTCGTTCTCCAGCTGGCGCAGCTCGCTGAACCGCGAGACGGCCATCTCGATCGCCGGCACGACATCGCTCTTGCTGAACGGCTTCACGAGATACGCCATGGCACCGGCGTCCCGGGCCCGCTCGACGAGGTCGCGCTGCGAGAAGGCGGTGAGCATCAGTACCGGGGCGATGGACTCCTCGGCGATCTTCTCGGCCGCCGAGATGCCGTCGAGCTTGGGCATCTTCACATCGAGGATGACGAGATCGGGCCGGTGCTGGCGGGCAAGCTCCACGGCCTCCTCACCGTCACCGGCCTCACCGACGACGGTGTAGCCCTCTTCTTCGAGCATCTCCTTGAGATCGAGCCGAATGAGCGCCTCGTCCTCGGCAATGACGACACGGGTCGTCAGCGGAGGCACGTGCGACTTGTCGTCGTCGGGCGCGTCTGCGGGCTGGGGCGACTCGGGGGCGGTCACGGGGGCTCCTTGATCAGGCCAGGGGTGCTGCTGACAGCAGCGTACCTAGCTGCGGTAAGGTAGGGGCACGGCGGGTGACCGCCAACCTTCGTTTTACAGGAAGCCTCGGTAGTCCAGCGGAAGAGACACGGTGCTCAAACCACCGACAGCGTGGGTTCGAATCCCACCCGAGGCACTTTTCCTTTGATTGCAAGGTTGCTGCTAGAAAGCGGATGTTCCCGTTCCGGTGAACATCCGCTTTTTGCTGCGTGTCGCCACGGCCAGACACTCAGCCTGGCCACATGGAACAGCACAGTTCTTCGATCCGCGCACAAGCAGTCGCACTGATGCGCCAGGGCATCCCCAACCGCACAGTCGCGGAGCGCCTCAACGTTCCGCGAGGAACCATCGGCTGGTGGCGCAGCGAGGATCGCAGAGCGCGTGGCGAGACGTATGAGCAGCCCACGGACTGCCCTCGATGCACGGGGTGCGAGTTCGACAAGGTCGCGTACGCCTACCTGCTCGGCCTCTACCTCGGCGACGGCCACATCATCTCGAAACGCAAGCAGCACCATCTGTCCGTCTTCTGCAACGCTCTTCAGACCGGCCTGATCGCCGCCGCGGAAGACGCAATGCGCAAGGTGATGCCGCTGCCAAGCGTCAAGCAGCGTCCCCGCGCGGGGTGCGTCGAGGTGAAGTCGTACACCAAACACTGGACCTGCCTGTTTCCGCAGCACGGCCCCGGCAAGAAGCACGAGCGCGCCATCGTTCTCGAAAGCTGGCAGCAGGAAATCGTGGACGCCCATCCCTGGGAATTCATCCGGGGCCTCATCCACTCCGACGGCTGCCGCATCACCAACTGGACCACTCGCCTGGTAGCCGGGGAACGCAAGCGCTACGAATACCCGCGGTACTTCTTCACCAACGTGTCCGACGACATCCGCCAGCTCTATACAGACACCCTCGACAAGCTCGGCATCGAATGGACCCACTGCACACGCCACGGCAACGCCTACAACATCTCTGTTGCCCGACGCGCCTCCGTAGCCCTCATGGACACCCACGTAGGCCCAAAGCACTGAACCGAAAAGGGGCCCCTCCACCCAGGAGGGGCCCTTACAAGTCCACGCCTACTTGGGGCTGTCGTCCTCGCCGATGTGGTGGACCCGCACCAGGTTCGTCGAGCCCGAGACCCCGGGCGGGGAGCCGGCCGTGATGACCACCACATCCCCCTTCTGGCAGCGGCCGTACTTCAACAACAGCTCGTCCACCTGGTCCACCATCGCGTCCGTGGAGTCGACGTGCGGGCCAAGAAACGTCTCCACTCCCCACGTCAGCGTCAGCTGCGAGCGCGTCGCCGGGTCCGGAGTGAAGGCCAGCAGCGGGATCGGGGACCTGTAGCGCGACAACCGCTTCACCGTGTCGCCGCTCTGCGTGAACGCCACCAGGAACTTCGCGCCGAGGAAGTCACCCATCTCAGCCGCCGCACGGGCCACCGCGCCGCCCTGCGTGCGGGGCTTGTTGCGTTCCGTCAGAGGGGGCAGGCCCTTGGCCAGAATGTCTTCCTCGGCCGCCTCCACGATCTTCGCCATAGTCCGGACCGTCTCGATCGCGTACTTGCCCACGCTCGTCTCGCCGGACAGCATCACCGCGTCCGTGCCGTCGATCACCGCGTTGGCGACATCCGACGCCTCCGCCCTCGTCGGACGCGAGTTCTCGATCATCGAGTCCAGCATCTGCGTCGCCACGATCACCGGCTTGGCATTCCGCTTCGCCAGTTTGATCGCGCGCTTCTGGACGATCGGGACCTGTTCGAGCGGCATCTCGACGCCCAGGTCCCCGCGCGCGACCATGATGCCGTCGAAGGCGGCCACGATGTCGTCGATCGCCTCGACCGCTTGGGGCTTCTCGACCTTGGCGATGACCGGTAGGCGGCGGTGTTCCTCGTCCATGATGCGGTGGACGTCGTCGATGTCGCGTCCGCTGCGGACGAACGACAGGGCGATGACGTCGAAGCCCGTGCGCAGCGCCCAGCGCAGGTCCGCCTCGTCCTTGTCGGAGAGGGCGGGGACGGACACCGCCACGCCGGGGAGGTTGAGGCCCTTGTGGTCGGAGATGACTCCGCCTTCGACGACCGTGGTGTGGACGCGGGGTCCGTCGACGGTGGTGACTTCGAGGCAGACCTTGCCGTCGTCGACGAGGATGCGTTCGCCGGGGGTGACGTCGGCGGCGAGGCCTGCGTAGGTCGTCCCGCAGGTCTGGCGGTCGCCCTCCACGCCCTCTTCGACGGTGATGGTGAAGGTGTCGCCGCGTTCAAGGAGTACGGGGCCTTCGGCGAAGCGGCCGAGTCGGATCTTCGGGCCTTGAAGGTCGGCGAGGAGGCCGATGCTGCGGCCGGTTTCGTCAGCGGCCTTCCTGACGTGCTGGTAACGCACCTCGTGGTCGGCGTAGGTGCCGTGGCTGAGGTTGAAGCGGGCGACGTCCATTCCGGCGTCGACCAGTGCCTTGATCTGGTCGTACGAGTCGGTGGCGGGGCCCAAAGTACAGACGATTTTTGCTCGGCGCATGTTTCGAGCGTAGGCCTTACCGGTGGGTAGGGAATTGGCCCTGCATGACTACTCAACAACCTTTGCGTGAAGGGTTATTGACAAGTGTTGAATTGTGCGCAGGGTCGCTCCGATGAGCGTCGGACGATCATTTAAGTGCCCTCTTCACAGCTGCGGCGGCACCATGGTGAATCGGGCGTTGACCTGTGCGTACACCTGTTGCCGCTGTGGTTCGAGGTCGAGCGGTGCCGCTTCGTCCGCGACCTCGGCTCCGGCGAAGGCGGCACGGCGCAGGGAGCGTGACTGGGCCTCGTACCCCATGGGCTGTGCGGCCTCCGCGCCCACGTCGGCCAGCTCCACGAGCGCCGCCAGTGAGGTCCCCAGTGCCTCGGCGTACTCGCGGGCTCGTTGTACCGCCTCCCGCACTGCTTGGCGGCGGGCGTCGCGGTGGGCCGGGGAGTCGGGGCGCAGGGCCCACCAGGGGCCGTCGACGCGGGTGAGGTCGAGGTCGGCGAGGCGGCTGGTGAGTTCGCCGAGGGCGGTGAAGTCGGTGAGTTCGGCGGTGAGGTGGACTCGGCCGTGATACGCGCGGACTCGCTCCCCTCGGCCGTGTTTGGTGAGTTCCGGAGCGATGGAGAAGGCGCCTGTTTCCAGGCGTTCGACGGCGTCGCCGTACGTTTTCACGAGGTCGAGGACTGTCGCGTTGCGGCGGGTGAGGTCGTCGAGGGCTGTGCGGCGGTCGGTGCCCCTTGCGCTGACGGTGATGCCGATGCGGGCGATCTCGGGGTCGACTTCGAGGTGGGCTTCGCCGCGGACGGCTATGCGGGGGGCGTCGGGGGTGCCGTAGGGGACGGCGGTGGGGTGCTCCGGGGTGGAGGTCATACGTCCCACTCTGTCACTCATGGTGGGGGTGCGGGCCGTGTTCCCGTCCCTGTCGGTCATCAGATCGAAACCTTCGGGGGCTGTTGCGGCCGGTCATGCTCGGGTCAGAATCTACGCGCGTCGTTGACCATTCCCCGAGGAGCCCGAAACATGCCGTTGAACCGCCGGAAGTTCCTGACGAAGTCCGCTGTGACCGGGGCGGGGGTTGCTCTGACCAGCGCTGTCGTGGCTCCGGCGGCGCAGGCCGCGGAGGCGAGGAAGCCCGCGAGGCCCGTGAAGCGGTACTCCCTGACCGTGATGGGCACGACGGACCTGCACGGGCACATCTTCAACTGGGACTACTTCAAGAACGCGGAGTACTCCGACGCGAAGGGCAACGCGCAGGGGCTGGCGCGGATCTCGACGCTGGTGGAGCAGGTCCGTAAGGAGAAGGGGCGTCGCAACACGCTGCTGCTCGACGCGGGCGACACGATACAGGGCACCCCGCTGACGTACTACTACGCGAAGGTGGACCCGATCACCGCCAAGGGCGGGCCGGTTCACCCGATGGCGCAGGCGATGAACGCCATCGGGTACGACGCGGTGGCGCTGGGCAACCACGAGTTCAACTACGGGATCGAGACGCTGCGGAAGTTCGAGTCGCAGTGCCGGTTCCCGTTGCTGGGTGCGAACGCGCTGGACGCGAAGACGCTGAAGCCGGCGTTTCCTCCGTTCTTCATGAAGACGTTCCATGTGAAGGGTGCTCCGCCGGTCAAGGTGGCGGTGCTGGGGCTGACGAATCCTGGTATCGCGATCTGGGACAAGGCGTATGTGCAGGGGAAGCTGACGTTCCCGGGTCTGGAGGAGCAGGCGGCGAAGTGGGTGCCGAAGCTTCGCTCGATGGGTGCGGATGTTGTTGTGGTGTCGGCGCATTCGGGGTCTTCGGGGACTTCTTCGTACGGTGATCAGCTGCCGTACATCGAGAACTCGGCGGCGTTGGTGGCGCAGCAGGTGCCGGGGATCGACGCGATTCTGGTGGGGCACGCGCACACGGAGATCGCCGAGCTGAAGGTGACGAACACGGCGACGGGGAAGACGGTGGTCCTGTCGGAGCCGCTGGCGTATGCGGAGCGGTTGTCGCTGTTCGACGTCGAGCTGGTTTTCGAGAAGGGGAAGTGGGCCGTCGAGTCGGTGGCGGCGACGGTGCGTGACTCGAAGACGGTCGCGGACGACCCGAGGATCACGAAGCTGCTGAAGGACGAGCACGACGTGGTCGTGGCGTACGTCAATCAGGTGGTCGGGACGGCGACGGACACGTTGACGACGGTGGAGGCGCGTTACAAGGACGCTCCGATCATCGATCTGATCACGAAGGTCCAGGAGGACGTGGTGAAGGCGGCGCTGGTGGGGACGTCGTACGCGTCGTTGCCGGTGATCGCGCAGGCGTCGCCGTTCTCGCGGACGTCGGAGATCCCGGCGGGTGAGGTGACGATCCGGGATCTGTCGAGTCTGTATGTGTACGACAACACGCTGGTCGCGAAGTTGATGACGGGTGCGCAGGTGCGGGCGTACCTGGAGTACTCGGCGCAGTACTTCGTGCAGACGGCCGCGGACGCGGTGGTCGATGTGGAGAAGCTGACGAACGCGGCGAACCGGCCGGACTACAACTACGACTATGTGTCGGGGCTGACGTACGACATCGACATCGCGCAGGCGGCGGGTTCGCGGATCAAGAACCTGGCCTGGAACGGTGCCGCGCTGGATGACGCGCAGCAGTTCGTGTTCGCGGTGAACAACTACCGGGCCAATGGTGGTGGGGCGTTCCCGCATGTGGCGTCGGCGCAGGAGGTGTGGTCGGAGTCGACGGAGATCCGGACGCGGATCTCCGAGTGGGTGACGGCGAAGGGTGTGCTGGATCCGAAGGAGTTCGCTTCGGTGGACTGGAAGTTGACGCGGGACGGTACGCCTGTGTTCTAGTCGGCGGCTTCTGTGGCGCGTTGCCTCAGATTCCGTCCACGAGAGGGGTCAGCACTTGGTGCTGGCCCTTTCCTCGTTCCTGGCTCTGGCGGGGGGTGGGGACCTGGGCCAGTGGTTGTTCGAGGCCGAAGGTGGTGAAGGCGGTTCTGGTCGGGAGGGGGTAGGGGGTTCGGCCGGTGAGGGAGTTGAGGATGGTGGCGCTGCGCCAGGCGACGAGTCCGAGGTCGGGGGTGCCGACTCCGTGGGTGTGGAGTTCGGCGTTCTGGACGTAGACGTGGCTGCCGGAGCCGGTGATGGCGGGGTCGAGGACGAGTCTGTACTGGTCGTCGATGCGGGGGCGTTCGCTGTTGTCGCGGCGGAGGTAGGGGTCGAGGCCGGCGAGGACGCGGTCGAGGGGGCGGTCCTGGTAGCCGGTGGCGAGGACGACGGCGTCGGTGGTGAGGCGGGTTCGGGTGCCTTGTTGGGTGTGTTCGAGGTGGAGTTCGACTTTGGTGGTGGCGACGCGGCCTGCGGTGCGGACGTGGACGCCGGGGGTGAGGACGGCTTCTGGCCAGCCGCCGTGGAGGGTGCGGTGGTAGAGCTCGTCGTGGATGGCGGCGATGGTGTCGGCGCCGATGCCTTTGTGGAGTTGCCATTGGGCGGCGACGAGGCGGTCGCGGACGGGTTCGGCGAGGGCGTGGAAGTAGCGGGTGTGGTCGGGGGTGAAGTGTTCGAGGCCGAGCTTCGAGTACTCCATGGGGGCGAAGGCCTCGGTGCGGCCGAGCCAGTGGATCTTTTCGCGTCCTGGGGGGCGGTGGCGGAGGAGGTCGAGGAAGATCTCGGCGCCGGTCTGTCCCGATCCGATGACGGTGACGTGTTCGGCGGTGAGGAGCCGGTCGCGGTGGGCGAGGTAGTCGGCCGCGTGGAGGACGGGCACGGTGGGGGCTTCGACGAGGGGTTTGAGGGGTTCGGGGATGTGGGGTTCGCTGCCGATGCCGAGGACGACGTTCTTGGTGTAGGTGCGGCCGAGGGCTTCGGCTTCGCCTTCGGCGTCGACCTGGGTGTAGTCGACTTCGAAGACGTCTCGTTCGGGGTTCCAGCGGACGGCGTCGACCTGGTGGCCGAAGTGGAGCCGGGGGAGGTTCTGGCTGACCCAGCGGCAGTAGGCGTCGTATTCGGCGCGTTGGATGTGGAAGCGCTCGGCGAAGTAGAACGGGAAGAGCCGTTCGCGGGTCTTGAGGTAGCTGAGGAAGGACCAGGGGCTCGCGGGGTCGGCGAGGGTGACGAGGTCGGCGAGGAAGGGGACTTGGACGGTGGAGCCGTCGATGAGGAGTCCGGGGTGCCAGTCGAAGCGGGGGTGTTGTTCGTAGAAGACGGCGTCGAGTTCGGGGAGGGGGTGGGCGAGGGCGGCGAGGGAGAGGTTGCAGGGGCCGATGCCGATGCCGACGAGGTCGTGGGGCGTTTCGGGATCGGGGGCGGGGGCGGACGCCGGGTTGTCGGCGGGCGTGGGGGGTGGCAGTGGCGTCATCGGGAGGTGTTTCCTTCCACCAGCTTCAGGAGTGCGGCCAGGTCGTCCGGCCGGGTGTGGGGGTTGAGGAGGGTGACCTTGAGCCAGAGGCGGCCGTCGAGGTGGGCGCGGCCGAGGACGGCGCGTCCTTCGTGGAGGAGTTTTCGGCGTACGGCGGCGACGGCGTCGTCGGTGGCTTCGGCGGGCCGGAAGAGGACGGTGCTGATGGTGGGCGGGTCGTGGAGTTCGAAGCCGGGGTGGGCCCGGACCTGGCGGGCGAACTCGTGGGCGTGGGCGCAGACCTGGTCGACGAGGGTGCCGAGTCCTTCGCGGCCGAGGGTTTTGAGGGTGACGGCGATCTTGAGGATGTCGGGGCGTCGGGTGGTGCGCAGGGAGCGGCCGAGGAGGTCGGGCAGGCCGGCTTCGGTGTCGTCGTCGGCGTTGAGGTAGTCGGCCTGGTGGGCGAGTGCGGTGAGGTCGTCCGGGTTCTTGACGGCGAGGAGGCCTGCGGCGACGGGTTGCCAGCCGAGTTTGTGCAGGTCGAGGGTGACGGTGTCGGCGTGTTCGAGGCCGGCGAGTTGGGGGCGGTGGCGTTCGCTGAAGAGGAGTCCGCCGCCGTATGCGGCGTCGATGTGGAGGCGGGCGCCGTGGGCCGCGCAGAGGGCGGCGATCTGGGGCAGTGGGTCGATGAGTCCGGCGTCGGTGGTGCCGGCGGTGGCGGCGACGAGGAGTGAGCCTCGGGGGCCGGGCAGTTCGGTCAGGGCCTCGTCGAGGGCGGCGGGGTCGAGGGTGCCGGCGGGGGCGGGCACCACGACCGGTTCGGGGAGTCCGAGGAGCCAGGCGGCGCGGGGCAGGGAGTGGTGGGCGTTGGCGCCGCAGACGAGGCGGACGCCCGGGTGTGCCTCGCGGGCGAGGAGCAGGGCGAGTTGGTTGGACTCGGTGCCGCCGGTGGTGACGAGGGCGTCACCTTTCTTCGGAGGCTCGGTTCGCCTCCGGGGCGCTCCAGCCTGTGTCGAGACCGCGACCGTGCTCGACCCTTCGGGCCTCCGCGCGCTCACGCCCTCGACACAGGCGCGCCCCTTCGGCTCACTCGCCTCTGCGCCCCCGTAGATCTCGGCGGCGAGGGTCCTTGTGACCAGCGCTTCGAGTGCGGAGGCGGCCGGGGCCTGGTCCCAGGAGTCGAGGGACGGGTTGAGGGCGCTGGCGGCGAGGTCGGCGGCGGTGGCGACGGCGAGGGGTGGGCTGTGCAGGTGGGCGGCGCAGTGGGGGTGGGCGGGGTCGGCGGCGCCTTCGGCGAGGGCGCGTACGAGGTCGTGGAGGGCGTTGGGGTCGCCCTTGTCGGGCAGTACGTCTCCGGTGGCGTCGCGGACCCGCTGGGCGACGGTTTCGGGGCCGCCGGCCGGGAGGGGGCCGCCGCGCGCGTGTGCGCCGTCCGTGAGGGCTTCGAGGACCGTGTCGAGCAACGGCCGCAGGGCGTCGGGGCCTTCGGCGCCTGAGGCGAGGGGCGGTGTGCTCATGGTGGTCCTCCCGGGGCGCGTGGCTGGGGAGTTCCAGCTTGTACGGGGCGGGGGCGACGCGCCCGGGAAGACCAACGATCGGAACCCGAAAGGGGGTACGGGGGTTGCCGTGGGGAGGTGTGTGGGGCATGGGGTGGCCCCATGCCCCACAGCGTGCCCGTGTTCGCCTTACGCCTGTTCCCGCGCCCCTTCCGTGCCCCCTTCGCGTACGCGCAGTGCGCGTGCCAGGTCGTCGAGTTGGTCGACGAGTTTGCGGCGCAGGGACGGTATCGGGTCGGCGTCGCGCAGGCATTTCTCGCCGAGGCGGAGGGTTTCGGGGGCGGCGGTGTGGGCGGGGAAGGCCCAGCGGCCGGCGGCGTCGGCGATGGCGGGGCCCCGGCGGGCGGCGACGGCGACGGCGTCGGTCCAGTAGCGCTTGACGTACTCGTCGGTGAGGTCGGCCTGTTCGGGCTGCCAGAAGCCCTGGGCGGTGGCGACGAAGAGGTAGTTGGAGAGGTCGTCGGAGGTGAACATCTGTTCCCAGGCCCGGAGTTTGGACTCGGGGTCGGGCAGGGCGGCGCGGCAGCGGGCGGCGCCTTCCTGGCCGGAGGCGCTGGGGTCGCGGGCGAGTTCGGCGTCGATCTCGGTCTCGTCGGTGGCGCCGAGGACGGCGAGCCGGGCCAGGACGCGCCAGCGCAGTTCGGGGTCGAGTTCGGGGCCGCCGGGGACGGTGCCTTCGGCGAGCCAGGCGGCGATGGTGTCGGGGTGGGCGGCGGCGTCGATGAAGTGGCGTACGGCGATGAGGCGCAGGCCGGGGTGGTCGCCGTCCTCGGTGCGGCGGATGAGGTCGCGGCACAGGGAGGCGAGGGTGGCGAGGGCGGCGGGGCGTTCCTGCGGGGGCAGGTAGCGGTCGGCGACGACGGTGGAGGCGAAGGTGAGGACGCCCTGGACGAGGGCGAGGTCCGTTTCGCGCGGGAGGTGGGCGCGGACGGTCTCCAGGTAGTCGGCGGGCGACAGCTGGCCGTCGCGCAGGGCGTCTCGCAGGGCGTTCCAGACGACCGCGCGGGTGAGCGGGTCGGGGAGGCCGGAGAGGGCGCTGCGGACGGTCTTGAAGGACTCCGGGTCGAAGCGGACCTTGGCGTAGGTGAGGTCGCCGTCGTTGACGAGGAGGAGGGCGGGGCGCTTGCCGATGGGCTGGGGGGCGTCCTGGGGGATGTCGAGGTCGACGCGCTCGCGGAGGGCGAGGGTGCCGTCTCCGGCGCTGTCGTGGTCGTACAGGCCTATGGCGACCCGGTGGGGGCGGCTGCCGTCGTGGCGGACGGTGAGGGTGCAGGAGCCGTTGTCGCCGTTGGTGACGCGGGGGGTGAGGGTGTCGACGCCGGTGGTGCGCAGCCAGGTGTCGGCCCAGGCGTGGACGTCGCGTTCGGTGGCGGCGGCGAGGGAGTCGATGAAGTCGGCGAGGGTGGCGTTGCCGAACCTGTGCCGGGCGAAGTGGGTGTTGATGCCGGTGAGGAAGTCCTTCTCGCCGAGCCAGGCGACGAGTTGGCGCAGGGCGGAGGCGCCCTTGGCGTAGGAGATGCCGTCGAAGTTGACGAGGGCGGCGGCGGTGTCGTCGACGGCTTCGGGGGCGACGGGGTGGGTGGAGGGGCGCTGGTCGGCGTCGTAGCCCCAGGCCTTGCGGGAGACCCCGAAGTCGGTCCAGGTGTCGGTGAAGCGGGTGGCTTCGGTGAGGGTCTGGTAGCCCATGTACTCGGCGAAGGACTCGTTGAGCCAGATGTCGTCCCACCATTGGAGGGTGACGAGGTCGCCGAACCACATGTGGGCCATTTCGTGGGCGATGACCATGGCGCGGGTCTGGCGTTCGGTGTCGGTGACGGCGGAGCGGTAGACGAACTCGTCGCGGAAGGTGACGAGTCCGGGGTTCTCCATGGCGCCGAAGTTGAACTCGGGGACGAACGCCTGGTCGTAGGAGTCGAAGGGGTAGGGCTCCTCGAACTTCTCGTGGTAGCGGTCGTAGCACGCGCGCGTGATGTCGAGGAGTTCGTCGGCGTCGGTGTCGAGGTGGGGGGCGAGGGAGCGGCGGCAGTGGAGGCCGAAGGGGAGGCCGCGGTGTTCGCTGCGGACGGAGTGCCAGGGGCCCGCGGCGACGGCGACGAGGTAGGTGGAGATGCGGGGGGTGGGGGCGGCCTGCCAGAGGCCGTCCGCGGTTTCGGTGGTGATGCCGTTGGCGAGGACGGTCCAGCCCTCGGGGGCGCGCACGGTGAACTCGAAGACGGCCTTGAGGTCGGGCTGGTTGAAGTTGGCGAAGACGGCTGCCGCGTCCTCCAGGGACATCTGGGTGTAGAGGTAGGTCTCGTCGTCGGCGGGGTCGGTGAAGCGGTGCATGCCCTCGCCGGTGCGGGAGTAGCGCATCGCGGCGTCCACGCGCAGTTCGTGCTCGCCCTCGGCGAGGTTCCTGAGGGGCAGCCGGCCGTCGGTGAGGGTCGCGGTGTCCAGGGGGTGGCCGTCGAGGGTGGCGGAGCGCAGCTCGGCGGGCCTGACCTCGACGAACGTGTCCGCGCCGGTGTGGCCCGCCGTCACCGCGAAGCGGATCACGGTACGGGAGTCGAAGGTGTCGTCCCCGGTGGTGAGGTCGAGTTCGACCGTGTACCGGTGGACGTCCAGGAGGCTGGCACGGGCTTGCGCTTCGTCGCGCGTCAGTACGGACATGGAGGACATGCTGCCTGATGCCGCTGACAGGGCACAGGGGCGGATCGGTACACGGCCTTTGTCCGGACGCGCGCCCCCGCCCCCGACGCGGGCTCCGGGGCGCCTCCGGGATCACCCTGAGGGGCTCAGGTGCGGTCGTCCTCCAGAGCGCGTCCGGCGAGGACGTCGTGATCCTTCACCCGGGCGCGGAGTTCCCGCACCTCCTGTTCGAGGGCGAGATGGCGGCGGTGGGCGTCGTACAGGTAGCGGACCTTGGTGCGCAGGGTCCAGGGGTCGATGGGTTTCATGACGAGGTCGGCGACGCCGAGGCCGAAGGCGGTGGAGGTGAGTTCGGCGTCGGGGCCGAAGCCGGTGAGCAGGACGACGGGGATGTGCTGGGTCTGTTCGAGGCGGCGCATGTAGCGCACCACGTCGAGGCCGCTGACGCCGGGCATGCGGACGTCGAGCAGGAGGAGGCCGACCTGGCCGCGCAGTACCTGTTTGAGGGCCTCGTCGCCGCTGGTGGCGCGGGCGAGCCGGTAGCCGAGCGGGGCGAGGGCGCTCTCCAGGGCGTACAGGGTGTCCTCGTGGTCGTCGACGATGAGGATCTTGGCATCCGACGGCATGGCCCGACGTCCCTCCCGCGTGGACAACCCGACGGCACCCGTGGTGCTGACGCGCAGTGCTCGTCGGCTGACTACGAGTGCGCGGTGAGTGCACAGGGCAGCATGCGCCCGCGGGTGCCCGGCTGTCACTCCCCGGGGGTCAACTCACCGGTGGTTTCCCGCCGTTCACGGCGTCGTCGGCGATGCGCTCGTGGTGTCTGATCACTTCGGCGATGATGAACGTGAGGAGTTTCTCGGCGAACGCGGGGTCGAGGTTGGCGCTTTCGGCGAGTCGGCGCAGGCGGGCGATCTGCTGGGCCTCGCGGCCGGGGTCGGCGGGCGGCAGTTGGTGTGCGGCCTTGAGGAGGCCGACCTGCTGGGTGCACTTGAAGCGCTCGGCGAGCATGTGGACGACGGCGGCGTCGATGTTGTCGATGCTCTCGCGCAGCCGGCCGAGTTCCGCGCGGATCTCGGGCTCGACCTCACGGTTGTTGCTGGTGGTCATGGGCGTCCACCCTACGTGGCACGAGGTGGGCGGGCTCTTGGGGTGCCGGGGAGGCGTGAGGTGGGCGGGAAATGAGCGCTACGTGGCGTGCGGGTGTTCGATCATCGGTGGGTCGGCGGGGTCGGGGACCCGGTCGCTCCAGCCACCGGGAACCGTGCGTCCCTGTTGTGCCCGGAAATGGACGGGGGCCATGCCGACGCGGCGGGTGAAGAGGCGGGAGAAGTAGGCGGGGTCGTCGTAGCCGACGCGGCGGGCGACGGCGGCGACGGGCAGTTCGGTGGCGGCGAGGAGTTCCTTGGCGCGGCTCAGCCGGATGCCGAGGAGGTAGTCCTTGGGGCTGCAGCCGGCGCCGCGTCGTACCGCGGTGCGCAGTTCGGCGGGGGTCATGCCGTGCCGGGCCGCGTGTTCGGCGACGGTCAGGGGCCGGCAGGCGTCGCGGGCGAGGGCGGCGAGGACCTGGTCGCCGTCGGGTGCCAGATCGGCGCGGGTGCGGCGCAGGGCGACGAGGAGTTCGTGGACGGCTGCGGCCGTCTCGACCTCCAGGACGGGGTTGTCGCGGCGTGCGGCGCGGGCCATGCGTCCGATCACGGCCCGGGCGGGGCCCGCGTCGGTGAGGGGTACGAGGGGCCGCTCGGGTTCGATGTAGCCGAGTTCGGCGTACGTGGCGGTGGCGGGCCCGGTGAAGTCGACGAACGCCTCGTCCCAGCCGGTGTCGGGGTCGGGCCCGTAGTGGTGGGCGGTGCCGGGGGTGAGCCAGATCAGGGTGGGCGCGGTGACGGTCCTGCGGTGGCCGTCGGTGCCCTGGAACCAGCCCCGGCCGCCGCTGACGACGACGGCCACGTGGTGGTCGAGGACGCGCGGGCCGACGGTGGGCAGGGCGCCGTGCTGGAGGCCGACGCCGAGGCAGACGAGGCCGAGGCGGTGGTGGGCGGGCGCGGGGCTGAAGAAGCGCATCCAGGTGCGGTACATCCGCGGTCCTCCCGCCTGTGTGGTGCTCGTCTCCGCCCATTGGAGGGGCGGAGACCTCGGTCCAACTGGCGCTGATCTTTGTCCATGGACGCTGTCGGCCGCCAGAGGTGAGGGTGGGGCACATGAGCGAGTTCACGGTGGGCGACACGGACTTCCTGCTGGACGGCCGTCCGGTGCGGCTGCTGTCGGGGGCGCTGCACTACTTCCGGGTGCACGAGGAGCAGTGGGCGCACCGACTGGCGATGCTGCGGGCGATGGGCCTCAACTGCGTGGAGACGTACGTCCCGTGGAACCTGCACGAGCCGCGTCCCGGTGACTTCAGGGACGTCGGACAGCTGGGCCGGTTCCTGGACGCGGCCCTGGAGGCGGGGCTGTGGGCGATTGTGCGCCCTGGCCCGTACATCTGCGCGGAATGGGAGAACGGCGGCCTCCCCCATTGGCTGACGGGACACGCACGCACGCGTGACGCCCGTTTTCTGGGTCCGGTGGAGCGCTGGTTCGGGCGTCTCCTCCCGGAGATCGTGGAGCGGCAGATCGACCGGGGCGGCCCGGTGCTGATGGTGCAGGTGGAGAACGAGTACGGCAGCTACGGCTCCGACGGGGACTACCTGGGCCGGCTGACGGCCCTGCTGCGTGCCGGGGGCGTGAGTGTCCCGCTGTTCACGTCGGACGGTCCGGAGGACCACATGCTGACGGGCGGTTCGGTGCCGGGCGTCCTGGCGACGGTGAATTTCGGGTCCCACGCGCGCGGGGCCTTCGAAACGCTGCGCAGGCACCGCCCGACGGGCCCCCTGATGTGCATGGAGTTCTGGTGCGGCTGGTTCGACCACTGGGGCGCCGAACACGTCGTACGGGATCCCGAGGACGCCGCGCAGGCCCTGCGCGAGATCCTGGAGTGCGGGGCGTCGGTCAACGTCTATGTGGCGCACGGCGGTACGAGCTTCGCGGGCTGGTCGGGCGCGAACCGGGCGGCCGGTAACGGAGCCCTCGGGGAGGCCCACGAGGGCGCTCTGGAGCCGGACGTGACGTCGTACGACTACGACGCGCCGATCGACGAACACGGGCGCCCCACGGAGAAGTTCTGGCGCTTCAGGGAGGTGCTGACCGAGTACGCGGACACCCCACCACCGGAACCACCGCCCGCCCCGGCTCCGTTGGGCGCCCAGGCCGCCGTGCACCTCACCGGATGGACCCCCCTGGCCACCGTGCTCGACACGCTCGGCGGCCCCGAGACGGAGCACGCCGTACCGCCCACGTTCGAGGAACTGAACGTGGACCGCGGTCTCGTGCGCTACGCGGTGACCGTTCCGGGTCCGCGGCGGCCGTATCCGCTGTCCGCGCGCGGGCTGCGGGATCTCGCGGTGGTGTACGTCGACGGGGTGCGGGCCGGGGTGCTCGGCGAGGGGGATGTACGGCTCGCGGAGCCGGTCGCGGGGCACGCGCGCGTGGAGCTGTGGGTGGAGTCCCTGGGGAGGGTCAACTACGGGCCGCGCATCGGCGAGCCGAAGGGCATCACCGGGGGCGTGCTGCACGAACGGCAGTTCCTGCACGGGGTGCGGGCGCGCGGGCTGCGGCTGGACGCGTTCGAGGAGGGCGCGGTGAGAAGGCTGCCCTTCGGGTCGCTGCCGTCACCGTCGCCGGACCAGGACTCCCGGGGGCTGTACCGGGGGACGGTGACGGTACACGGGGCCGGGGACGCGCTGCTGGAACTGCCGGGGTGGACACGGGGGTTCGCGTGGGTCAACGGCTTCGGCCTGGGCCGGTACTGGTCCGTGGGCCCGCAACGCTCGCTGTACGTGCCTGGGCCGACGCTGCGGGAGGGCGTGAACGAGGTGTGGGTGCTGGAGCTGGAGGGGGCGGGGCGGGCGGGGCCGGTGCTGGTTCCGGTGGGCCTGGGCGGGGGCTGAGACGACGTACCCGTCTTCCGGGGCCCGCCTCTCGGGTCGGGGCTCCCGGGGCCTGTCCCCGGATCCCACCTCCCCGGTCCCGCGCTCGCTCGCTGTACGTGCCGGGGCCGCTGCTGCTCCGGCGGGCCCGGGCAGGGCCCGAGACGACGTACCCGTCTTCCCGGGGCCCGCCTCCCGGGTCGCAGCTCCCGGGACCTCTCCCCGGATCCCCCTCCCCAGTCCCGCGACGCTCGCCGTACGTGCCGGGGCCAGTGGGCCCGGGCAGGGACTGAGACGACGTACCCGTCTTCCCGGGTCGCAGCTCCCGGGACCTGTCCCGCATCCCACCTCCCCGGTCCCGCGCTCGCTCGCCGTACGTGCCAGAGCCGGTGGGCCCGGGCAGGAACCGAGACGACGTACCCGTCTTCCCGGGCCCGCCTCCCGGGTCGCAGCTCCCGGGACCTCTCCCCGGATCCCGCTTCCCCGGATCCGCAACACTCGCCGTACGTGCCGGAGCCCCTCCTGCCCCGGTGGGCCCGGGCAGGGACCGAGGCTGCCTACCCGTCTCCCCGGGCCTGCCTCCCTGGTCGGGACTTCCGAGGCGGCTCCCAGGGCTCGGTCCCGGATCCCGCCTTCCGGGGCTCGCCTCTCGGGGCCAGGCTCCCCGATCTCGACCCGCGGGGCCCACCTTCGGTCCCCCTCGGATCCGGCTTCCCGGAGCTCGTCCCCCGGGGCCGGCGGAGCCACGTGCCCCGCCGGACCCGGGTCGTCCTACAGCGTGGACGCCGCCCGGGCTATGGCCTTCGCGAAGGTGGACACCTGGGAGTAGACGCCGGGTACGCCCGGGCGGGCGCAGCCGTCGCCCCAGCTGACGATGCCTACCTGGATCCAGGCGCCGGAGTCGTCCTTGCGGAACATGGGGCCGCCGGAGTCGCCCTGGCAGGTGTCGACGCCGCCCGCGAGGTAGCCGGCGCACAGTTCGTCGCCGGGGACGAGCCGCTTGCCGTAGTGCAGCTTGCAGCCCGCGTCACTGACGTAGGGGACGGTGGCCTTCTGGAGCTTGGTCGTGCCGGTGCCGCCGTTCTCCTTGGTGTCGCCCCAGCCCGCGATGGTGAACGTCCCGCGGTTGTACTGGGTCGTCGTGGCGATCTTCAGCGTGGGCTTGTTGATCGGCCGGGCGAGCTTCACGAGCGCCCAGTCCTTGCCGGCGCCGTTGTAGCCCGGGGCCTGCAGCACCTTGGTCGACTTGACCTTGATCGCCCCCGAGGCGTTCAGGTCGGCGACGCCGGCGGTGACGGTGATGCCCGTGGTGGGCCCGGAGCCGTCCACACAGTGGGCGGCGGTGAGGACGACGTCCTTCTTGTAGAGCGCGCCGCCGCAGCCCATCGAGAGGTGCACCAGCCACGGGAACTCGTTCTGCGCGGCGGGCGTTCCTCCTACGACGGGCGCGGGCGCGGCCTGTGCGGCGAGCGGCTGGAGGCTCGCGATCGCGAGGGCCGCGGCACCGACCGCCGCGGCCCGCTTGACCAGGGAGAGACCTCTTCCGACCGACGAGGTGTGGGTCAACGTACGTCCTTTCGTGGGGGGGTGGTGGTGACGTGGTGACAAAGAACGCAAGTATGAAGATCGAGGCGGGTGCGGAACAAGGGCGGATATCACGTGCCCGCGGCGGAACCCGACGGTAGGAAATCCGCTCTTACCGACAACTCCCCTGCACGTAGAGTGGAGGAGAGTTCAGGGCGTCTTGGGGGTACGGACGTGGCGAACGACGGACCGGTCGAGCACGGCTACCCACACCTGGAGACGGTGCGGGCCGCGATCAACGCGCTCTACAAAAGGCTGTCGTACGACACCGTCCAGACCTTCGCGACAAGTGTGGCCCCGGTCGACGTGGCGTTCTGCGACACCGACGACCTGCATCTGGGCGCACAGCGCGTGGCCCGCGAGATGGTGCGGCACTACAGGCTCCCGGACGCGCGCATGATCGTCGGCTTCCGCGAGATGACCCACGCGGCGAATGTCGAACTGGCGGCGGGGCCCGAGTACTTCATCGAGCTGAACGACCGTTTCCGCACCCACCGCAGGGACATCGGCGCGGCCCTCGCGCACGAGGTGATGCATGTCTATCTGCACCGCCTGGATCTGTCCTTCCCGGGAACACGCGACAACGAGATCCTCACGGACACGGCGGCGGCGTATCTGGGCGCGGGCTGGCTGCTCCTGGACGCCTACCGCGAGGACGCGGACTCCTCGCAGAAGCTCGGCTATCTGACGCCGGAGGAGTTCGGGTACGTCCTGGCCAAGCGGGCCCTGCTCTTCGACGAGGACCCCGGGATCTGGTTCACCAGCCCGCAGGCGTACACGGCGTACGCGGCGGGCATGGAGCTGGCCCGCCGCGACTCGCGTCAGCCCCCGCTGACGGCGGCGGGCTGGGCGGGCCGCCGCCGGTACGCACGCGACCGCCGTCATGCCCAGGACCACCACGGGCCGGGTGCGCCGCAGCCGGGCGTCGTCCCGTACAGCTTCACCCCCGATGGGTCCGATGCCTCCGGTGGCTCTGACGGTCATGGTCCGCTGCGGGTCTCGTTTCCCTGTCCGACGTGTCATCAGCGCATCCGGGTACCCGTGCGGGGTCGGGTGCGGGCGCGGTGCGGGGTCTGCCGGACGGTGCTGGAGTGCGACACGTGATGTAGGGGAAGCGTGGGGCACTTCACCCCGAAAGCCTTTGCCTCACCGGCCCTTCGCGAGCGAAGGTCGGAAGGTATGAACGGGCAAGAACCGCCACAAGGCAGTGATCGCGATCTTTTCACCGCGGTGTACGAGGGTGACGAGGACGCGGTCGTACGGCTGCTGCGGCTCGGTGTGAGCCCGGAGGCACTCGACGAGGACGGCCAGACCGCCCTGTACGTGGCGGCGGTGAGCGACGCGCCCGGCATCGTACGGCTGCTGCTGTCCGCCGGTGCCGCGCCCGATCGGCTGAGCGCGGGCTCGGACCTCCCCCTGTGCGGGGCGGCCTGCGGCGGTCACACGGACGTCGTCCGCGCGCTGCTGGCCTCGGGGGCCGTTCCCGACGCGGTCGAGGCGTTCGGGTTCACGGCTCTGGCGTGGGCGTTGCGCTGCGGGCACGTGGCGGTTGCGGAGGCCCTGCTGGCAGCGGGCGCGGACCCGAACCGTCCCGGCCCGACCGGCGAGCCCCCGTTGGTCACGGCCGCCCGCCGGGGCTCTGCCGCCTGCGTACGGGCCCTGCTGGCGCGGGGTGCGCGGGCGAGGGGGGAGGCGTTGGTGGAGGCGCGGCGGTGGGCGGGGGTGGATGTGGCGACGGAGTTGCGGGCGGGGTTGGCGCGGGCGCATGGGTTCGGTGGGGAGTATGTGACTCGGCGGTGGGCGGAGGGGGTTGCTGTGGAGCTGGTGCGGGACGGGGTGGTGGTGGCGGGGGTTGACCAGGGGACGGGGCATGCGGAGATCGTGGCGGTGCTGGAGGAGGTGCTGGGGGTGGGGTGAGCTTTTTCCTCGCCCCCGCCGCCCCTACCCGTCCCATCCTTCTGGGGGCTGCGCCCCCAGACCCCCCTTTGTCCTCAAACGCCGGACAGGCTGAAATGCCCAGGCCGGTGCTGAAGTGCGGCGGGGGCGGGGAAAAGGGGTGGGCTGAGCACGGTCGCCCTCGAACGCCGGCGGCACCCCCAGCCCGTCCGGCGTTTGAGGACAAGGCCCGTTCAGGGCCGGAGCGGGGGTCTGGGGGCGCAGCCCCCAGGGATGGGAACGGGTAGGGGCGGCGGGGGCGAGAAACTCCCCGCCTCAGCAGCCCCCCTTGTTGGCCGTCGCCGCGTCCAGAAACGCAGGCCTCTCTCCCCCGCCATGCACCAGCAAGCTCGCCCCACTGATGTACCCCGCCGCGTCGGACGCGAGGAACACCACCGCCCCGCCGATGTCCAACGGATCGGCCAAGCGGCCCGCCGGCACCGTGCGGGCGACCGCGTCGAGGCCGTCAGCCCCGCCGTAGTGCAGGTGGGACAGCTCGGTGCGGACCATGCCGACGACGAGGGTGTTGACCCGTACGTCCGGGGCCCATTCCACGGCCATGGACCGGGCCAGGTGTTCCAGCCCGGCCTTCGCCGCACCGTACGCGGCAGTCCCCGGCGACGGCCGGCTCCCGCTGACACTGCCGATCATCACCACAGAACCCCGGGCCCGTTTCAGGTGCCCGTACGCGGCGAGGGACACGGTGAGCGGCGTGATCAGGTTCAGCTCGATGACACGGACATGCCGCTCCACATCGCCATCACCACCGCCGCTTCCACCCCCGTCCCCGCCCATCGGCCGATAAGGACTGCCCCCCACGTTGTTCACCAGCACATCGAGACGCGGCAGCCCCCCGACGAAGTCATGCACCGCGGTCCGGTCCCGCAGATCGACCGCCGTGAACTCCACCCCGGGCAACGGGACTTCGGGGGGTCGCCGAGCGCAGACCACGACCTCCGCGCCCGCCTCGACGAGAGCCCGCGCGATACCCGCCCCGACTCCACGCGTACCGCCGGTGACAAGAGCGACACGCCCCTTCAGACCGGCCGAGCCGTTCAAGGCGTCCAAGGCGTTCAAAGCCGCTCGATGATCGTCACGTTCGCCTGTCCCCCGCCCTCGCACATCGTCTGCAATCCGAACCGGCCCCCCGTGCGCTCCAGTTCATGCAGGAGTGTGGTCATCAGCTTGACCCCGGTCGCGCCCAGCGGGTGACCGAGCGCTATCGCGCCGCCGTTGACGTTCACCCTCGCCGGATCCGCGCCCGTCTCCTTCAGCCACGCCAGGACGACCGGCGCGAACGCCTCGTTGATCTCGACCAGGTCGATGTCGTCGATGGACAGGCCGGTCTTCTTGAGGGCGTGGGCCGTGGCCGGGATCGGCGCCGACAGCATCCGGATCGGGTCCTCGCCCCGTACCGAGAGGTGGTGGATCCGGGCCCGCGGGCGCAGCCCGTGTTCGCGCACCGCCCGCTCCGAGGCGATCAGCATCGCGGCCGCGCCGTCGGACACCTGGGAGGAACAGGCAGCCGTGATGGTGCCGCCGTCGATCACCGGCTTCAGGCCCGCCATCTTCTCCAGGGAGGTGTCCCGGCGCGGCCCCTCGTCCACGGTCACCGCCTCGTAGGCCACGGTCTCGCGCGCGAAACGGCCCTCGTCGATGGCCCGCACCGCCCGTTCGTGCGACAGCAGCGCGAACTCCTCCTGGTCCAGCCTGCTGATGCCCCACTTGGCGGCGATCATCTCGGCGCCGGCGAACTGGTTCACCGGCCGGTCCCCGTACCGCGCCCGCCACCCCGCGCTGCCCGCGAACGGACCCTCCGTCAGCCCCAGGGGCAGGGCCGCCTGCCGGGAGGCGAAGGCGATCGGGATCATCGACATGTTCTGGACGCCGCCCGCGACGACCAGGTCCTGGGTGCCGGACAGCACGGCCTGCGCCGCGAAGTGCACGGCCTGCTGCGAGGACCCGCACTGCCGGTCGACCGTCACCCCTGGCACCTCCTCGGGCAGCCCGGCGGCCAGCCAGCAGGTGCGGGCGATGTCACCGGCCTGGGGCCCCACCGTGTCCAGGCACCCGAAGACGACGTCCTCCACGGCGGCCGGGTCCACCCCGGCCCGCGACATCAGCGCCGTCAGCGCGTGCGCGCCCAGGTCGGCGGGATGCACCCCGCTCAGACCACCTCCGCGCCGCCCGACGGGCGTACGGACCGCTTCGACGACATAGGCCTCGGCCATGGCAACTCCCTCACAGAAAAGGGCTGTTCACATAGGGCTGTTCACGTCTACGTCTCTCTGAATCACATGTGGTTCTTCACGTACTGCGATCCCGTCCAGCACCATCGACAGGTACTGCCGGGCGATCTCCTCCGGGCTGTGCTGTCCGCCGGGCCGGTACCAGGACGCGGCGACCCACACGGTGTCGCGCACGAAGCGGTAGGTGAGGCGGATGTCGAGGTCGGCGCGGAAGACCTCGGCGGCGACCCCGCGTTCCAGCGTGGACAGCCACGCCTTCTCGAACTTGCGCTGCGACTCGGCGAGGAACGCGAACCGCTCCTGCACGACCAGTTGCCTGCTCTCCTTCTGGTAGATCGCGACGGCGGCGCGGTGCCGGTCGATCTCCCGGAACGACTCGGTGACCAGCGCCTCCAGCGTCTCGCGCGGCCCGGACTCGGCGTCCAGGACGGCGTCGTAGCCGTGCCACAGCTCGTCGAGGAACGTGCGGAGGATCTCCTCCAGCATCGATTCCTTGGAGTCGAAGTGGTAGTAGAGGCTGCCCGCGAGCATGCCGGCGTGGTCCGCGATCTTGCGTACGGTGGTGGCGTTGTAGCCCTGTTCGGCGAAGACCTCGGCGGCGGTTTCGAGGAGTTCGTGGCGGCGGGCGGGCGCGGCGGTCACCTGGGGCTTCTTCTTCGTAGGAGGCACGCGTCCATTGTGGTCCCAGACATGAGTCGTCCTAGGGGTGCTGGTTGCTGACGGAGACGACTTCCCCCGTCATGTACGAGGAGTAGCCGGACGCCAGGAACACGATCACGTTGGCCACCTCCCAGGGCTCGGCGTACCGCCCGAAGGCCTCGCGGGCCGTCAGGTCGGCGAGGAGTTCGGGGGTCGTCACCTTCACGAGGTGGGGATGCATGGCGAGGCTCGGTGACACCGCGTTGACCCGGACGCCGTACTCCGCCGCCTCGATCGCCGCACTCCGGGTCAGCGCCATCACGCCCGCCTTGGCGGCGGCGTAGTGCGCTTGTCCTGCCTGTGCCCGCCAGCCGACGACGGACGCGTTGTTGACGACCACGCCTCCCGAGCCGCTTTCGCGGAAAACTCGCAACGCCGCCCGCACGCACCGGAACGTGCCGCCCAGCGTCACGTCCAGCACCCTCGACCACTGCTCGTCCGTCATGTCGACGAGAGCGGAAGTGCCGCCGAGACCGGCGTTGTTGACGACTATGTCGAGCCGCCCGTGCGCCGCCACGGCCGCGTCGAACAGCGCCCGCACCTGACCCTCGTCGGTGACGTCGCACGGGAGTGAGTCGACGGCGCCCGCGAACTCGGCGGCCAGCTCACCCTCGTACTCCTTGAGCCGGCGCGCGTGCGCGTCGCTGATCAGCACGCGTGCGCCCTCCTCCAGGAACCGGCGGGCGGTGGCCCCGCCGATCCCCGCGCCCGCCGCGGCCGTGATCACAGCGGTGCGCCCCTTCAGCAGCCCATGTCCGGGTACGTACGCCGGACTGTCGACGTCTCCCATGGAGCCACCGTAACCTACCAAACACTTGTTAGGGAAGGTTTGCCGCCCATGGACTCAGTGGTGGTGATCACCGCTGCTGATCTCCCGGTACTCCTCCACCGTCGGCTTCGGGATCCGCGTGTCGGGGCCGAACATCGACCGCGCCAGCCGGGCCCGCAGCCGCTGCCCCGGCGTGACCCGGCGGCGGACGCCGTTGGCGTCGACGAGCGCGCCGATCTCGTACGGCGGGGCCTGTTCGTGCTGGGTGAGGGTGAACAGCGCGTCCTGCGGGAGGGGTTCGTGGACCTCGACGTACTCGCCGTGCGGGAGGCGTTTGACCGTGCCCGTCTCTCTGCCGTGCAGGACCTTGTCGCGGTCGCCGCGCTGGAGCCCCAGGCAGATCCGTTTCGTCACGACGAAGGCGAGCACGGGCACGACGAAGAACCCGATCCGTACGAACCAGGTGATCGCGTTGATCGACAGATGCAGATGCGTGGCCACGATGTCGTTGCCGCCGCCGATCAGCAGCACGCCGTACAGACTCAGCCAGGCGACCCCGAGTCCCGTACGGACTGGGACGTTCCGTGGCCGGTCGAGGATGTGGTGCTCGCGTTTGTCGCCGGTGATCCAGGCCTCGATGAACGGGTACACGCCGATGGCCAGCATGATCAGCGGGAAGAGGGAGAAGGGGATGAAGACGCCCAGCGCGAGGGTGTGGCCCCAGGCGTTGATCTCCCATCCCGGCATCACCCGGATCAGCCCCTCGGAGAAGCCGAGGTACCAGTCGGGCTGGGCGCCGGTGGTGACCAGGTCGGCGCGGTAGGGGCCGAACGCCCATACGGGGTTGATGCTCGCGATGCCGCCAAGCACCGCCAGCACACCGAAGGTGAGGAAGAAGAAGCCGCCCGCCTTGGCCATGTAGACCGGCAGGAAGGGCATGCCGACGACCGATTTCTGGTCGCGGCCGGGCCCCGGATACTGCGTGTGCTTGTGGTAGAAGACCAGGATCAGATGGGCGACGACCAGCCCCAGCATGATCCCCGGCAGCAGCAGCACATGGATCGGGAAGAGCCGCGAGATGATGTCGTGGCCCGGGAACTCCCCGCCGAACAGGAACATCGAGAGGTACGTCCCCACGACCGGGACGGACAGGATCGCGCCGTCGGCAAAGCGGAGGCCGGTGCCGGAGAGCAGGTCGTCGGGGAGCGAGTAGCCGGTCAGACCGGTGATGATGCCGAGGAACAACAGGGTCCAGCCGAACGCCCAGTTGAGCTCGCGCGGCTTGCGGAACGCCCCGGTGAAGAAGACGCGCATCATGTGGATGAGCATCCCGGCGACGAAGACGAGCGCCGCCCAGTGGTGGATCTGCCGGATCAGCAGTCCGCCGCGTACGTCGAAGCTGATGTCGAGCGTGGACTCGTACGCCCTGGTCATGATGACGCCGTTGAGCGGGGTGTACGAGCCGTCGTAGACGACCTCGACGCCGCTCGGCTCGAAGAAGAGGGTCAGGTAGACGCCGGTGAGGATCAGGATGAGGAAGCTGTAGAGGCAGATCTCGCCGAGCATGAAGGACCAGTGGTCCGGGAAGACCTTGCGCATGTTGGCCTTGGCGAGGGCGTAGAGGCCCAGCCGTCCGTCGGCCCAGTCGGCTAACTTCTCACCTTTGGGGACCTCACCCCTGCGTGCCGAACTCCCTTTGCCCACAGCCGTGTTCATCCGTACTGCCTCCCCCTCGGATCATCCTCAGGGTGGCACGGCGGCGCACCTGTGCCAACGGGTCGTACGCCGGTGTCAGCCGACGATCCCCTCCGCCCGCGCCGCGACCAGCCACTTCGGGAACTCGCCCACCAGCCGGTCGTACAACTCGTCGTCGGACACCGCGCGCGGATCCGAACCGGCGTGGAAGAAGCCGGCGTTGTCGACGACCCGCCGCTCCGGCACCGCCAACTCGTCCAGTTTCCGCAGGAAGTCGAACTGCTTGCTCGACGCGTCCCCGAACCCGATGAACTGCCAGAACAGCGGCAGCCGGGCCGACTTGCAGACGTACCGTTCGGCGGCGAGCTTGTTGATGGGGCCACCGTCGGTCTGGAAGACGACGAGCGCGGGAGCCGTCGACCCGCTGTCGAGGTAGTGCTCGATGACGGCGTCCATCGCGAGGTGATAGCTGGTCTTGCCCATGTGCCCGAGCCCGGCCACGATCCGGTCGACGCTCCCCGCGTGGTCGTCGAGCGCGATACCGGTCACGGCGTCGATGTCGGTGGAGAAGAAGACGACGGGAACCGTTCCGTCGTCGTCGAAGTGGGCCGCCAGCCCCAACACCCGGTCGGCGAGCGCCTGCACGCTGCCGTCCTTGTAGTACGGCTTCATCGAACCGGAGTAGTCGACCACCAGATAGACGGCGGCCGGTTGCCCGTCGAGACCGTGCCGGTCCACGGCCGCCCCAGCGCTCTTGTAGAGGCTGACCAGCGCGGGCGCGCTCTCCTGCACCTTGGTGAGACTGATCGCGGCCACGCGTTGGCTCCTTACCGGAATGCGCCGGACTGACGCAAGTGCTGAGGGTACGTCACCCGGACGAGCGAGGGCCCCACGTACCCTTTGCCCATGAAACGTACCGGCGTTCTCCTCCTCGCCGTGGTGCCGTTACTGGCAACGACCGCCTGTCTGTCCGTCACGTCGGACGACTCGCGCGGTCCCGACGCCAAGCGGATGGAGACCGGCCCGCTCGACGCGGAGGCCACACTCGCGGACCCGGCGAAGAAGGAACTGGCCCAGCAGATCGTGGCGAGCGCCGAGAACAGCACGCTCGACTGGCGCAGCGCGTACGGCTATGTCGAGGACATCGGCGACGGGCAGGGCTACACCGCCGGAATCATCGGCTTCTGCACGGGCACCCATGACCTCCTCACCCTCGTCGAGGCCTACACGAAGGAGCACCCGGACAACGCCCTCGCCCCTTACCTCCCGGCGCTGCGCGCGGTCGACGGCACGGACTCGCACGAGGGGCTCGATCCCGGTTTCCCCGGGGCCTGGAAGCAGGAGTCGACGGTCGCCGCGTTCCGCGAGGCCCAGGACGTGAAGCGGGACAAGGGCTACTTCGAACCGGCGCTGCGGCTCGCCGTCGACGACGGGCTGGGGCTGCTGGGCCAGTTCGTCTACTACGACGCGATGGTCTACCACGGCCCGGGCAGCGACTGGTTCAGCATGGGCGGCATCCGCGCCGCCGCCCTGGCGGAGGCCGACAGCCCGGCGGAGGGCGGCGACGAGAAGACGTACCTGGGCGCGTTCCTCGACGCCCGCCGCCAGGCGATGCTGGACAAGAGGCCGGGCGTGAACACCAGCCGCGTCGACACCGCCCAACGGCGCTTCCTCGACGCAGGGAACCTGGACCTCCGTACACCGCTGGAGTGGAAGGTGTACGGGGACACGTACAAGATCCCCTGAGACGGGTCCGGCACCGAACGCGCCGCGGCGCCCGCCACGTCCGGTCGGGGACTGTGGCGAGCGCCGTGGTTGTTCGTTCCGTACGCCTTTGTACGGGACGTCTTTGGGGCCCTCAGACCATCAGGGAACGGTCCGTCGGGCGGATCGGGGCGGGCAGTTCGCTCACGCCCGTCAGGAAGCGGTCGACTCCGCGAGCCGCCGAACGGCCCTCGGCGATGGCCCACACGATGAGCGACTGGCCGCGGCCGGCGTCACCGGCGACGTACACGCCCGGGACGTTGGTCGCGAAGTCGGCGTCGCGGGCGATGTTGCCGCGCTCGTCGAGGTCCAGGCCGAACTGGTCGACCAGGCCGTTCTCGCGGTCGGTGCCCGTGAAGCCCATGGCGAGGGTGACCAGCTGAGCGGGGATCTTCCGCTCCGTGCCCGGCTTCTGCGTCAGCTTGCCGTCGATGAACTCGACCTCGGTGAGGTGCAGCCACTGCACGTTGCCGTGCTCGTCGCCCTCGAAGTGGGTCGTCGAGACGGAGTAGACGCGCTCGCCACCCTCCTCGTGCGCCGAGGTGACCTTGTAGAGCATGGGGAAGGTCGGCCAGGGCTGGTTCGGGTTCCGCTCCTCGCCGGGCTGCGGCATGATCTCCAGCTGCGTGACGGAAGCAGCGCCCTGACGGTGGGCGGTGCCCACGCAGTCCGCGCCCGTGTCGCCGCCGCCGATCACGACCACGTGCTTGCCCTCGGCCGAGACCGGCGGGGCCACGAAGTCGCCCTCCTGGACCTTGTTGGCCAGGGGCAGGTACTCCATCGCCTGGTAGACGCCCTTCAACTCCCGCCCGGGGACGGGGAGGTCACGAGCCGTCGTCGCACCCGCCGCGATCACGACCGCGTCGTACCGCTTGCGCAGGTCCGTCGCCTTGAGGTCGCGGCCGATCTCGATGCCCGTACGGAAGCGGGTGCCCTCCGCGCGCATCTGCTCGATACGGCGGTTGATGTGCCGCTTCTCCATCTTGAACTCGGGGATGCCGTAGCGCAGGAGGCCGCCGATGCGGTCGGCGCGCTCGTACACCGCGACCGTGTGACCGGCCCGGGTCAGCTGCTGGGCAGCGGCGAGACCGGCGGGACCGGACCCGATGACCGCGACCGTCTTGCCGGAGAGGCGCTCCGGGGCCTGGGGGGCGACATCGCCGGTCTCCCAGGCCTTGTCGATGATCGAGACCTCGACGTTCTTGATGGTGACCGCGGGCTGGTTGATGCCCAGCACACACGCCGACTCGCACGGAGCCGGGCACAGACGGCCGGTGAACTCCGGGAAGTTGTTGGTGGCGTGGAGACGCTCGGACGCCGACGTCCAGTCCTCGCGGTAGGCGTAGTCGTTCCACTCGGGGATCAGGTTCCCCAGCGGACAGCCGTTGTGACAGAACGGGATACCGCAGTCCATGCAGCGGGACGCCTGCTTGCTGATGATCGGCAGCAGGGACCCCGGAACGTAGACCTCGTTCCAGTCCTTGAGACGGACGTCCACCGGGCGGGACTTGGCGACCTCGCGGCCGTGGTTCAGAAAGCCCTTGGGATCAGCCATTGGTCGCCGCCTCCATCATCTTCTCGGTGATCTCGGTCTCGGTGAGACCGGCCTGCTCGGCGGCGGCCTTGGCGGCGAGCACTGCCTTGTACGTGCTGGGGATGATCTTGCTGAAGCGCTCGACGGCGACGTCCCACTCGGCCAGGAGCTTCTCGGCGACCGTCGAGCCGCTCTCCTCCTGGTGCCGGCGCACGACATCGTGCAGCCAGAGCTTGTCGGAGTCGTCGAGGGCCTCGACGGCGTCCACGTTGCCGACGTTGACGTTGTCGCGGTCCAGGTCGATGACGTACGCGATACCGCCCGACATACCGGCCGCGAAGTTACGGCCCGTCGTGCCGAGGACGACCGCGTGACCGCCGGTCATGTACTCGCAGCCGTGGTCGCCCACGCCTTCCGAGACGACCGTGGCACCGGAGTTGCGGACACAGAACCGCTCGCCCGTCCGGCCGCGCAGGAACAGCTCGCCGCCGGTCGCGCCGTACGCGATGGTGTTGCCCGCGATGGTGGAGAACTCGGCGAGATGGTCGGCGCCCCGGTCGGGACGGACGATCACCCGGCCGCCCGAAAGGCCCTTGCCGACGTAGTCGTTGGCGTCGCCCTCCAGGCGCAGCGTGACACCGCGCGGGAGGAAGGCGCCGAAGGACTGACCGGCGGAGCCCGTGAAGGTGATGTCGATCGTGTCGTCGGGCAGACCGGCCCCGCCGAACTTCTTCGTCACCTCGTGGCCGAGCATCGTGCCGACCGTGCGGTTGATGTTGCGGATGGCGACCTGGGCGCGGACCGGCTGGGCGTCGGTCGCGCTGGACGCGGCGAGGGCGTCGGCGGCGAGCTTGATCAGCTCGTTGTCGAGCGCCTTCTCCAGGCCGTGGTCCTGCTTGATGACCTGGTGGAGCGGGGTGCCCTCGGGCAGCTCCGGCACGTAGAAGAGCGGGGCCAGGTCCAGACCCTGCGCCTTCCAGTGGTTGACGGCCCGCTCGACGTCGAGGGTCTCGGCGTGGCCGACAGCCTCCTCGATCGTACGGAACCCCAGCTCGGCGAGGATCTCGCGGACCTCTTCGGCGATGAACTGGAAGAAGTTCACGACGTACTCGGCCTTGCCCGCGAACCGGTCGCGGAGCACCGGGTTCTGGGTGGCGATGCCGACCGGGCAGGTGTCGAGGTGGCAGACGCGCATCATGACGCAGCCGGAGACGACGAGCGGCGCGGTCGCGAAACCGAACTCCTCGGCGCCGAGCAGCGCGGCGATGACGACATCGCGGCCGGTCTTCAGCTGACCGTCGGTCTGGACGACGATCCGGTCGCGCAGGCCGTTGAGCAGCAGCGTCTGCTGGGTCTCGGCGAGGCCCAGCTCCCAGGGACCACCCGCGTGCTTGAGGGAGGTGAGCGGCGAGGCGCCCGTTCCGCCGTCGTGGCCGGAGATGAGGACGACGTCCGCGTGCGCCTTCGACACACCGGCGGCGACCGTGCCGACGCCGACCTCCGAGACCAGCTTCACGTGGATCCGCGCCTGCGGGTTCGCGTTCTTCAGGTCGTGGATGAGCTGGGCGAGGTCCTCGATGGAGTAGATGTCGTGGTGCGGCGGCGGCGAGATCAGACCGACACCGGGGGTGCTGTGCCGGGTCTTGGCGACCCACGGGTACACCTTGTGGCCGGGCAGCTGGCCACCCTCGCCGGGCTTGGCGCCCTGGGCCATCTTGATCTGGATGTCGTCCGCGTTGACCAGGTACTCGCTGGTCACACCGAAGCGGCCGGACGCGACCTGCTTGATGCTGGAGCGGCGCGCGGGGTCGTACAGACGGTCCGGGTCCTCGCCGCCCTCACCGGTGTTGGACTTGGCGCCCAGCTGGTTCATGGCGATGGCGAGCGTCTCGTGCGCCTCCAGGGAGATGGAGCCGTACGACATGGCGCCGGTGGAGAACCGCTTGACGATCTCGCTGACCGGCTCGACCTCGTCGATGGAGATCGAGGGCCGGTCCGACTTGAAGCCGAAGAGCCCACGGAGGGTCATGAGCCGCTCGGACTGCTCGTTCACGCGGTCCGTGTACTTCTTGAAGATGTCGTAGCGGCGGGTGCGCGTGGAGTGCTGGAGGCGGAAGACCGTCTCCGGGTCGAACAGGTGCGGCTCGCCCTCGCGGCGCCACTGGTACTCGCCGCCGATGTCGAGGGCGCGGTGGGCGGGCGCGATGCCGGAGGCGGGGTACGCCTTGGCGTGCCGGGCGGCGACCTCCTTGGCGATGACGTCGATGCCGACGCCGCCGATCTTGGTGGCGGTGCCGAGGAAGTACTTCTCGACGAAGGCCGTGTCGAGACCGACGGCCTCGAAGACCTGGGCGCCCCGGTAGGAGGCGACGGTCGAGATGCCCATCTTGGACATGACCTTGAGGACGCCCTTGCCGAGCGCGTAGATCAGGTTGCGGATGGCCTGCTCGGGCTCGATGCCGGGCAGGAACGTACCGGCGCGGACCAGGTCCTCGACGGACTCCATCGCCAGGTACGGGTTCACGGCGGCGGCGCCGAAGCCTATGAGCAGGGCGACGTGGTGGACCTCGCGGACGTCACCGGCCTCGACCAGCAGGCCCACCTGGGTGCGCTGCTTGGTACGGATGAGGTGGTGGTGGACGGCGGCAGTGAGCAGCAGCGAGGGGATGGGCGCGTGCTCGGCGTCCGAGTGCCGGTCCGACAGGACGATGAGACGGGCGCCGTTGTCTATCGCGGCGTCGGCCTCGGCGCAGATCTCGTCAATGCGGGCGGCGAGGGAGTCGCCGCCGCCGCTGACCCGGTAGAGGCCGGAGAGCGTCGCGGCCTTCATGCCGGGCATGTCGCCGTCGGCGTTGATGTGGATGAGCTTGGCCAGCTCGTCGTTGTCGATCACCGGGAAGGGCAGGGTGACGCTACGACAGGAGGCCGCGCTCGGCTCCAGCAGGTTGCTGGCGGGGCCGAGGGAGGAGCGCAGGCTGGTGACCAGTTCCTCGCGGATGGCGTCCAGCGGAGGGTTGGTGACCTGCGCGAACAGCTGGGTGAAGTAGTCGAAGAGCAGTCGCGGACGCTCGCTCAGCGCGGCGATCGGCGAGTCGGTGCCCATGGAGCCGAGCGGCTCGCCGCCGGTCTTGGCCATCGGCGCGATGATGACGCGCAGCTCCTCCTCGGTGTAACCGAAGGTCTGCTGGCGGCGGGTGACCGAGGCGTGGGTGTGCACGATGTGCTCGCGCTCGGGCAGGTCGGACAGCTCGATCTCGCCGGCTTCGAGCCACTCCGCGTAGGGCTGCTCGGCGGCGAGGCCGGCCTTGATCTCGTCGTCCTCGATGATGCGGTGCTCGGCGGTGTCGACGAGGAACATCTTGCCTGGCTGGAGGCGGCCCTTGCGGACGACCTTCGCGGGGTCGATGTCGAGGACGCCGACCTCGGAGCCGAGGACGACGAGGCCGTCGTCGGTGACCCAGTAGCGGCCGGGGCGCAGACCGTTGCGGTCGAGGACCGCGCCGACCTGGACGCCGTCGGTGAAGGTGACACAGGCCGGGCCGTCCCAGGGCTCCATCATCGTGGAGTGGAACTGGTAGAAGGCGCGCTGCGCGGGATCCATCGTGCCGTGGTTCTCCCAGGCCTCCGGGATCATCATCAGCACGGAGTGCGGCAGCGAACGCCCACCGAGGTGGAGCAGTTCGAGCACCTCGTCGAAGGACGCCGAGTCGGAGGCGTCCGGCGTGCAGATCGGGAAGACCCGCTCCAGGCCCTTGTCCCCGAACAGGTCGCTGACCAGCTGCGACTCACGGGCGGCCATCCAGTTGCGGTTGCCCTTGACCGTGTTGATCTCGCCGTTGTGTGCGACGAAGCGGTACGGGTGGGCGAGCGGCCACGACGGGAAGGTGTTCGTGGAGAAGCGCGAGTGGACGAGCGCGACGGCCGACGCGAAGCGGCGGTCGGACAGGTCGGGGAAGAAGGGCTCCAGCTGACCGGTGGTCAGCATGCCCTTGTAGACGATGGTCCGCGCGGAGAGCGAGGGGAAGTAGACGCCGACCTCGCGCTCGGCGCGCTTGCGCAGCGCGAAGGCCTTGCGGTCGAGGTCGATGCCCTTGGCGGGCACCGCGGCGCTGTCCGCGACGAAGATCTGCCGGAAGGCGGGCATCGTCGAGCGGGCGGTGGCGCCGAGCAGCCCGGGGGCGACGGGCACGTCGCGCCAGCCGAGGACGGTCAGGCCCTCGTCGGCGGCGATCGCCTCGATACGGGCGATCGTCTCGGTACGTGAGACGGCCCCGTCGAGGATCGGGTCCGCGTCGGTCGCCGTCTCCTCCGGGAGGAAGGCGATACCGACCGCGTAGGAGCCGGCCTCGGGCAGCTGGAATCCGGCCACCTCGCGGAAGAACGCGTCCGGGACCCGAGAGAGAATGCCGGCGCCGTCACCGGAGTCGGGCTCGGAGCCGGTGGCACCGCGGTGCTCCAGGTTGCGAAGAACCGTGAGCGCCTGCTCGACCAGCGCGTGGCTCGCCTCGCCGGTGAGGGTGGCCACGAAGCCGACGCCACAGGCGTCGTGCTCGTTGCGGGGGTCGTACATACCCTGCGCAGCAGGGCGAGCATCCATGAAGGACCACTTCTGGCCATTCTCGGAATGCTGGGACGGCTGGCGCGGCGTACGCATCGGCTCTCCCGTCGTCGTCGTGTGGCATATGCATTAAGCCGAGGGACGACGTTGGCCCTCTTGGAGTGCAAAATTTCGTGCAGGTTACATGATGGGACGGTTCTCGGGAACCGGATACTACGTACCAGCATGCGGACACCGTCGTGCGCGGCGTGATGACCGCGCTGCGGTGGAAGTAATGGGGGCCGAAGCGGACAGATCGATGTCCTCCGACCCATGGCGAGGGGAGCGTCGTCGCTCACCTCGCGGGTGCGCCGCAGGCTTCGTTGCCCACAGCGCTTACGGCTCATGCCCAGTGGTTAAGCGTTCGAAACCAGCGAGTAACGGCTACTTATGCGGCCCAACGCATAAGTGCGCGATTTCCTATCCTACGGCCGCCCCGAACAGGTTGCCCAGGGCGTACGTCACACCAGCCGCCGCACCACCCAGCGCGAGCTGCCTGAGCCCGCTGAACCACCAGGTACGCGCGGTCACCCGGGCCACGACAGCCCCACACCCGAAGAGCCCGACGAGCGCGACCAGCACGGCGGGCCACAGCGCGGTCGCCCCGAGCAGATAAGGGAGTACGGGCAGCAGCGCACCGAGCGCGAACGCCCCGAAGGACGAAACAGCGGCGACGGCGGGCGAGGGCAGATCACCGGGATCGACGCCCAGTTCCTCACGGGCGTGTATCTCGAGTGCCTGCTCGGGATCGCGCGAGAGCTGCCGAGCGACTTCACGGGCGAGCTTGGCGTCGACCCCCCGGGATTCGTAGAGCGCGGCCAACTCCCGCTCCTCGTCCTTGGGATGCTTCCTCAACTCCCGCCGCTCGACGTCGAGTTCGGCCTCCACCAGCTCACGCTGGGAGGCGACGGAGGTGTACTCGCCGGCGGCCATGGAGAAGGCGCCGGCGGCAAGACCGGCGAGCCCGGTGATGACGACGGTCTGATGCGAAACGGCCCCGCCGGCCACACCGGTCATCAGGGCGAGGTTCGAGACAAGCCCGTCCATGGCCCCGAAAACGGCGGGCCGCAACCACCCACCACTCACATCCCGGTGGGTGTGATTGTCCCGGTGCGCCTCATGCAGCGCAGCCCCGCTCTCGATGATGACCACACCATCCCCCATCCCACTCCGGACATTGCCGAAGCAAACCTAGACTGATTCCAACTATCGACAACACCAAAAATACGCCGCGAATTCCACCCCTGCCAGCAAGGAAAGGCTGCCCTCACCTGCGCGTTCATCGTGATCGCTCATCCGTAGGAGTGCTCGCACAGATGTCGACCGGGTGACGCTGGGGCGCCAGAGGCTCGTGCGAACGCCTCCGGTGGGACAGTTCCGCAAAGGGTTCCGCTCCCCGCGTGGGAGCCCCCGGAACCCTCCGGAGGAGAGGCCGCGTATGGCATCGATCGCCTGCATTCCCTCGGTCCCGGCGCCCGGAGACGCCGCCGTCCTGCGCGACAGAGCACGCGGCGCCCTGCTGGGTCTGGCCGTGGGGGACGCGCTCGGCGCCCCCGCCGAGAACATGAAGCCCTCGGAGATCCGCGCCCGCTGGGGCCGCATCACCGGCTACGTGGCCGAAAACCCCTCCGGCACGGACGACACGGAGTACGCGATCTTCTCGGGCCTCCTCCTGGCCCGGCACGGCTCGGCCCTCACCCCCGCCCATGTGGAGGCGGCCTGGCACCAGTGGATCGCCGACCTCGACGAGGGCCCGTTCCGGGGCGCGGGCTTCAGCGAACGAGGGACGCTGGAGAACCTGCGCAGAGGCCTGGCAGCCCCGATCTCAGCTCAACACCGCCACGCGTGGAGCGACGGCCTCGCCATGCGGGCAGCCCCCTTCGGCGTCTTCGCGGCGGGCCGCCCGGCCGAGGCCGCGCGTCTGGTGGCGATCGACGGTTCGGTGAGCCACGACGGCGAGGGCATCTACGGCGGCCAGGCGGTGGCGGCGGGCGTGGCGGCGGCGATGGCGGGCGCGCCGACGATCGCGGTGGTGGCATCGGCCCTGGCGGTAGTCCCCGACGACAGCTGGACGGCACGCTCCCTCCGCCGGGCGGTGGCGGTGGCCCACCGAGGCGAACGGGCGGTCCGCTCCGCGGTGGTGATCGGCGGCTACCCCTGGACGGACCTGGCCCCGGAAGCCGTGGCCCTGGCCTTCGGCGCGTACGCGGCGGCCGACGGCGACTTCGAGGAATCGGTCCTGACAGCCGTCAACATGGGCCGCGACGCGGACACGACAGCAGCGGTGGCAGGCGCCCTGGCAGGCGCGACACACGGCGCCTCGGCGATCCCGCCGGCCTGGGCGGAGGCAATCGGCCCGGCCCGAGGCACCTGCCTCCCCTCCATGGCAGGCCACCACGTCCTGGACGTGGCGGAGTTGCTGACCCCGGGCGAGGGCGGCAAGTGGGGAGCGAAGCCGGTGGTACGGGATCCCGCCCCGACGCCGGACCAGGCGGCGTACGTCCTGGCCGCGGACGAAGACGCGACGACGGAAACGGAGGTGCTGCCGTGAACCCACCTCTCCGACGTTCGAGGACAAGACACGTCCACCGCACCTTCAACCCAACCCCAGCCAATTCAGCCCGTCCGGCGTTTGAGGACGAGGCCGTTCAGGCCGAAGCGGGGGTCTGGGGGCGGCAGCCCCCAGGGATGGGACGGGTAGGGGCGGCGGGGGCGAAAAACCCCACCCGAGCCGAAGCCGAGGTCCACCCATGAGCACGCCCCGCCGCATCGAAGGCCTACTCCTAGGCCTAGCCGCAGGCGACGCCGCCGGCTGGCCCGCCGCCCGCCACAGAGCCGCCCGCATGCCCGACTGGACCCGCCGCCTGACCCGCGAACTCGACACCTTCGCCGAACAGAACGCGACAACCACCCTCCCCGTCCCGATCGCCCTCAACCAACCCCCGGAACCCCTCCGCCTGGGCCCCTCAGACGACGCCGAATGGGCGGCGTTCGCCGCAGAGGCCCTGCTGCGCGCCGGCGACGACACCGTACTCGGCGACCTCAGCCGCGAACGCCGCGCCCGAGCCGCCATCGACCTGTCCTGGAACGCGGTCGCCAGCGAGGTAGCCGCCGCAGCCGAACGCGCCCCCGAGGTCGAATCGGCGGTACTCCCCCTACGCGCCCGAATCTCCGTACGCGCAGGCCTCGGCAACCTCGCCGCAGGCCTCCGCCCACCCGCCACCGGCCACGACAACCCCCACTACTTCGACGACGCGGCCTGCGTACGGGCCTGCGTACTGGCCGTGGCCCACCCCGGCGACCCCCGACTCGCCGCCGAACTGGCCGAGTTCGACGCCCGCTACACCCAGGACGGCGACGGCGTGCACGGCGCCCGCGCGATGGCGGCGGCCCTCGCACTGGCGCTGGCCGGCGAGAAGGTCGAGGCGTGCGTGAACGCGGCCCTCGCCGAACTGCCCGAGGGCACGGAGATCGGCCGCAACACCCGCCACGCGCTGAAGCTCGCCCAGGACACGGACGGCGCGTTCGCCCTGGTCCCGCTCCTGGAACACCAGATCGTGGACCACGTCTACAGCTACGGCATCGCCGCCGCCGAGACGGTCCCGGTAGCCCTGGCACTGGCCACCGCCGCGCAGGGCCGGATCGCGGAAGCGGTCCCGGCGGCGGCCTGCCTCTCCCGGGTCGCGGACTCGGCCCCGGCCCTCGCGGGCGCCCTCACCGGCGCGTTGGGCGGCGGCGCCGCGATTCCGACGGCGTGGCGCGACGCCTGCCGCACCCTTTCCGGCTGCGCCCTCCCCCGCCTGACCGGCACGGACCTCGTGGAACTCGCCGAACTCCTGGAAGCCACACAACGAACCACTCCAGGTGGATGATTCGCAACATGAAGCCCAAAACACCAGAAACCCTCGAAGCGGGCCAAGCACTGGCCCTGGACGAACGGATCACCGCAGCCCTGGTGGGCGCGGCCGTCGGCGACGCCCTCGGCGGCCCCGTCGAGGGCTACACCCCCGAGCAGATCCTCGAACGCCACGCGGGCCGCGTCCACGGCATCGTCGGCCCCTGGAACGGGGACGCCTGGCGCACGGCCCGCCCGATCGCCCCGTACCACAAGGGCGACGGCCACGTCACCGACGACACCTTGATGACGCACGCGCTGATCCGCGTCTACGCGAAGGTCCGCGACCACCTGGACGCGTACGCGGTCGCCGACCACCTGGTCCCGGACCTGATGACGAACCCCCGCTGGATCCCGGAGCTGGAGGCCGAGGCGCTCCCCCTCCAACGCATCTTCCTGGCGGAGAAATGGCTGGTGGCCCGGATCCACTACGGCCACATCGACCCCCGCGAGGCAGGCGTGGGGAACATCGTCAACTGCGGTGCGGCGATGTACATGGCCCCGGTCGGCCTGGTCAACGCGGCCAACCCGGCGGGCGCGTACACCGAGGCCCTCGACATCGCGGGCGCCCACCAGTCTTCGTACGGCAGGGAGGCGGCGGCGGTCTTCGCGGCGGGGGTGGCGGCGGCGTGCACCCCGAACGCCACCCCCGACTCCGTGATCGGCACGTGCCTCTCCCTGGCGAAGGACGGCACCAGAGCAGCCATCGAGACGGTGTGCGAAGTGGCCTCCCGCTACTCGGACTTCGAGTCGGCACTGCGGCCACTGCGGGAGGCGGTGACGCCGTACGACACGGTGGGCTCGGACTACCGCAACCCGTCGCTGGGCGCCCGTCGCCCGTCCCGGCTGCACACGATCGAGGAACTCCCGGTGGCGTTGGGCATGTTGGCGGTGGCGCGCGGCGACTTCCGTCACTCAGTGCTGGGTTCGGTGAACTACGGCCGCGACTGCGACTCGATCGCGACGATGGCCGGGGCCCTGGCGGGCGCCCTGGGCTCCGAGATCCCGTCCGACTGGTCGAAGACGGTCGCGGAGGCAAGCCGCCTGGACCTGTGGGAACCGGCCCGCACGCTGGCCGAGGTAACAGGGGAGATCTTCGAACGGGACGTCCACCGACGCCGTTCCCACGAGGGGGCGTTCGCCCAGCTCAGGAGCCCGGGATGCTCCGACTGACCTGGGTCCAACCGGAGGACCTGCTCGGCCACGAACTGCGCCAGGCAACCCAGGACGGCCGAGAACCCAGCAGAATCGCCGCGCGCTGGAGAGCGGCGGGCGGCCAGGAGGCCCCGCAACGAGCAGGCGCGTCACCCAACCCGGTATCCCGCTACCTGCGCCAACTGGCAGAAGACCTACTGGACGAACTGGCAGACCTACCCAGCAGGTTGACAGACGAAGAGCCGACGGACCTGGCGAGAATCAAGGCCAGCTGCGCGACGTGGCCTACCCCCGCCCCCACTGCGGGCATGCGTGCCGCTAAGGGCGGCACCCGTCCCACAGAAAGCGGCACCCCGCAAACGCCGGGCCGCGTGACCCACCCCCCAGCAACCACCCCCCTCAACTTGGAAGCAGCCTGGCTGGGCAGAGCCGCAGGCTGCCTCCTAGGCAAACCGGTAGAGAAACTCCCCCTCACCGCGATCCGCCACCTCGCCCAGGCAACCGGCAACTGGCCCCTGAACACCTGGTTCACAGCCAAAGGAGTCCCGGAGGAACTCCTGACAGCACACCCCTGGAACCGCCGCTCAGCCCCAACCTCCCTCGCCGAGAACATCAACGGCATGCCCGAGGACGACGACCTCAACTACCCCCTCCTCAACCTCCTCCTGCTCCAACGCCACGGCCCCCACTTCACCACCACGGACGTCGCGAAACTCTGGCTCGACGAACTCCCCGCAGGCCGCACCTTCACCGCCGAACGCATCGCCTACCGCAACCTCCTCTCCGGCCTCGAACCCCCACTCACCGCCCGCCACCGCAACCCGTTCCGAGAATGGATCGGCGCCCTGATCCGCGCAGACGTCCACGGCTGGACCAACCCAGGCGACCCGGCCACCGCAGCCGAACAGGCGTACCGCGACGCGACCCTCACCCACACCGCCAACGGCGTCTACGCGGCGATGTTCACGGCGGCCACCATCGCCCAGGCAGCCACCGCCACCCACGACATCCACGCCTGCCTGCGCACGGGCCTGACAGTGATCCCCCCACGCTCCCGCCTAGCCGCAGCCATCCACCACGGAATCCAACTGGCCCGAACCCACCCCGACTTCACCACCGTCGTGGACGAACTCCACGCGACCCACTCCCCCACCTACCACTGGGTCCACGCCATCCCCAACACCGCCCTGATCGCCGCCGCCCTCACCCACGCCGACGGCGACTTCACCGGCTCCATCTGCCGCGCCGTGTCCGGCGGTTGGGACACCGACTCCAACGGCGCGACGGCCGGCAGCATCGCCGCCCTCCTCGCAGGCTCCCCCGATGCCCTCCCCGACCGCTGGACCACCCCCCTCAAGAACCAACTCGCCACCTCAGTCGCGGACTTCAACGGCACCGGCTTCGACGACCTCGCCCGACTGACGTACTCCCTCACCCACTTGGAGGCAGCCCACCCATGACCCATATCGCCGTGCTGGGCAGCACGAACATGGACCTCGTCGCGTACGTCGGCAAGGCTCCACAGCGCGGGGAGACGGTGACGGGACGTGAGTTCCGTACGATCCCCGGCGGCAAGGGCGCCAACCAGGCCGTGGCGGCGGCCCGTTCGGGAGCCGACGTCTCGATGATCGGCGCGGTGGGCAACGACCCGTACGGCACCCAACTCCGCTCCACCCTGGAGCACTCCGGCGTCGACACCGACCATCTCCGCACCGTCGAGGGCCCCTCCGGCACCGCGCACATCGTCGTGGACGACGAGGGCGGCAACGCGATCGTCGTCATCCCCGCCGACGCACTGCTGCTCCAGCTGGAGATCCCGCTCACAGCGGTGATCGAGGGCGCCCAGGCCGCTCACCGCCACGACGTCCGTACGATCCTCACCCCGGCCCCCGCCCAACCGCTGCCACCCGAACTCCTCGCCGTCACCGACCTGTTGGTGCCGAACCAGCACGAGGCCACAGCCCTCACCGGCCTGACCGACCCGCACCAGGCAGCCATCGCACTCCTCGACCAGGTACCAGAGGTCGTGGTCACCCTGGGCCCGGCCGGCAGCCTCTACGCAACCCGGGGCGCCGAACCCGTCACCCTCACCGTCCCCGCGCCGCCCGTCACCGCCGTGGACTCGACCGGCGCCGGCGACACCTTCGTAGGCGCCCTCGCGGTGGCCCTGGCCGAAGGGCGCCCGATGCCGGACGCCCTGGCGTGGGCCGCGGCGGCGGGCGCACTCTCCGTACAACGGCCGGGCGCGTCGGCATCGATGCCGTACCGCTCGGAGATCGAGGCCAGGTACACATCATGAACGCACCCAAGCCCCCCACCCTCGGCACGACCACGGAAACCACGCCCCCCGCGGCCCCCCTGACAGGCCTCCGCGTCCTCGATCTGGCCACCCTCTTCGCGGGCCCCCTCGCCGCCACCATGCTCGGCGACTTCGGCGCCGAGGTGATCAAGATCGAGCACCCGGTGAAGCCCGACCCCTCCCGTGGCCACGGCCCGTCCAAGGACGGCATCGGCCTCTGGTGGAAGCTGTTGGGCCGCAACAAGCGCACGATGACCCTGGACCTGTCGAAGCCCGGAGGCCGCGCCACCCTCCTCCACCTCGCCACGACAGCCGACGTGATCATCGAGAACTTCCGCCCGGGCACCCTGGAGAAATGGGACCTGGGCTGGCCGGAGCTGTCCGCCGCCAACCCGCGCCTGGTCCTGGCCCGGGTCACCGGCTTCGGTCAGTTCGGCCCGTACGCCCACCGCCCCGGCTTCGGCACCCTCGCCGAGGCGATGAGCGGCTTCGCCGCGATCACCGGCGAACCGGACGCACCCCCGACGCTCCCGCCCTTCGGCCTCGCCGACTCGATCGCGGGCCTGGCGACCGCGTACGCCGTGATGACGGCCCTCGCCGCCCGCGACCGCACCGGCGAGGGCCAGGTCGTCGACATGGCGATCATCGAACCGATCCTCACGGTCCTCGGCCCGCAGCCGCTCTGGTACGACCAGTTGGGCCACGTCCAGCCGCGCACCGGCAACCGCTCGCAGAACAACGCGCCCCGCAACACCTACCGCACGGCCGACGGCACCTGGGTCGCCGTGTCGACCTCGGCCCAGTCGATCGCCGAGCGCGTGATGCGCCTGGTCGGCCGCCCGGAACTGATCGACGAACCCTGGTTCACCACGGGCGCCGACCGGGCCAGGCACTCGGACGTCCTCGACGAGGCGGTCGGTTCGTGGATCGCCCGCCACTCCCACACAGAGGTCATGGCGGCCTTCGAGAAGGCGGAGGCGGCGGTCGCCCCGATCCAGGACGTACGGGAGGTGATGACCGACCCGCAGTACCAGGCCCTCGACACCATCACCACCGTCGACGACCCCGAACTCGGCCCGATCCGTATGCAGAACGTCCTCTTCCGGCTCTCCGCGACCCCCGGCGCGATCCGCTGGGCGGGCCGCCCGCACGGTGCGGACACCACGGCCGTCCTCACCGAACTGGGCCTGGCCGAACACGAGATCGACACCCTGCGCACCGAGGGCGCCCTATGACAGCCACTCCCCTGACCTGGCTGTACGTCCCCGGCGACCGCCCCGAGGTGGTCACCAAGGCCCTCGCCTCCGGCGCCGACGTGGTCGTCGTCGACCTGGAGGACGCGGTCGCCCCCGACCGCAAGGAGTACGCCCGCACAGCCACCGCCGAACGCCTCACCGACCCCCAGCCGGTCCCGGTCCACGTCCGCATCAACGCCCTGGACGGCCCCTTGGCCACCCCCGACCTCCGGTCCCTCGAAGGCCTCCCGGGTGTCTCGGGCCTACGGCTCCCGAAGGTGACGGCACCACAGGACGTCGTACGAGTGGCCACCCGGAACCCCGCAGCCGATCTCCCGCTGCACGCCCTGCTCGAAACCGCCCTCGGCATCGAACACGCCTTCGCCATCGCGACCGCCCACCCCGCCCTGCACGGCATCGCTCTGGGCGAGGCGGACCTCCGGGCCGATCTGGGGGTACGAGGAGACGCGGGTCTCGACTGGTGCCGCTCCCGGGTCGTCGTGGCCGCACGGGCGGCCGGACTCGCCCCGCCGCCCCAGTCGGTCCACCCGGACATCCGCGACCTGGACACCCTGGCCGCGTCCTGCGCCCACGGCCGCGACCTGGGCTTCCTGGGCCGAGCGGCGATCCACCCCCGCCAGCTCCCGGTCATCGAGCGCGCCTACCTCCCCACCCCGGAGGAGATCGAGGAGGCCGAGCAGATCGTCAAGGCGGCGGCGACGGACGAGGGCGCCCAGGCCCTGCCGGACGGCCGCTTCATCGACGCGGCAGTGGTCGCATCGGCCCGCAGAACCCTGTCCCTGGCCGACCGCGACCGCCCCTGACCCGAACAACGAACGAGGGCGCCCCGGTCCGACCGGGGCGCCCTCGTCCTCGTACCGTCAACGGTTAGATCTTCTTGCTCGGCTCCGCCTCGGCCTTGTCCTCGGCCTTCTCCGCAGACTCGGAGTCGGACTCGGCCTTGCTCTCGCCCTCGCCCTCGCCGTCGTCCTCGGTCCTGGCCGTGCCGTCCGCATCAGCCTCGGCCTCGACCGCGTCCTTCACCTCCGCCGATTCCGCATCGCCCTCGTCACCCTCGGCGGCATCCTTCGCCGAACCGTCGGAGACATCCGGCTCCACGACTTCCTCCCGGCCGGGGCGCTTCTTCGCCGAGAGCACGAAGTAGACCACCGCGAGGATGAAGACGACGATCGCGGTCCAGTTGTTGAGCCGCATGCCGAGGACGTGGTGGGCCTCGTCGACGCGCAGGTACTCGATCCAGAAGCGGCCTACGCAGTAGGACGCGACGTACAGCGCGAACGCCCGTCCGTGCCCGAGCGTGAAGCGGCGGTCGGCCCAGATGACCAGCAGCGCGACGCCGACACACCACAACGACTCGTACAGGAAGGTCGGGTGGTAGTAGCCCGGGACCCGGCCGTCGGTCGAGGAGGTGATGTGCAGGGCCCAGGGGACGGTGGTCTCGCGGCCGTACAGCTCCTGGTTGAACCAGTTGCCCCACCGCCCGATCGCCTGTGCGAGGGCGATACCGGGCGCGAGGGCGTCGGCCCACGCGGGCAGCGGGATACCGCGTCGGCGGCAGCCGATCCACGCACCCAGCGCGCCGAGGGCGATCGCGCCCCAGATACCGAGGCCGCCCTCCCAGATCTTGAAGGCGTCCACCCAGTCGCGGCCCTCGCTGAAGTACAGCTCGTAGTCCGTGATCACGTGATAGAGGCGACCACCGACCAGGCCGAATGGCACGGCCCAGACCGCGATGTCGGCCACCGTGCCGGGTCGGCCACCGCGGGCGAGCCAGCGCTTGTTGCCGAGCCAGACCGCGACGAAGACACCGATGATGATGCAGAACGCGTAGCCGCGCAGCGGAATGGGTCCAAGGTGCAGCACCCCGCGCGCCGGACTGGGAATGTAGGCGATATTCATGGCAGTCCCGACGCTACCTTGACGGACGCGGCGGATGTGAGCCGCCCCGGGCAACGGCTCCATAACGGGCGGTGCCTCCGGTTCCGCTCACGACGCCGAACCGGAGGCCCTCGGGGAACCCGAAAAGCGCCCAGGCCTACGCCTTGTCGGCGGCCTCCACCATCTGCTTCAGCTTCGCCGGGGTCATCGTCTGGTCCTGGTAGATGTTCTTCCCGTCGAGCAGGACGGTCGGCGTGCCGCCGAAGCCGCCGCTCTGGAAGGCCTCGTTCGACTTCACGACCCAGCTGTTGTGCGTGCCGTCCTCGACACACGTCCGGAACGTGGGTGTGTCGAGTCCGTCGACCTTCTCCGCCAGCTCGATGAGTCTGCTGTTCTTCGCGAAGGCGTCGTCGGTCTCCTGCGGCTGGTTCTCGTACAGCACGTCGTGGTACGCGGTGAACTTGCCGGCGTCCTGGGCGCAGGCGGCGGCGTTGGCCGCGTGCCGGGAGCCGCTGCCGCCCATGTTGCCGTCGATGATCGTCGCCAGGTGGTAGTTCACCTTCAGCTTGCCCGCGGCCGTCAGCTCATGGATGGTCGAGCGGTAGTTGGTCTCGAAGGACTGGCAGGCCGGACAGCGGAAGTCCTCCCACACCGTGAGCGTCGACTTGGCGCTCTCCTCGCCCACCGGGATCGCGAGGCTGTCCTTGCCCTGCGCGCCCGAGGGCGCCACGACCGGACCGGCGCTCTCGCTCTTGCTGTCCTTGCCGGAGTTCGCGGCGACGACGCCGATCACCGCCGCGAGGCCCAGCACGCAGACGACACTGGCGCCCACGATCAACACCCGCCGCCGCTTCTCCGCGGACTTCTGCTTCTCACGCTCGACCGCCAGCCGCTCGCGGGCGGTGCGCTTTCCGTCACGATTCTTCTCGCTCACACCCGCAGAACGAACCGGGGAGACGCATTGCGCCTCCCCGGCCCCAGGTCCACCCGTTCGGGCGACCTGTGCGAAATGTCCCACCCGGCCTACGAGCGGCTCCGCACGCCCTTCGCGAGGTCGGCGGCGAGTTCCCGCACGGCCTCGACACCGGCCGCGTCGTCCGGGGCGTCGAGCATCCGCTTGACGAAGGCCGAGCCGACGATCACACCGTCGGCGAAGCCGGCGACCTCGGCGGCCTGGGCCGCGTCGGAGACCCCGAGCCCGACGCAGACCGGCAGGTCGGTGCCGGTGCCCCGGGTGCGTTCGACCAGCTTCTCGGCCTGGGCGCCGACCGACGCCCGGGTCCCCGTGACGCCCATGAGGGAAGCGGCGTACACGAACCCGCTGCCCGCCGCGGTGATCTCGGCGAGCCGTCCGTCCTTGCTGCTGGGCGCGACGACGAACACGGTCGCGAGGCCGTGCTTCTCCGCGTGCTCCCTCCACAGCGCCGACTCCTGCACGGGCAGGTCGGGCAGGATGCACCCGGCGCCGCCCGCCTCCGCCAGCTCGGCGGTGAACCGCTCGACGCCGTAGCGGTCGATCGGGTTCCAGTACGTCATGACGAGCACCGGCTTCCCGCTGGCCTCGTAGGCCTCCCGGACCGTGCGCATGACGTCCGCGATCTTGACGCCGCCGCGCAGGGCGATGTCGTCGGCGGTCTGGATGACGGGCCCGTCGAGCACCGGGTCGCTGTGCGGCAGCCCGACCTCGACGATGTCGGCGCCGCCCTCGAACACGGCCTTGACGGCGTCGATCCCGCCGTCGACGGTCGGGAACCCGGCGGGGAGATACGCGATGAGAGCGGCCCGCCCCTCGGTCTTGGCACCGGCGAGGGTGTCGCTCAACAGCTGGATGTTGCCGCTCACTTGGCGTCCCCCTCGATCTCTGCGGTGTCGGCCGTGTTGGCGGCGACCTCGGCGTCGGTGTCGTACAGGCCGAAGTACCGGGCGGCGGTGTCCATGTCCTTGTCGCCGCGCCCGGAGAGGTTGACGACGATGAGCCCGTCCTTGCCCAGCTCCTTGCCGACCTCCAGCGCACCGGCCAGCGCGTGCGCGCTCTCGATGGCCGGGATGATGCCCTCGGTACGCGACAGCAGGCGCAGGGCCTGCATGGCGGCGTCGTCGGTGACCGCGCGGTACTCGGCGCGGCCGGTGTCCTTGAGGTAGGAGTGCTCGGGGCCGATGCCCGGGTAGTCCAGTCCGGCGGAGATGGAGTAGGGCTCGGTGATCTGCCCCTCCTCGTCCTGCAGGACGTACGACCGCGACCCGTGCAGGACGCCGGGCTCACCGGCGGTGAGGGTGGCGGCGTGCTCGCCGGTCTCGACACCGTGGCCGCCGGGCTCGCACCCGATGAGGCGGACGTCGGCGTCGGGGATGAAGGCGTGGAAGAGCCCGATGGCGTTGGATCCGCCGCCCACACAGGCGACGGCGGCGTCGGGCAGCCGCCCGGCCTGCTCCAGGAGCTGCCTGCGGGCCTCCACACCGATCACCCGGTGGAAGTCGCGCACCATGGCCGGGAAGGGATGCGGCCCGGCGACGGTCCCGAACAGGTAGTGCGTGTGGTCGACGTTGGCGACCCAGTCGCGGAACGCCTCGTTGATGGCGTCCTTGAGGGTCCGCGACCCGGACTTCACGGCGATGACCTCGGCGCCGAGCATGCGCATCCGGGCGACGTTGAGGGCCTGGCGCTGGGTGTCGATCTCGCCCATGTAGATGGTGCATTCGAGCCCGAACAGCGCACAGGCGGTCGCGGTGGCGACCCCGTGCTGGCCGGCACCGGTCTCGGCGATGACACGGGTCTTGCCCATCCTCTTGGTGAGGAGGGCCTGCCCGAGCACGTTGTTGATCTTGTGGGACCCGGTGTGGTTCAGGTCCTCCCGCTTGAGGAAGATCCGGGCGCCTCCGGCGTGCTCGGCGAACCGGGGGACCTCGGTGAGGGAGCTGGGGCGGCCGGTGTAGTGGACGAGCAGGTCGTCGAGTTCGCGGGCGAACTCGGGGTCCGACTTCGCCTTGTCGTACTCGACGGCGACCTCGTCGACGGCGGCGACGAGGGCCTCCGGGATGAACTTGCCGCCGAACGCGCCGAAGTAGCCTTCGGGGCTGGGGATTTGACCTTCGGGGTCAGGGATGAAGAACTCGCTGGGCATGACAGAACCTCACGGTGAGTTTGTGTTGGGCACTATTCGCCGTGGGGGCAGGGATGGTCAGTTGGCTGCGGGACCATCGTGGCTGGTCGCGCAGTTCCCCGCGCCCCTGACGGGGCGCTGCCATCGCATGCCGTTCACCTGTCCAGGTTCGTCCCCGATGACGTATCGCACCCTGCGACCGTGCACGCGGCGTGCCGGTGCGCGGCAGCCACGGGGGCGGCAGCCGCGCGCGAGGCGGGCGTACCTGTCCGTGGGCGTCATGGTGATAGTCATCGGGGCAAACTCTAGCCGGTGATCAGCCGCGGCCGTGCCGCAATGCGGGATGCTCGCCCGCTGCCACCAGATCGGAGACCGCTGTCTTCGGGTCCTTGCCCGTCACCAGGGACTCGCCGACCAGGACCGCGTCGGCGCCCGCGTTGGCGTACGCGATGAGGTCGTGCGGGCCTCGGACACCCGACTCGGCGATCTTGACGATGCTGTCGGGGATCTCGGGGGCGACCCGCTCGAAGGTGGAGCGGTCGACCTCCAGGGTCTTCAGGTTGCGCGCGTTGACGCCGATGACCCGGGCCCCCGCCTCGACCGCCCGCTCGACCTCGTCCTCGTCGTGCACCTCGACGAGCGGGGTGAGTCCGATGGACTCGGCGCGCTCGATGAGGGACTCCAGGGCGGGCTGGTCGAGGGCCGCGACGATCAGCAGGGCCAGGTCGGCGCCGTACGCCCGGGCCTCCCACAGCTGGTACGACGTGACGATGAAGTCCTTGCGCAGCACCGGGATGTCCACCCGCGCACGGACGGCCTCCAGGTCGGCCAGGGAGCCGCCGAAGCGGCGCTGTTCGGTGAGGACGGAGATGACGGCCGCGCCGCCCGCCTCGTAGTCCGCCGCGAGGCCGGCCGGGTCGGCGATGGCCGCGAGCGCGCCCTTGGAGGGGCTGGACCGCTTGACCTCGCAGATGACCTTGACGCCGTCGCCGCGCAGTGCGGCGACCCCGTCCTTGGCGGCGGGAGCCTTCGCCGCGCGCTCCTTGAGCTCGTCGAGGCTGACGCGCGCCTGCCGCTCCGCGAGGTCGGCACGGACTCCGTCGATGATCTCGTCGAGCACACTCACGCGAGCGGCCCCCTTCCAGACGGTAGGCGATTGACTGTTCCAGCCATTCACAGCATCGAAGCTGCACAAACTGTCAAAGCTGGTCACTCCGATGGTATCCGCAGGAGGGCACGCCCCTCACATCCGGTTGACACCGGTCCCACTACCTGGACATTCATCATTTGATCAAGGGTGGAGCCAGCCACCGAACGGCAGGTTCCGGACAACCGTGAAGACCAGCAACAATGTCCCCAGGCTCCACAGGTGCACCGGCCCGAGATCGATCCGCATCGGCCGTACGCGCACCGCACGGACCACCCAGACGGTCCACAGGACGGCGAAGGCCAGGTATCCCGCCACGGCGAGCGCGTTGGCCCCGAGGGCCGTCACCCAGTCCCCGTGCACGAAGGCGTAGGCGCTGCGCAGACCGCCGCAGCCGGGGCAGTACACGCCGGTCAGGCGCAGAAGCGGGCAGACGGGGTAGTGCCCGGGTTCGTTGGGGTCGACCGTCCCGACGTACGCGAAGGCCCCGGCGACGGCCGCCAGCACCCCGGCGGGCACCACCACCCGTCCCAGGACGGCACCGGCGCCCGAGGGCACGCCTTGCTGAGCCCGCTCGGTGTTCACCCCACGCATTCTGCCCCCTGCGGGGTGTACACGCGCCAGGGGCGGCCCCGGCGTCGTCGCCGTGCCGCCCCCGCCAGTCCTCGAATACGGGATTCAGCTCTCGGCGCCCGCCGGTTCACGCGTCGACGCGACCTGTCGGGCCGGCTTCTGCTTGCCGAGGCCCATCGCGGCCATGATCCAGCCGACGACCCCGCCGAGGACCGCGAGCACCATGCCGGCCCAGAAGCCCAGCGGCTCGGCCATCACCATGAAGGCGCCCGCTACGCAGAAGCCGATGATGGAGATGGTGACGCCGGTCCAGGCGGCCAAAGTGTGACCGTGGCTGCTGCCCGCCATGACTTGCTCCTCGTTGCTGAGTTGCTGGTTGTTGAATACAGGACGTGGTGAGCCGGAAGCTCGTCGCCCATTGTCCCGCACGCGCACGGGTGCAGAACCCCGGGGGTCACCCCAGCGAGTCGCCCCCGCCGGGGCGCCCCAAAGGGGCGCGGGGAACTGCGCGACCAGCCACAACGCACCCGCAGACAACACACGACCCCAGAGCGGAGCCCTTAAGCGCCGGTGGGATCCTCACCCCGGTCCAGCGCCTTCCAGATCTCCTCGGGACGGTCGGGATCTGCGGCCGTCGCCCGACGGCGAGGCCTCGGCGCACCACCCCGCTCGTACCGCCCTGACATCGCCGGCCACAGACGCCCGTACCGCAGGGCCAGCAGCCCCGCGAGCAGGATCAGCGCGCCGCCGACGGCCGCCGCGTACGGCCAGGCCGTATGGCTGAGGGTGTTCACGGTGGCCGCCGTGTCACCGCTGGCCTGGGCGGCCTTCTCGTCGAGCGCGGAGCTGTCGGAGGCGCCGAGGACGGCCGCGGCGACCGTACCGGCGCCGGACAGCGCGAGCAGCGCGGCGACCAGGAGGCGGCCGGAGCGGCGGACGGCGAAGACGGCGACGAGCGCGGCGAGGCCCACTATCGCGAGGGCCGCGGGCACGCCCGTGACGTCGCTGCCGCTGGCGGTCAGCGGGAAGGCGCCGCCGGCGACCGTCGCGGTGCCCTCCGACCAGCGCTGGCGGGTGGCGAGCAGGGCGACGGCCGCGCCCAGCGCACCGGCCGACAGGGCGACGGCGAGGCTGAGCCGGCCGGCCCGGCCGGGAAGGGGGGCTTCGGAACGTGGGGAAGGTACGGGTACGGCTGTCACGTACCCCACTATCGCCCCAACCCCGGGTGAACCGGCACCCGGGGTTGGCGTGAGAAGCGCCCCATTGGTGGGACCTTGTCAGCGGAAGGGCCCTACTGTCCGAGCCGGTTCGCCGTGTGGACGGCGCGCAGGACCGCCGCCGCCTTGTTGCGGCACTCGTTGTCCTCGGCGACCGGGTCGGAGTCGGCGACGACACCGGCGCCCGCCTGGACGTACGCCGTGCCGTCGCGCAGGAGGGCCGTGCGGATGGCGATGGCGGTGTCGGAGTCGCCCGCGAAGTCGAGATAGCCGACGGCGCCGCCGTACAACCCCCGCCTGGACGGCTCCAGTTCGTCGATGATCTGCATCGCGCGCGGCTTGGGCGCCCCGGAGAGCGTGCCGGCCGGGAAGCAGGCCGTCAGGACGTCGAAGGCGGTACGGCCCGCCGCCACCCGGCCGGTGACGGTCGAGACGATGTGCATGACGTGCGAGTACCGCTCGACGGACATGAAGTCGACGACCTCGACGGAACCGGGCTCGCAGACCCGGCCGAGGTCGTTGCGCCCGAGGTCGACGAGCATGAGGTGCTCGGCGCGCTCCTTGGGGTCGGCGAGCAGTTCCTCGGCGAGGGCCTGGTCCTCCTGCGGGGTCGCCCCGCGGTGCCGGGTGCCGGCGATGGGGTGGACCATCGCGCTGCCGTCCTCGACCTTGACGAGGGCCTCGGGGGACGAGCCGACGACATCGAACCCGTCGAAGCGGAACAGGTACATGTACGGGGACGGGTTGGTGGCCCGCAGGACGCGGTAGACGTCCAGCGCGCTCGCCGTGCACGGCGTTTCGAAGCGCTGCGAGGGGACGACCTGGAAGGCCTCCCCCGCGCGGATGCGCTCCTTGATGTCCTCGACGGCGACCTGGTAGTCGGGGCCGCCCCACAGCGCCGTGTACTCGGGGAGTTCTGAGGGCGGGAGCACGGCGGGCGGCTGGGAGACCGCGCGCGAGAGGTCGGCCTGCATGGCGTCGAGGCGGGCCACGGCGTCCGCGTAGGCCTCGTCGACGCCCGTGTCGAGGTCGTTGTGGTTGATCGCGTTGGCGATCAGCAGGACCGAGCCCTCCCAGTGGTCCATGACGGCCAGATCGCTGGTGAGCAGCATGGTCAGCTCGGGCAGCTGGAGGTCGTCCCGCTCGCCGGGGCCGATCTTCTCCAGGCGGCGCACGATGTCGTACCCGAGGTAGCCGACCATGCCGCCGGTGAAGGGCGGCAGGCCCTCCTGGTGGGGCGTGTGGAGGGCCTCGATGGTGGCGCGCAGGGCGGCGAGCGGGTCGCCGTCGACGGGCACGCCCACGGGCGGGGTGCCGAGCCAGTGGGCCTCGCCGTCGCGCGCGGTGAGGGTGGCGCTGGAGCGGACGCCGACGAAGGAGTAGCGGGACCAGGAGAGACCGTTCTCGGCGGACTCCAGCAGGAACGTGCCGGGGCGTTCGGCGGCGAGCTTGCGGTAGAGCGCGACCGGGGTGTCGCCGTCGGCGAGGAGCTTGCGGGTGACGGGGATGACGCGCCGGTCGGTGGCCAGCTTGCGGAAGGTCTCGAGGTCCATGGCGGCTGACCTTACTGACCCTGCGGGAGTACGCCGGAATCGGCGTCCTCGAACGACACGTCGAGCAGGACGTCGGCGTCGAAGCAGGTCCGCGCGCCGGTGTGGCAGGCGGCGCCCACCTGGTCGACCTTGACGAGCACGGTGTCGGCGTCGCAGTCGAGGGCGACGGACTTCACGTGCTGGAAGTGTCCTGAGGTGTCGCCCTTGACCCAGTACTCCTGGCGGCTGCGCGACCAGTAGGTGCAGCGGCCGGTGGTCAGGGTGCGATGCAGCGCCTCGTCGTCCATCCAGCCGAGCATGAGCACCTCACCGGTGTCGTACTGCTGGGCGATCGCGGGGACGAGCCCGTCGGCGCCGCGCTTGAGGCGCGCGGCGATCTCCGGGGCGAGGGGGCTGGGGGGCGTGCTGCTGGTCATGGGCCCATTGTGCCGCGCCCCACTGACAGTCCCGGCGGGGTGTCCACTGGGCGGACCTCGTGGACGGTCGTAGGCTTGCTGACATGTCGACCCATGCGAAGCGTGAACGACTTCTCCTCGCCGACCTGTTGGAAACCGCGGGCCCGGACGCCCCCACCCTGTGCGAGGGCTGGAACACCCGTGACCTCGCCGCGCACGTGGTGGTGCGCGAGCGCCGCGCGGACGCCGCCGGAGGGACCTGGATCAAGCAGCTCGCGCCCCGTCTGGAGCGGGTGATGACCGAGTTCGCCGAGAAGCCCTACGAAGAGCTGATCCAGCTGATCCGTACGGGCCCACCGCGTTTCTCGCCGTTCTCCCTGAAGCAGATCGACGAGGCGGCGAACACCATAGAGTTCTACGTCCACACCGAGGACGTACGCCGCGCACAGCCCGACTGGACACCCCGCGAGCTGGACCCGGTCTTCCAGGACGCCCTCTGGTCCCGCCTGGAACGCACCGCCCGACTGACGGGCCGCAGCGCCCCCACAGGCCTGGTCCTACGCCGCCCCGACGGCCGCACAGCGGTGGCCCACCGAGGCGTCCCGGTGGTCACGGTGACAGGCGAACCGTCGGAGCTGCTCCTGTTCGCGTACGGCCGCCAGAACGCAGCAGACGTGGACCTGGAGGGCGACAAGGAAGCGATCACCAAGCTCCACGAATCAAAGCAGCTGGGCATCTAAGACGAGCCGCGCCCCAAAGGGGCGCGGGGAACTGCGCGACAAGCCCCCACCGCCCCGCGGCCAAAGAACTACCCGTCAACGAACAGGATGCCCAGCGCCACGCAACACATCCTTCACCTGCCCGATCCGCAAATCCCCAAAGTGGAAAACAGAGGCAGCCAGAACAGCATCCGCCCCGGCCGCCACGGCAGGCGGAAAGTCGGCCAACCGCCCCGCTCCCCCACTGGCAATCAGCGGGACGCGCACATGCTTCCGCACAGCCTCGATCATCTCGATGTCGTACCCGTCCTTCGTCCCGTCCGCGTCCATCGAGTTGAGCAGAATCTCCCCGGCGCCCAGCTCGGCGGCCTGGTGCGCCCACTCGACCGCGTCGATACCGGTACCGCGCCGCCCCCCATGGGTGGTGACCTCGAAGGACCCGGACTCGGTCCGTCGCGCGTCCACGGACAGCACCAGCACCTGCCGCCCGAACCGCTCCGCGATCTCCCGGATCAGCTCCGGACGCGCGATGGCGGCCGTGTTGACGCCCACCTTGTCCGCCCCGGCCCGCAGCAGCTTGTCGACGTCCTCGGCCGCGCGCACCCCGCCGCCCACGGTGAGCGGGATGAACACCTGCTCGGCGGTGCGGCGCACCACGTCGTACGTCGTCTCGCGGTTGCCGGACGACGCGGTGATGTCCAGGAACGTCAGTTCGTCGGCACCCTCGGCGTCGTACACCTTGGCCATCTCGACGGGGTCGCCCGCGTCGCGCAGGTTCTGGAAGTTGACGCCCTTGACGACCCGGCCGTTGTCCACGTCCAGGCAGGGGATGACTCGTACGGCAAGGGTCATGCTGCGGCTTCTCCTCGGTACGCCTCCACCTCGACCTCGACGACCAGGCTGGGGTCCACGAGGCCGGAGACGATGATCATGGATGCGGCGGGCCGGACGGCGTCGAACAGCTCCTTGTGAGCGCGCCCGACGTCGTCCACGTCCCGCGCGTGGGTGATGTACATGCGCGTACGCACGACGTCGTCACGGCCGAGCCCGAGCTGCTCCAGCGCCGCGAACGCGACGTTGAAGGAGTTGATCGTCTGCTCGTAGGGGCCGCCTCCGGCGATCTCGCCGTCCACGATGGACGTGCAGCCTGAGACCAGCACCAGGCCATTGGGCAGCTCCACCGCGCGGGAGTAGCCGAAGGCATCCTCCCAGGGGGCACCGGTCGTGACACGCCGTACGTCGCTCACTGGTCCACCGCCTCCAGGGCCTCTTCCAGGGTGAACGCCTTCGCGTAGAGGGCCTTCCCGACGATGGAGCCCTCGACACCGAGCGGGACCAGCTCGGCGATGGCACGGAGGTCGTCCAGGGAGGACACGCCGCCGGAGGCCACGACCGGGCGGTCGGTCGCCGCGCAGACGTTGCGCAGCAGCTCCAGATTGGGGCCCTGGAGCGTGCCGTCCTTGGCGATGTCGGTCACGACATAGCGCGCGCAGCCCTCGCCGTTGAGCCGCTCCAGCGTCTCGTAGAGGTCGCCGCCGTCGCGGGTCCAGCCGCGTCCGCGGAGCGTGGTTCCGCGTACGTCCAGGCCGACCGCGATCTTGTCGCCGTGCGCGGCGATGACCTTGGCGACCCACTCGGGGGTCTCCAGGGCGGCCGTACCGAGGTTCACGCGCGTGCAGCCCGTCGCCAGGGCGGCGGCCAGCGTGTCGTCGTCGCGGATGCCGCCGGACAGCTCCACCTTGATGTCCATCGCGCCGGCGACCTCGGCGATCAGCTTGCGGTTGTCGCCGGTGCCGAAGGCCGCGTCCAGGTCGACCAGGTGCAGCCACTCGGCGCCCGAGCGCTGCCAGGCGAGGGCGGCCTCCAGGGGGGAGCCGTACGAGGTCTCCGTGCCGGACTCGCCGTGCACCAGGCGCACTGCCTGGCCGTCGCGGACGTCGACGGCGGGGAGGAGTTCGAGCTTCGAGGGCATCAGAGGGTTCCGATCCAGTTGTTCAGCAGCTGCGCTCCGGCGTCGCCGGACTTCTCGGGGTGGAACTGGGTGGCCCACAGGGCGCCGTTCTCGACGGCCGCCACGAAGGGCTTGCCGTGTGTCGACCAGGTGACCCCGGGGGCGCGCATCAGCGGGTTCGTGATCTCCAGGGACCAGTCGTGGACGGCGTACGAGTGGACGAAGTAGTAGCGCGCGTCGGCGTCCAGGCCCGCGAAGAGCTGGGAGTCCGCCGGGGCCTCGACGGTGTTCCAGCCCATGTGGGGCACGATGTCGGCCTGCAGCGGCTCGACGGAGCCGGGCCACTCGTCGAGGCCCTCGGTCTCGACGCCGTGCTCGATCCCGCGCGCGAAGAGGATCTGCATGCCCACGCAGATGCCCATCACGGGACGGCCGCCGGCCAGTCGGCGTCCGACGATCCAGTCGCCGCGCGCCTCCTTGAGGCCGCGCATACAGGCGGCGAAGGCGCCGACGCCCGGCACCAGCAGCCCGTCCGCGTTCATGGCCTTGTCGAAGTCACGCGTTATCTCGACGTCGGCACCCGCGCGCGCGAGAGCGCGTTCGGCGGACCGGACATTGCCGAAGCCGTAGTCAAAGACGACTACTCGTTGCCGTTTCTTGCCGGAGCTACTCAATTCCAGACCTCCAGCCTCAGCACGCCGGCGACGAGACACATCCCGGCGCCTATCGACAGCAACACGATGAGGCTCGTGGGCATCTTCTGCTTGGCGAAGGAGTAGACCCCGCCGGCCAGGAAGAGCCCGACGACGATCAGTACGGTGGAGAGGCCGCTCATGGCTTACAGGGCGCCCTTCGTGGAGGGGAGGATGCCCACCGCGCGCGGGTCGCGCTCGGAGGCGTACCGCAGCGCCCGCGCGAGGGCCTTGAACTGGCACTCCACGATGTGGTGGGCGTTGCGCCCGTAGGGCACGTGCACGTGCAGCGCGATCTGGGCCTGGGCGACGAAGGACTCCAGGATGTGCCGGGTCATCGTGGTGTCGTACTCGCCGATCATGGGCGCCATCTTCTCGGGCTCGGTGTGCACGAGGTACGGGCGGCCACTCAGGTCCACCGTCACCTGGGCGAGGGACTCGTCCAGGGGGACCGTGCAGTTGCCGAAGCGGTAGATGCCCACCTTGTCGCCGAGGGCCTGCTTGAAGGCGGCGCCGAGGGCGAGGGCGGTGTCCTCGATGGTGTGGTGCGAGTCGATGTGCAGGTCGCCCTCGGTCTTCACGGTGAGGTCGAACAGACCGTGCCGGCCGAGCTGGTCGAGCATGTGGTCGTAGAAGCCGACGCCCGTCGACACCTCGACCTTGCCGGTGCCGTCGAGATCGATCTCGACGAGGACCGACGTCTCCTTGGTGGTGCGCTCCACGCGTCCGACGCGGCTCATGACTCGTCCTGCTCCTTCTTGAGATCTCGTACCGCGTCGAGGAACGCGTCGTTTTCGGCGGGGGTTCCGGCGGTCACGCGCAGCCATCCCGGTACGCCGTTGTCCCGGACCAGGACGCCCCGGTCGAGGATGTGCTGCCAGGCGGTGTGCGAGTCGGCGAAGGTGCCGAACTGCACGAAGTTTGCGTCGGACTCGGTGACGTCGAAGCCGATGGCCCGCAGTTCGGCGACCAGCCGGTCCCGCTCGGTCTTGAGCTGCTCGACGTACTTCAGCAGCGTCTCGGTGTGCTCCAGGGCGGCCAGGGCGGTCGCCTGGGCCACGGCCGACAGGTGGTAGGGCAGCCGTACGAGCTGTACGGCGTCGACGACGGCCGGGTGCGCGGCGAGATAGCCCAGGCGCAGACCGGCCGCCCCGAAGGCCTTCGACATCGTCCGCGAGACGACGAGATTCGGCCGACCTTCGATGAGGGGCAGCAGCGAGTCGCCGTGGCTGAACTCGATGTACGCCTCGTCGACCACGACCATGGACGGCTTGGCGGTCTGCGCGGCCTCGTACAGGGCGAGGACGGTCTCGCGCGGGACCGCGTTTCCGGTGGGGTTGTTGGGCGTGGTGATGAAGACGACGTCCGGGCGGTGCTCGGCGATGGCCTCCTCGGCCGCCGCGAGATCGATCGTGAAGTCGTCGTTCCGGGGACCGGAGATCCAGCCGGTGCCCGTCCCGCGCGCGATGAGGCCGTGCATCGAGTACGAGGGCTCGAAGCCGATCGCGGTACGGCCGGGCCCGCCGAAGGTCTGGAGCAGCTGCTGGATGACCTCGTTGGACCCGTTGGCGGCCCACACGTTGGCGAGGCCGACCTCGTGCCCCGAGGTGTCCGTCAGGTACTTGGCGAGCTGCGTACGCAGCTCCACGGCGTCCCGGTCGGGGTAGCGGTTGAGGTTCCGGGCCGCCTCGCGCACCCGCTCGGCGATCCGCTCGACGAGCGGTTCGGGCAGCGGGTAGGGGTTCTCGTTGGTGTTCAGCCGCACGGGGACGTCGAGCTGGGGCGCGCCGTACGGGGACTTGCCGCGCAGCTCGTCGCGTACGGGGAGATCGTCAATGCCGGTCACTTGCTCTGGGGAACCTTCCATCCGAACCTTGCCTTGATCGCCGCCCCGTGGGCCGGCAGATCCTCCGCCTCCGCCAGCGTCACCACGTGATGCGCCACGTCGGCCAGCGCGTCCCGCGTGTAGTCGACGATGTGGATGCCGCGCAGGAAGGACTGGACGGAGAGACCGGAGGAGTGGCAGGCGCAGCCGCCGGTCGGCAGGACGTGGTTGGACCCGGCCGCGTAGTCGCCGAGGGAGACCGGCGCCCAGGGGCCGACGAAGATCGCGCCGGCGTTGCGCACCCGGTCGGCCACGGCCGCCGCGTTCGCGGTCTGGATCTCCAGGTGCTCGGCGCCGTACGCGTCGACGACCCGCAGCCCCTCCTCCACGCCGTCGACGACGACGATCGCGGACTGCTTGCCGGCCAGCGCCGGGGCGACCCGGTCCTCGATGTGCCTGGTGGCCGCGACCTGCGGCTCCAGTTCCTTCTCGACCGCGTCCGCGAGCGCCACGGAGTCCGTGACGAGGACGGCGGCGGCGAGCGGGTCGTGCTCGGCCTGGCTGATCAGGTCGGCGGCGACGTGCACCGGGTCGGCGGTGTCGTCGGCGAGGATCGCGATCTCGGTCGGCCCTGCCTCGGTGTCGATGCCGATCTTCCCGGCGAAGTACCGCTTGGCGGCGGCGACCCAGATGTTGCCGGGGCCGGTCACCATGTTGGCGGGCGCGCAGGACTCGGTGCCGTACGCGAACATCGCGACGGCGGTCGCACCACCGGCCGCGTACACCTCGTCGACGCCGAGCAGGGCGCAGGCGGCGAGGATCGTGGGGTGCGGGAGTCCGTCGAACTCGGACTGGGCGGGTGAGGCGAGGGCGATCGACTCGACGCCCGCCTCCTGCGCGGGCACGACGTTCATGATCACGGAGGACGGGTACACGGACCGGCCGCCGGGCGCGTACAGCCCGACGCGGTCCACGGGGACCCACTTCTCGGTGACCGAGCCGCCGGGCACGACCTGGGTCGTGTGCGTCGTACGGCGCTGCTCGCGGTGGACGAGACGGGCTCGGCGGATGGACTCCTCCAGGGCCGCGCGGACGGCCGGGTCGAGCGTCTCCAGCGCGTCGGCGATCGCGCGCGCGGGGACCCGTACGGATTCCAGCCGCACCCCGTCGAACTTCTCGGCGAAGTCGATCAGCGCCGCGTCGCCCCGATGATGCACGGCCTCGCAGATCGGACGCACCTTCTCCAGGGCGGCCGAGACGTCGAAGTCGGCTCGGGGCAGCAGGTCGCGCAGGGCGGGTCCCTCGGGGAGGGCGTCGCCGCGCAGATCGATTCGGGAGATCACGCGGCCAATTCTCTCAGACGGGGATCGGGCGTCGTCCGCGCGTATCAGTGGCTGATACAGAGCGTTGCGGTTCGCCAGGGAGGAACCCCACACGAAATCCTCGGGAACTTGGAAGATCACCTTCACGTTTTGAGTTCAGAGAGTTACTGAGCGGGCAGAACGGCTGTACGAAACTCGCAGGTAACACTTGGTGGCACGGGGAGGAGTGGGAAAACGTCGTGACCGAGGGTGACGGCATCCGCGCGGGGGGCACGGGGAACGCGGGGGATCCGCCGGACGATCTGAGCGCCGCCGAGGTCGGCATGTGGCAGGCCTTCCGCAACGGCAGCGTGTACGACCTGAGCAGTGGCGACACCGTCGTCGACGATCCGCACGGCGGCCATCCCTGGGGCGCCGACCGGACGGTGCGGGCCCGCATCGTGTGCTGGCTGCTCCTCGACGGCCCGCCCGCGCTCGCGGGGCGCGTGTCGTCCCTGAAGCTCACCGGTGTGCAGATCAGCGGCACCCTGGACCTGGCGGGCGGCACGGTCGTGCCGTACATCGAGCTGAAGGGCTGCCGCTTCGAGAAGGAGGTCCTCGTACCGGAGGCCCGCTTCACGACCGTACGGCTGGTGAACTGCTCGGTGCCCCGGCTGGAGGCGGCCCGGGTGCACACCGAGGGCGATCTGCATCTCCCCCGCTGCCGCTTCCACAACGGCGCGCGGCTCACCGACGCGCACATCGGTACGGATCTGCTGCTCAACCAGGCCGTCGTCTACCGGGACCGGCGCGGGCGCTCGATCGCCGGGGACGGCATGAGCGTCGGCCAGGACCTCCAGGCCGAGATGCTGGAGTCGCACGGCGAGCTGAGTCTGCGCGGGGCGACGATCGGCGTCTCGCTGAGCCTGCGCGGCAGCCGGCTCACCAACCCGTACGGGCGGCTCGCGCTCAACGCCCCCCAGCTGACCGTGGGCCGCACGCTGTACCTGACCCCCGCGGGCGTCTGGAACCCGATGGTGACCAGCGGCACGACCCCTGCGCGCGGGACACGCATCCAGCGCTTCGAGTGCCAGGGCGGGATCCGGCTTGACGACGGCCGGTTCGGCGACTCCGTCGACCTGGAGCGGGCCCGTCTGACCTTCACCGACGAGCAGGAGCTGTCGCTGCGCCGGGTGCAGACGCCCGAGCTGCGCTTCCTCGGGGAGCGGCCGGAGCGCGGCAAGGTGGTGCTGTCGGGCGCCAGGGTCGTCAACCTCGTCGACCGGGCGGGCAGTTGGCCGGGCCCTGGCAACCTGCACATGGGCGGCTTCGGGTACGAGAACCTCGTACCGCAGGGGCCGTTCCCGCCGGCGGAGCGACTGGCGTGGGTGGCGGCGGCGACCGCCGAGTACAGCCCGGAGCCGTACGAGCGGCTGGCCACCGTGCTGCGCAACGGCGGCGAGGACGAGGACGCGCGCGAGGTGCTGCTCGCCAAGCAGCGCCGACGCCGCGAGACCCTGCCGCCGGCGGCGAAGCTGTGGGGGTACGTCCAGGACTGGACGGTCGCCTACGGGTACCGGCCCGGCCGGGCCGCCGTATGGATGGCGGTGCTGTGGGCGGCGAGTTCGGTGGCGTTCGCGCACGCGAGCCATCCGCCGCTGAACAGCGGGCAGCACCCGCCGTGGAACCCCTCCCTGTTCGCCCTCGACCTGCTGCTCCCGGTGATCGATCTGGGCCAGGTCGGCTTCTGGCAGCTGCGCGGCGGCTGGCAGTGGCTGGCCGCCGCGATCATCATGCTGGGCTGGGTCCTGGCGACGACGGTGGCGGCGGGGGCTACCCGGCTGCTGCGCAGGAACTGAGCGGGAACTGGACGGGTATCGGGTGGGTACTGGGTGGGAACAGAAAATGAGCCCGGTTCATCTTTTGCCATTCCTTGACCCTCGGCCGTACAACTAAAAACAGTTGCGCATTTGGGCTGGCGCGGCCCCGACCTGCGCCTTTCAATGGGCGACACCATGGCTTCGCTGCGTGCGTTCCTCCGTGCCACCAGGACGGAACGGAACACTCCGCCGTCTCCACGCCTCGCCACCGCCGGACTGCCCGCCGACGACGAGGCACTGCTCGACGCGCCCGACGCCCGGCTCGGCCCCGCGCTGGTCGCGGCGGGCCGGGGCGAGTACGGCCCGGCGGCCGAGCTGCTGGCCGCCACCCGCGCCACGGCCGACTGGGAGAACCGCGACCGGTACGTGGTCCGGCTGGCAGCGTTCGCGCACTTCCGCGCCGAGTGGTTCACGTCCTGGCGCGCCGCCGCCCCCGACGACCCGGACGCGCTGCTGGTCGCGGCCGAACTGGCGGTGGGCCACGCCTGGGAGTCCCCGGCCCGGGCCGAACTCCTCCACCAGACCGGCCCGTTGGTCGCCGCGGCCACGGCGGGCGACCCGCGCGACCCGGTGCCCTGGCGCATCGCGCTGGACCGGGCCCGGGGCAGCGACGCGGGCCACGACGAGTTCGAACGGCTCTGGGGCGAGGCCGTACGCCGCTCCCCGCACCACTACGGCTGCCATGTGGCGGCGCTCCAGTACCTGTCCACGGGCCCCTTCCGGTCCCCGGGCGGGCGCGGCTCGCACCGCGAGTGCCTCGACTTCGCCGAGTGGGCCGCGCAGGACGCCCCGCCCGGCGCGCTCGTCCGGGCCCTGCCCCTGCGCGCGGCCTTCGCATATCTGACCGAAAGCGACGGCAGGACGGTGGTGGACCGGGCCCGCCTGGACGCGGCGGCGGACACGGCGATCGCTCTGTCGGCGACGCTCCCGGCGGCCGACCCCCGCCCGGCCGAACTCCGCAACCTGCTGACATACGTCCTGATCGGCCTCGACCGCTGGCAGGAAGCGCTGCTCCAACTGCGTCTGACCGGCCCGTACGCCACCTCGTTCCCCTGGGACCGGTTCTCGGACGACCCCCTCGGCAGGTTCCTCGAAGCACGCGACGAGATCCGCCGGAACGCGCCCGCCGCCCGCTGTGCGGCCTGTGCCGGTCATCCACGGAGTGAGCACGGCGGACGCGCACACTCCGGCGACCATTAGGCTTTCCCGTCGTGACCACCGTCCGGCTGCCACTCTTCCCGCTCAACTCGGTACTGTTCCCGGGACTCGTCCTCCCGCTGAACATCTTCGAGGAGCGTTATCGCGCCATGATGCGCGAACTCCTGAAGACCCCCGAGGACGAACCGCGCCGGTTCGCCGTCGTGACGATCCGGGACGGCCACGAGGTGGCACCGAGCGCGCAGGGCATGCCCGACCGGACGGCGGTGCCCGACCGAGGGCCCGCGGCGGGCTTCGGCGACGACCCGCTCAAGGCGTTCCACTCCGTGGGCTGCGTGGCCGACGCGGCGACGATCAGGGAACGCCCGGACGGCACCTTCGAGGTCCTGGCCACCGGCACGACCCGGGTCCGGCTGGTGTCGGTGGACGCGTCGGGCGCGTTCCTGACGGCGGAACTGGAGGAGCTGGAGGAATCCCCCGGCGACGAGGCGGGCGCGCTGGCAGAGGGCGTCCTGAGGGCCTTCCGCCAGTACCAGAAGCGCCTGGCGGGCGCGCGGGAACGCTCCCTGTCGACGGGCGCCGAACTCCCCGACGAACCGGCGGTGGTGTCGTACCTGGTGGCGGCGGCGATGATGCTGGACACCCCGTCCAAGCAGCGCCTGCTCCAGGCTCCGGACACGGCGTCCCGCCTCCGCGAGGAACTGACGCTCCTGCGCACGGAGACGGCGATCATCCGCAACCTCCCGTCACTCCCGGCGTCGGAACTGACACGCGGCCCGACGAGCCTCAACTGAGGGAGAGCAGGACCCAGCGATGGCGAAGAAGCCGAAACAGCAGTCGGGCGGCACACCGGCGACGGTGGCGCTGACAGCGGCGGGCGTCCCGTACAAGGTGCACGCGTACGAGCACGACCCCGCGCATCCCTCGTACGGCGAGGAGGCCGCCGAGGCGATGGGGGTGTCGCCTGAGCGCGTCTTCAAGACGCTGGTGGCGGACGTGGACGGGGTACTGACGGTCGCGGTGGTCCCGGTGGCCGGCCAGCTGGACCTGAAAGCACTGGCAACGGCGGTGTCGGGCAAACGAGCATCAATGGCCGACCCCACCCTGGCGGAACGCACGACGGGCTACGTCCGGGGCGGCATCTCCCCCCTGGGCCAGCGCAAAAAACTCCGGACGGTCCTGGACATCTCGGCCGACGCCCACGACACGATCTGCGTCTCGGCGGGCCGCCGTGGCCTGGAGGTAGAACTCTCCCCCAACGACCTCACCACCCTCACCCAGGCGGTACGAGCCCCGATCGCCCGCGCGTAACCCCTCGACGAAGGCCCCCTGCCGGACTAAGCAGGATGGACATGTCGAAGAAAACACGCAAACGCAAGTGGCGCACAAAGAAGGGCCGCTCAAACCACGGCCACCGCCCGGCATAGGCACGGGCCTTTTCCTCGCCCCCGCCGCCCCTACCCGTCCCATCCTCGGGGGCGCTGCCCCCGAACCCCCGCTCCTCAAACGCCGGAGGGGCTGACTACCCAGCCCGTCCGGCGTTTGAGGACGAGCGCGTTCAGCGCGACAAGGGGGGTCTGGGGGCGCAGCCCCCAGGGATGGGACGGGTAGGGGCGGCGGGGGCGAGGAAACTCACCCCTGAACCGGCGGCGCCACGCCCTCCTCCGCATCCCGGGGCCCGAACAACGCCGTCAACCCCAGATGCACCACCAGCGCCGCCACGGACCACGCCAGCAACGCCCCCTTCGCCCCCAACTTCAACGGCGCCGAGAACGTAACCCCCTTGCCCGCGGACTTCGCCGCGGCGATCACATCCTGGGCGGGCCCGAGCCACACCCCCAGCCGCCAAGCCAGCACCGACCCGAGCAACCCCCCGACGGTCAGCCCGACCACCAGCGGCACACCCCCACGCCGCCGAAAGAGAAACACCCCCAGCGCACTCACCGCCCCGAGCGCCAACGCCAGCAGAGTGAACGTTCCGTCGACCCCGATCGCCTGTTCGCCCTCGCTGTCCTTGACGTACACGACCCAGCGGTTCTCGACGATGTCCCCGACCAGCGGCACACTCGGCGCCAGCCACCACCACAGCAGCCCGAGCAGCACCCCACCGAGCGCCACCACGACCGTGACGACAGCGGCTTCCCGCAGTTCCGTCTTCATCCCGGGGCCGTCCTGTCCGTACGCCGCTCCGAACCCGCCCCCCGAGGACCCGGCCGGCGCAGGCCAGTCCTGCCAGGACCGGCCGTCCGGGGCCTGCTGGAGCGAGGGCTGCTGCTGCAAGGGCTGCTGGGGCCGTGAGGCCTCTTCACGTTCACGCGAGGGCTCTTGGTGCGGCGGCGGAGGCGGAGTCAGCGGTGCGGTCACCCTGACATCGTGCCAGGCCCGTCTGTGCGGCGCGTCACCGGACGGCCGCCCGGCGGTACGCCCAGGTCGCGACGGCCAGCGAGACCACCCCGACCCCCGCGCACACGGCCAGGTCACCGAAGACGAAGGCCCAGTCGGGGTCGGGCCCGAAGGTCCGGGCGAAGGCCTCCACGCCGTACGTCGAGGGCAGCAGATCCCGCGCGAACCGCACCACCCCGGGCATCCGCTCCGCCGGCAGCACCCCCAGCAGCAGCGCCGCCGACATACCCAACTGCCCGAGCAGCGTGGCCAGTTCCGGCCGCGGCGCGAGCAGCCCGAAGGCGGCACCGAGCCCGGCGAGCGCGGCCCCCGCGAGCGGGATCACCAGGGCGAGCACCCACAGATGCGCCAGCGGCAGCCCGTACAGCAGACACCCGAACACCGCCGTCACGACGGTCCCCGGGACGGTGAAGGAGGCGTACGCCCCCGCAGCGCCCAACACCACGGCGGCGGGCGGTACGGGCAGTGTGGCGTAGTGGTCGAGCCCACCGCTGGCCCGCAGCTGCCCGAAGTACTGGGCGAGCAGATTCAGCGCGACAAAGGCGACCACCAGCACGGACGCCCCGGCCACCACGGCCCGGGCCTCCCCGCCCCCCTCGACGACCCCGCGCATCAGGATCATGATCCCGATGGACTGGAAGGTCGCCACGAAGAGCAGCGGAATCCGCGCGACCCGGGCCCGGGACAGCTGTGCCCGGTACACCGCGACCAGCGCGGGCCACAGCCGGGCACGTGGCCCCAGCTCGGCCGTCGCACGGCGCGCGGGCGCCTCGTTCACGGCCAGGGCTGTGCCCGGCAGCGCTTCCGCGGGTACGACACTCACGTCGAGCTGCTCCTCTTCGTCCCGGTCACGACAGCCGCCCTCTCCCCCGCCAGCACCCGCACCCGTGCCCTTTCTCGCATCCGCACGCATACACGTACGGATCGGAAGCCCCCAGCACTCACACCGCTCATGCCTTCACCAGCCCCGTCACATTCCCCCCGAGCGCCAGATACACGTCCTCCAGGCTCGGTGTGGCCAGCGTGAAGTCGTCCAGCGCGGTGAAGGCCGCCCCGCCGGTGACGGTGGCGACGGCCGCGCGGGCCTCCTCGGGTGCCAGCCGCAGCGTCCATCGCCGCCCCGACTCGACGGCCCGGTCGCGCAGCGCGGCGACCTCGGGGACGTGCAGGGGCGCCGACTCCCGCCAGACGAGATCGACGCGCACCTCCCCCGCGACCTGCTCCTTCAGCCCGGCCGGGGTGTCGCAGGCGATCACCCGCCCCCGGTCCAGGACAGCGACCCGGTCGAGAACCGTCTCGGCCTCGATCACGTTGTGCGTCACCAGCAGGACCGTCGTACCGCGCTCGGCGCGCCGCCGGTCGACCGCCGACCACACCGCCCGCCGGGCCACCGGATCCATGCCGGTGGTCGGCTCGTCGAGGACGAGCAGCGGCCGTTCCCCGACCAGCGCGGTGGCGAAGCAGGCGAGCCGCCGCTGTCCGCCGGACAGCTTGCGGATGGGCCGGGCGGTCAGTGGGGTGAGCCCCAGTTCCTCCAGGACGGCGTCCCGTTCCGCCCGCGCCTGCCGGACCTCCAGGCCACGCAGCCGAGCGGTGGTCTCGACGGCGAGCGACACGGTCAGCTCGTCGAGGGCGCTGGACTCCTGGCCGAGGTAGGCGAGGATGCGCGCCGCCCGCTCCGGGTGGCGCACGATGTTGTGGCCCAGGATCTCGACGCTGCCCCGGTCGGGACGCATCAGGCCGGTGATCTGCCGCACGAGGGTCGACTTGCCGGCGCCGTTGGGCCCGAGCAGTCCGAAGATCTCACCGCGCCGGACGTCCAGATCGACGGCGTCGGTGGCCTTCACCTCGGGTGTTCCGGGGGAACCGCGCCGGCCGCGTACCGCCCGATAGGTCTTCGTGAGATCGCGCACCGCGCACACGACATCGTCACCGTGTCGGGCTTCGTGTGCCGTGCGCGTACTCACGAAGGACGAGAGTACGGGGTGCCCGACTCCGCCAGAAATCCAACCCCCGGTCACAAGGGCCCGGCTCACTCCCCGGCGGGCGCGTGCTCCGCGGCCGTACGGACGTCGATCTCGCGCCAGAAACCGGCCCTGATCGCATACCGGTCGTGCTCGTCGATCTGGTCGTCCTTGTGGGCGAGCAGGCCGAAGCGGGCTGCGTAGCGCAGCAGCTCGCCGTCGATGCGGTGCGGGATGCGGGGGTACATCGTGGACAGTTTCTGCAGGTTGGCGGGCTCGGGAAGCCGTTCCATCCAGCGACGCGCGAACACCTGTCCGACCTCGTACGGATCGCCGCCGACCGTGGTGATGTCCTCCTCGCGGTCCGCCCAGCGCTGCTCGGCGGAGGTGAGCTGGGCGAGCGTCGGCATGGCGGCGACCTCGGGGGGCTCGGAGGCCACGCCCGGCCGGTCGACCCAGCCCTTGTCGGAGGACCAGCGCAGGGTCGCGTTCGCGGGCTGCTGGGCGGGCTGGGCGCCGGGGGCCCGCAGCGCGGCCAGGTCCTTGGGGGTCGGTACGCCCTTGGGGGCGGGCACGCGCTCCTGCGCGCCGTTCTGCGCGGCGGGCGCCGTCGCGTGCTCCTGCTGCTCGTCGGCGGCCCGCTCGGCGCCCTGACCGAGCGCCGACTCGGGCAGCGGCGCGGAGAGGATCGCGGCGATCTCGGGCCGGGGCGCGGGCGGCGGCGCGCAGACCCCGCCGAGGTCCTTGGCGCGTACGGCCTTGGTGATCCACGTACGGTCGAGGACGCGCCGCTCGTCGGCCTCGGCGACCAGGTCCTCCGACTGGTTGTAGTCGCCGTCGGCGGCCTGCACGGCCCACAGGTGTACGGCGACGCCGTGCTCCTTGGCGGCCATCATGCCCGGCAGCAGATCGCCGTCGCCGGTGACGAGGACGATGTCGGAGCAGGCGCGGTTGCGGGCCAGCTCGGTCAGCTCGGCGTGCATGGCGGCGTCGACGCCCTTCTGGGCCCACCGTCCGTCGCTGCGGGTCAGGGCGCCGAGGCGGACGGTGACCCGGGGCATCACGCGCAGCCTGCGGTGTTCGGGCTGGGGCACCCGGTCGGGGGCGCCGTCGAACCAGTAGATGCGCAGCAGCGGCCGTTCGGTGTCCGACTCGGCGCGTTCGCGAAGGCCCTGGATGAGGGCGGTGTGGTCGACGGTGATGCGGGACCGCGAGGGCTCTCCGGCGAGAAGACTCGCCGCGGCGCCGAGCAGATACCCGGCATCCACCAGGACGATGCAGCGGTCCACGCGATCCACCCTCTTTCCGGGAGGTTTGCTTCGGGCTTGCTTCGAGTCTGCCCGACCGCGCGGGGGTTAACGGCCCGAACTCGATCTTCGGCGTGGCGTTTCCCTCGTCGGCCGAGGGTCTCACCGCACGACAAGACCTTATTACGCAGGGTAATTCTCCGACATGCACGCTTTGTCGGGTCATGTGAATCTGAAGTCGGTCCTGGTCCCCAGATCCCCCTCAGGAGGCAGATCACCATGGCCAAGAACAAGAAGCAGAGTCGCCAGCAGCACCAGGCGTCCCAGGCCGAGCGCGGTGCCGAAGAGGCGAAGTCCTCCTCGATGGAGTCGCAGGCCGAGCAGCGCGCCACCCAGGTGACTCCCGGTGATATGGCACGCAAGGGCCGGCAGAAGCGATTCGGCCACAACTGAGCCGTTGTTGAAGCTCAAGCACCGCGAGGGGCGCATCCGTCAAGGGCGCGCCCCTCGCACACGTCAGTTGATCAACCGGCCAGGCAGGACGGCCCGAGCAGCACCTTCAGGTCGCCGAAGAGCGCCGGGTCGGGCTTCACCCGGTGCCGGTCGAGCCGCAGCACCGTCGTCTTGCTCGGTCCCTGGAGCCTGATACGGACCTCGCTCTCGCCCTTGTGGTGGCTGAGGATCTCGCCGAGCCTGCTGATCATCGGCGGGGTGACCTTCAGGGCGGGGATGGTGAGGATCACGGGCGCGTTGGTGCCCGCGTTCGACAGGTCGGGGACCTGGAGTTCCATCGCGACCAGCCGGGGCACGTCCTCGCGCTTGTCGAGGCGTCCCTTGACGAACACGACGGCGTCCTCGACGAGTTGGGTCGACACCAGCTGGTAGGTGGCCGGGAAGAACATGCACTCGATGGAACCGGCGAGATCCTCGACGGTGGCGATGGCCCAGGCGTTGCCCTGCTTGGTCATCTTGCGCTGGAGCCCGGAGATGATCCCGCCGATGGTGACGACCGCGCCGTCGGCGTGCTCACCTCCGGTGAGCTGGGAGATACCGGCGTCGGCCTTGTCGGAGAGGACGTGCTCCAGGCCGAAGAGCGGGTGGTCGGAGACGTACAGGCCGAGCATCTCCCGCTCCTGGGCGAGCAGATAGGCCTTGTCCCACTCGTCGGTGGTGAACTCGATGTCGAGACCGAAGCCGGGCTCGCTGGTGTCCTCGTCGCCCATGCCGCCGAAGAGGTCGAACTGGCCCTCGGCCTCTTTCCTCTTCACCGCGACCACGTTGTCGATCATCGGCTCGAAGTGCGCGGTGAGGCCCTTGCGGGTGTGGCCCATGCTGTCGAAGGCGCCGGCCTTGATCAGCGATTCCGTGGTCCGCTTGTTGCAGACGACCGCCTCGACCTTGTCGAGGTAGTCGGGGAAGGAACCGTACTTCCCCTTGGCGTTGCGGGACTTGATGATCGACTCGACGACGTTCGTACCGACGTTGCGCACCGCGGAGAGGCCGAAGAGGATCACGTCGTCGCCCTGGGCGGCGAAGTTGGACATCGACTCGTTGACGTTGGGCGGGAGCACCTTGATGCCCATGCGCCGGCACTCGTTCAGATAGATCGCGGACTTGTCCTTGTCGTCCTTGACCGAGGTGAGCAGTCCGGCCATGTACTCGGCCGGGTAGTTGGCCTTGAGGTAGGCCGTCCAGTACGAGACCAGCCCGTACGCGGCGGAGTGCGCCTTGTTGAAGGCGTAGCCGGCAAAGGGGACCAGGACGTCCCACAGGCCCTGGATCGCTTCGTCGCTGTAGCCGTTCTTCTTGGCGCCGGCCTGGAAGATGGTGAAGTTCTTGGCCAGTTCGTCGGGCTTCTTCTTGCCCATCACCCGGCGGAGGATGTCGGCCTCGCCGAGGGAGTACCCGGCGATGATCTGGGCGGCCTTCTGCACCTGCTCCTGGTACACGATCAGGCCGTAGGTGACCGCGAGGACCTCCTCCAGAGGCTCCTCCAGCTCCTTGTGGATCGGGGTGATCTCCTGGAGCTTGTTCTTGCGCAGGGCGTAGTTGGTGTGCGAGTCCATGCCCATCGGGCCGGGACGGTAGAGCGCCGAGACGGCGGAAATGTCTTCGAAGTTGTCGGGCTTCATCAGGCGCAGCAGGGAGCGCATGGGCCCGCCGTCGAACTGGAAGACGCCGAGGGTGTCGCCGCGCTGGAGGAGTTCGAAGGTCGCCGGGTCGTCGAGCGGGAGGGCCAGCAGGTCGAGGTCGATCCCCTTGTTGGCCTTCACCATCTTGACGGCGTCGTCCATGATCGTGAGGTTGCGCAGGCCCAGGAAGTCCATCTTGAGCAGGCCGAGCGACTCGCACTGCGGATAGTCCCACTGTGTGATGGTCACACCGTCGGTGTGCCGGACCCAGATCGGGGCGTGGTCGACGATGGGCTCGCTGGACATGATGACGCCGGCCGCGTGCACACCCATCTGCCGGACCAGGCCCTCGACGCCCTTGGCGGTGTCGATGACCTTCTTCACGTCGGGCTCGTTCTCGTACATCGACCGGATCTCGCCGGCCTCGCTGTAGCGCGGGTGCGAGGGGTCGGTGATGCCGTTGAGGTCGATGCCCTTGCCGAGGACGTCGGCGGGCATGGCCTTGGTGAGCCGGTCGCCCATCGCGTACGGATAACCCAGCACGCGCGCGGAGTCCTTGATGGCGTTCTTCGCCTTGATCTTGCCGTACGTGCCGATCATGGCGACCTTGTCGGCGCCGTACTTCTCCGTCACGTACCTGATGACCTCGACGCGCCTACGCTCGTCGAAGTCGATGTCGACGTCGGGCATGGAGACGCGCTCGGGGTTGAGGAACCGCTCGAAGATCAGACCGTGCGGGATCGGGTCGAGGTCGGTGATGCCCATGGCGTACGCGACGATCGAACCGGCGGCGGAACCACGGCCGGGGCCGACCGCGATGCCCTGCTTCTTGGCCCACATGATGAAGTCGGCGACGACGAGGAAGTACCCCGGGAACCCCATCTGGATGATGACGTCCATCTCGTACTCGGCCTGCTTCTGGCGGTCCTCGGGGACGTTGCCGTTGAAGCGGCGGTTCATGCCGAGCCGGACTTCTTCCTGGAACCAGGTGACCTCGGTGAAGCCGTCCGGGATGTCGAACTTGGGCATGAGGTTCTTCGCCTCGAACATGCCCGCGGTGTCGACCTGTTCGGCGACCAGGAGGGTGTTGGCGCAGCCTTCCTGCCAGGCGTCCGACTGGTCGATGGCGTACATCTCGTCGGTGGACTTCAGGTAGTAGCCGGTGCCGTCGAACTTGAAGCGGTCCGGGTCGGAGATGTTCTTGCCGGTCTGGATGCACAGCAGCGCGTCGTGCGCCACCGACTCGTGCGCGTACGTGTAGTGCGAGTCGTTGGTGACCAGCGGCGGGATACCGAGCTTCTTGCCGACCCGGAGCAGGTCCTCGCGGACCCGGTGCTCGATGTCGATGCCGTGGTCCATCAGCTCCAGGAAATAGCGGTCCTTGCCGAAGATGTCCTGGTATTCGGAGGCCGCCTTCACCGCCTCGTCGAACTGGCCGAGGCGCAGCCGGGTCTGCAGCTCGCCGGAGGGGCAGCCCGTGGAGGCGATGAGGCCCTCGGACCACTGGGAGATGGTCTCCTTGTCCATACGCGGCCACTTCTGCAGCCAGCCCTCCGCGTACGCGTCCGAGGACAGCCGGAAGAGGTTGTGCAGGCCCGTCGAGTTGGCCGCCCAGATCGTCTTGTGGGTGTAACCGCCGGAACCGGACACGTCGTCACGCTTCTGGTGCGGCTGGCCCCACTGGATCTTCCGCTTGTTGCGCCGGGACTCGGGCGCCACATACGCCTCGATGCCGATGATCGGCGTGACCCCCGCCTTCTTGGCGGTGTGGAAGAAGTCGTACGCCCCATGGAGGTTGCCGTGGTCGGACATGGCGATATGGGTCATGCCCATCTCGTTGCACGCGTTGAACATGTCCTTGAGCCGCGCGGCACCGTCCAGCAGCGAGTACTGGGTGTGGACGTGCAGGTGCGTGAACGGCGGCTTTGACACGGCGTGGCCTCCATGGAAAACACTCGGCGACAGGCTGCGGGCAGTCTGGGGGGACAGCGACGAAGTCTATGCCTCGGCACTGACAGCGGGAGGGGTCTCCCCCCTACCTTGATGCGTGGGTCGCGGGCACTCAGGCGTACCTTCGAACGTTGGAGGGGACACGGAGTGATCCGGCCCGCCGGGCGGCCCGTCCGGCCCCATTCGTCATGCACCACCTGCACCAGGAGGCACCCAGCGATGTCGGTTCCGCAGCTCAGCGCCGAGCACCGCGGCGAGGAGATCCTCACCGTCTTCGACACCGCGTTCGGCCAGCTCCTGGCCGCCGACCCGGCCGCGTTCCGCGTGAAGTTCCGCAAGATGGCGGCCTCGGCGTTCGCGTTCTACCGGGGCACGGCGTGCCTCTTCTACCACGACCTCGACGAGGAGAAGCGGGGCGGTCCGTATCTGGACGACCGCACCGCGCGCGTGTGGATCCACGGCGACCTGCACGCCGAGAACTTCGGCACGTACATGGACTCCCAGGGCCGGCTGATCTTCAACGTCAACGACTTCGACGAGGCGTACGTCGGCCCCTTCACCTGGGACCTCAAGCGCCTCGCCGCCTCCCTGGCCCTCATCGGGTACGCGAAGGCGCTCTCCGACGAGCAGATCAGCGAAGTCGTGCGGACGTACGCGGGCGCGTACCGCGAGCGGATCCACGCCCTGGCGACCGGCGCGAAGAGCGACGAGGTGCCGCCGTTCACCCTGGACACCGCCGAGGGGCCGCTGCTCGACGCGCTGCGCGACGCCCGTTCGCTGACCCGCTTCGGGCTCCTCGACTCCATGACGGAGATCCGTGACTTCGAGCGCCGCTTCGCACCGGGCGGCGGCTCCATCGAGCTGGACGCGGCCACGCGCTACAAGGTGCTGGCCGCCTTCGACGGCTACCTGGAGACCCTGCCGGAGTCGTCCCTGACCCGCCCGGACTCGTACCGGGTGAAGGACGTCGTCGGCCGGCGCGGCATCGGCATCGGTTCGGCCGGGCTGCCCTCGTACAACATCCTTCTGGAGGGTGCCACGGACGCCCTGGAGAACGATGTGGTGATCTACATCAAGCAGGCCCAGACCCCGGCGGTCTCCCGGCACATCACCGACCCGGCGATCAGCGGCTACTTCCAGCACGAGGGCCACCGCACGGTGATCTCGCAGCGCGCCCTCCAGGACCACGCCGACCCGTGGCTGGGCTGGACCGAGCTGGACGGCCGCGGTCAGCTGGTCGCCGAGGTGTCGCCGTACGCCGTGGATCTGGACTGGGGCGACATCGACGACCCGGAGGAGATCGCGGCCGTGGTCGCCGACCTGGGCCGGGCGACGGCCACGATGCACGCGGCGGCGGACGACCAGTCCGGCGAGTCCCTGGTGCCGTTCTCCACGGAGCGGGCCATCGACGCGGCGATCGCGGCCGACGAGGCGGGCTTCGCGGACATCCTGGTGGACTTCGCCCACGAGTACGGCACACGCGCGCGTGCCGATCACCAGATCTTCGTGGACCTGTTCCGCAACGGCCGGATCCCGGGCCTGTAGACACGCCTACAGACACCTCCCGGAGGCCCCTTCCGGACCCCCTGTGGACCGTGCCCGCGCTCACAGGGACCTTTTAGGGGCCTCTTACGGGAGTCCATGACACACTTCCTCCGCTATGGACATATCCGGGACCCAGCTCAGAGCCGTACGCGCGGCGCTGTTCACGGCACTCGTCGTGACGCTCAGCAGCGCGTCGCACGTGCTGCTGTCCCGCGTCCCGCTGCCGATGGGGACGGTGGCCGTGATCGCCGCCGCCGTCTTCGTCGTCGCGTACGCGCTGGCCGGCCGTGAGCGCGGCTTCGGCCGCATCGCGGCCCTGCTGATCCCGCTGGAGCTGGCCGCCGACACGGTCTTCACCACCGGTCAGACGGTGTGTTACGGCCGGGCGGGCGGCCCGGTCACCGGCCCGCTGCGCTCCGTCGGCTTCGACGTGCTGTGCGCCGGCGACAACGTCGGCACCCCGCTGGCACGGGTGGCCGACACCGACCGGGTCGGGGCGCTGCTCGCCCACGCCGACCCGTCGACCGCCTGGCTGCTGCTGGCCGCGCACATCGGCGTGGGACTGCTGGCCGCCGCCTGGCTGCGCCGGGGCGAACGAGCCCTGGGCCGGCTGCTGGAGGCGCTCACCGCCGCCGGCTTCCGCCCGCTGCTGCTGGCCGCCGCAGTGATCGTCCGGTCCGCCCCGGCGGTACGCCGCCTGCCGCGACCGGCGCAGCGCGTCGCGACTCCCCGCGCGCGTCTGCTCACGCACTCCCTGGGACGACGAGGACCGCCGAGTCCGCTCGCCTTCGCCTGAGCGACGGCACCGAGCACCGGCAAGTCCCCTCGTCCATATCCGCGTACGACGCCCATGACGCGTACGCGTTCCCCAGGGAGATCATCAGCATGAGCAAGCGGAACAGCCAGGACGCCAAGAACGCGGCCCGTGAGCGGCTGCGCCAGGAGCGCGAGCGCCAGGCCAAGCGCGACAAGGTCAGGCGGCAGCTCATCGTGGCCGGCGCCGTCGTCGGCGTCCTCGCGATAGCCGGCGGCATCGGCTACGCGGTCGTCCAGGGCAACAAGCCCGGCTACTGGGACGAGGCGAAGGACGCGAAGGTCGTCGCGCCGGCCAACACCACGGGCACGAACGGCACGACGGTGGTCCTCGGCAAGAGCACCGCCAAGAAGACCCTCAAGCTGTACGAGGACCCGCGCTGCCCGATCTGCGCCCAGTTCGAGCAGACGGTCGGCTCGACCCTCAAGGCGGACTTCGACGCGGGCAAGTTCAAGATCCAGTACATCGGCGGCACGTTCCTCGACGGTGACACCGACAGCAACGGAAAGATCGAGATCGGCTCCCGCGGCGAGGGCTCCAAGAACGCGATGAGCGCCATGGGCGCCGCGCTGAACGTGAGCCCGGAGGCGTTCCTGGAGTACAAGACGGCGCTCTACTCGGCGAAGTACCACCCCGACGAGAGCGACGACAAGTTCAAGAGCGACGACTACCTGATCAAGGTGGCGAACACGGTCAGCGCGCTCAAGAACAACACGAAGTTCCAGACCGCCGTCAAGAACGGCACGTACGACGCCTGGGCGCTGGCGATGTCCGAGACGTTCAACACCAACAAGGACGGCGTCAACGGCACCCCGAGCCTGGTGATGGACGGCAAGAAGCTCACGGCCCCGAACAGCGAGAACGCGCCCATGACGGTCGCCGACTTCAACACGGCGATCGAGGCGGCGCTGAAGGCCTGAACAGCGGGTTCCGGTCCGGTCGGAGCGTCTGCCGTACGCTCCGCCGCCCGGCCCCAGTGGACGATCAGCCGAAGAGCGGGCGAACTTTAGTGATTTCGCCCGCTCTACTGGCCTACTGATCAGTAATCTCAGCGCCCGTGACGAGTCGAAGCAGTTCCTCCGAGTCCACGGGCGCCCGGGTCAACTCCCTCGCCCCGCGCCGCCGTACGGTCGTCAAGGCCGCGGCGGCCACCGCAGTACTGGCCGGTCCGCTGGCCGCCGCGCTGCCCGCCAGTGCCGCCGCCGAGACCCCCGCCTTCCTGCACGGGGTCGCCTCCGGCGATCCGCTGCCCGACGGTGTCCTGCTGTGGACGCGGGTGACGCCCACCGCCGAGGCGACACCCGGCTCCGGGCTCGGCCCGGACACCGAGGTGAGCTGGACCGTCGCCCTCGACAAGGCGTTCACGAACGTCGTCTCCAAGGGCTCGACCACCGCGACGGCCGCCTCCGACCACACGGTCAAGGCGGACATCCGTGGCCTCGCTCCCGCCACGGACTACTGGTTCCGCTTCTCGGCCGGCGGCACGGACTCCCCTGCCGCCCGCACCCGCACCGCGCCCGCCGCCGACGCCGCCGTGTCCAACCTCCGCTTCGGCGTGGTCTCCTGCGCCAACTGGGAGGCCGGCTACTTCTCCTCGTACCGCCATCTCGCGGCCCGCGGCGACCTGGACGCCTGGCTGCACCTCGGCGACTACATCTACGAGTACGGCACAGGCGAGTACGGCACCCGCGACACCGTCGTACGCCCGCACGCCCCCACACACGAGATCCTCACGCTGGCCGACTACCGCGTACGGCACGGGCGTTACAAGACGGACAGCGACCTGCAAGCCCTGCACGCGGCAGCTCCCGTCGTCGCGATCTGGGACGACCACGAGTTCGCCAACGACGCCTGGTCGGGCGGCGCCGAGAACCACACCGAGGGCACGGAGGGCGCCTGGGCGACCCGGCAGTCCGTCGCGAAACAGGCGTACTTCGAGTGGATGCCGGTCCGCCCGGCGATCGCGGGCACCACCTACCGCCGCCTCCGCTTCGGCAAGCTCGCCGACCTCTCCCTCCTCGACCTGCGCTCCTTCCGCTCGCAGCAGGTGGCCGTGGGCAACGGCTCGGTCGACGACCCGGAGCGTACGATCACCGGCCGGGCCCAGCTGGACTGGCTGAAGTCGGGACTGAAGGCATCGGACACCACCTGGCGGCTGGTCGGGAACTCGGTGATGATCTCGCCGTTCGCCATCGGCTCCCTCACCGCCGACCTCCTCAAGCCGCTCGCCGAACTGCTCGGCCTGCCCAAGGAGGGCCTCGCCCTCAACACCGACCAGTGGGACGGCTACACGGACGACCGCCGTGAACTCCTCGCCCACCTGCGCTCCAACGCGATCCGCAACACCGTCTTCCTGACCGGCGACATCCACATGGCCTGGGCCAACGACGTGCCCGTGGACGCCGGCACCTACCCGCTGTCCCCGTCGGCCGCCACGGAGTTCGTCGTCACGTCGGTCACCTCCGACAACCTCGACGACCTCCTCAAGGTCCCCGAGGGCACCGTCACCGCGCTCGCCGCGCCGATCATCCGCGCGGCCAACCGGCACGTCCACTGGGTCGACACCGACCGCCACGGCTACGGCGTCCTGGACATCACCGCCGCCCGCGCGCAGATGGACTACTACGTACTCTCCGACCGCACGAAGACGAACGCGACGTCGACCTGGTGGCGTTCGTACCGCACGCCCAGCGGCACGCAGAAGATGGAACGGACGTACGACCCGGTGTAGCCCTGTAGCGGAACAGCCCTACAGGCTCCCTACAGGCTGTCGAGGAAGCCGAGCGCCACCCGCCAGGTGGCCTCGGCCGCCTCCTCGTCGTAGTCCGGGAGGTCGGGGTCGGTGTAGAGGTGACCGGCCCCGGCGTACCGGTAGATCTCCACGTCGGCGCCCGCCTTGCCCATCTGGAGATACCAGGAGCCCAGCCAGTCGTCGGGCTCGAAGGCGTCCGGCTCGGCCACGTGCAGCTGGACCGGCAGCTCGTCCACCGACGCGGTCTCGGCGATGTCCGACGTGCCGTGCAGCAGCAACAGCCCTCGGGCCTTCTCGTCGCCGAGCGCGAGTGTCTGCGCTGTCGCGGCGCCGAAGGAGAAGCCGGCGTACACCAGACCCCGCCCCGAGTAGGGCGCGGCGGCGAGGATCGCCCGCTTGAGCAGCTCGTCCTTGCCTATGGCGTCCTTGCAGGCCCTGCCGTCCTCGACGGTCTCGAAGGTCTGCCCGTCGAAGAGGTCGGGGGTCCACACCTCGTGTCCTGCCGCCCTCAGCCGGTCGGCGGCGGCGGACACGGCGGGACGGAGCCCATAGGTCGAGTGAAAGAGCATGACGTTCATGAGGACATCGTGCCAGCCACCACTGACAACAGCCCCCAGCAGCCGAGCCTCGCAGTGTGCGTGAGGACACCCGAGGTCACATGTTCACGACCCCCGTTCTCCGGTTACGTTCTCCGGCATGGAGAACGTACTGCGCCCGCTGATCGTCCTCGGTGGCTCGGTCGTGCTCACGCTGCTCATCGGCTGGGTCACGGACCGCTTGCTGCGGAAGGCGGACGAACGGCAGACCGAGACACCCCTGTGGGGACTGCTGCGGCAGGCCCGCGTGCCCTACCAGCTCGTCCTGTGCGCGGCACTGCTCCGGGGGTCGTACAACCAGGCCGACCTGCTCCAGGAGCACCATGAAGCCGTCGGCCAGGCCCTGACGCTGGTGCTGATCGGCGCGACGGCCTGGCTGATCGTGCGCATCGCGGTGGCGATCGTGGACACCTCGTACTCGCGGTACGCCCGCGCCCACCGCGACCCGGCCCGGGTCCGCCGGGTCCGCACCCAGGTGTCGCTGATCCAGCGGGTGGTCGCGGCGATCGTGGGCGTCGTGGCGGTGGCGGCGATGCTGCTGACGTTCCCGGCGATGCGCGCGGCCGGCGCCTCGCTGCTGGCGTCGGCCGGCATCCTGGGCATCGTCGCCGGTGTGGCGGCCCAGTCGACGCTGGCCAACATGTTCGCGGGGTTCCAGATCGCCTTCGGCGACATGGTCCGCCTGGGCGACACGGTCGTGGTGGACGGCGAGTGGGGCACGGTCGACGAGATCACGCTGACGTTCCTGAGCGTGCGCACCTGGGACGAGCGCCGCATCACGATGCCGGTGTCCTACTTCACGTCGAAGCCCTTCGAGAACTGGTCGCGGGGCGGCGCCCAGATGACCGGGATCGTCTACTGGCAGCTCGACCACACCGCGCCCATGGAGGCGATGCGCGAGAAGCTCCGCGACCTGCTGCGCGAGTGCCCGGCCTGGGACGGCCGCGCCTGCGACCTGTGTGTCACGGACGCCACTCCGAGCACCATGGAGGTACGCGCGCTGGTGACCGCGAAGGACGCGGACGACGTCTGGAAGGTCCGGGTCCACGTCCGCGAGGGCATGATCCGCTGGCTGACCGAACACCACCCGTACGCCCTCCCCCGGGTCAACACGGCGGACGCGTCCCTGCCCCCGGGCACGGAGGCCGCACGCCGGTCCCAGGACGGAGCACCTCGAAGGGCGCACGAGCCACCACGTACGGCCGGCCGAGGCTGAACCACGGGCGGGTACCTGGGGGCGGGAAGACTCAGAGAGAGCGGCGCATCGCCAGATGCGCGATACCGGCCTCGAAGAACTCGTCCCCGTACCCCGCGTACCCGAGCCGCTCGTAGAACCCCGACGCCGAGGTCTGCGCATGCAGATCCACAGCGCCGAGCCCCAGCTCCTCAGCCGCCCGCTCGATCCCCCGCACCAGCGCGACCCCGACGCCCAGCCCGCGCGCGTCCTTCCGCACCGCGAGCCGCCCGAGCGACCCCACGGACAGATCGCCCCCGGTCCGCCCGGCCGCGGCCTCCCCGTACAGCAACCGCCCCGTACCGAGTGCCACCCCGTCCTCCCGGACGGCCAGCACATGCAGCGCACCGGCGTCGAACTCGTCGTACTCCAGGTCCTCCGGCACGCCCTGCTCCGCGACGAAGACCTCCTTGCGCACCGCGAAGCAGGCCTCGCGGTCGGCGGGATCCTCGACGACACGCACGATGTACGCCGCCGGCAGGCTCATGCGTACGTCTCCTCGCGGACCCGCTCCAGGGCGTTCGCCAGGTCGTCCGGGTAGGTGCTCTCGAATTCGGCCCATGTCCCGTCCCCGGGGTGCTCGAACCCGAGGCGGACGGCGTGCAGCCACTGGCGGGTCAGGCCGAGCCGCTTGGCGAGTGTCGGGTCCGCCCCGTACGTCAGGTCGCCGACGCAGGGGTGCCGGTGGGCGGCCATGTGGACGCGGATCTGGTGGGTGCGGCCGGTCTCCAGTTTCACGTCGAGCAAGGAGGCCGCGCGGAACGCCTCGATGAGGTCGTAGTGCGTGACGGACGGCTTGCCCTCGGCCGTGACCGCCCACTTGTAGTCGTGGTTCGGGTGCCGGCCGATGGGCGCGTCGATCGTGCCGCTCATCGGATCGGGGTGGCCCTGGACCAGCGTGTGGTAGCGCTTGTCGACCGTGCGCTCCTTGAACTGGCGCTTGAGCGATGTGTACGCGCGCTCCGACTTGGCCACCACCATCAGGCCCGAGGTGCCGACGTCGAGCCGGTGCACGATGCCCTGGCGCTCGGCGGCACCGGAGGTGGAGATGCGGTAGCCGGCGGCGGCGAGACCGCCGATGACGGTCGTCCCGGTCCAGCCGGGCGACGGGTGCGCGGCCACGCCCACGGGCTTGACGATCACGACGATGTCGTCGTCGTCGTGCACGATCTCCATGCCCTCGACCGGCTCGGCCACGACCTGCACGGGCGCGGGCGCCTGCGGCATCTCGACCTCCAGCCAGGCCCCGCCGTGCACCCGCTCGGACTTCCCGACCACCGATCCGTCGACCATGACCTTCCCCGCGGCGGCCAGCTCGGCCGCCTTCGTACGGGAGAAGCCGAACATGCGGGAGATGGCGGCGTCGACGCGCTCGCCCTCCAGGCCGTCGGGCACGGGCAGGTTGCGGATCTCGGGAACGGTGCTCACCCGTCGAGTATGCCGGACCGGCCCGGCACCCCCTGACCGAGCCTGTGGATAAACCCCGGCCCAGTACTACAGTCCTACGACTCTTCAGTCCTTGTGGACGGTGCCGTCCGGGTCGAGCCCCTTGAAGGACAGCAGGACGATCAGGATGCCGCCGCAGACGATCGCCGAGTCGGCCAGGTTGAAGACCGCGAAGTGCTTGGGCGCGATGAAGTCGACGACCGCACCCTCGAAGACGCCCGGCGAGCGGAAGATCCGGTCGGTCAGATTGCCCAGCGCGCCGCCGAGCAGCAGCCCGAGAGCGATCGCCCAGGGCAGGCTGTAGAGCTTGCGGGCCAGTCGGGCGATCACGACGATCACGGACGCCGCGATGACCGTGAAGATCACGGTGAAGGCCTCACCCATGCCGAAGGCGGCGCCCGCGTTGCGGATCGCCTCGAACTTCAGCCAGTCCCCGATGATCTCGATCGGCGCGTGGTGCTCCAGCTTGGCGACCACGATCATCTTGCTGACGAGGTCCAGCGCGTACGCCAGCGCGGCGACCGTGAACAGCACGAGGATCCGGCGCTTGCCCCGGGGCCGCTCGTCCGGGCTCGGCGTCCCGGCGTCGTCGGAACCGGGGTGCTCCGGCTCGGCCCCCGCCGCGTCTGGGATGTCCGGCGTACCGATGATGCGCTCCGCCTCTGCCACGTGAGTCCCTCAACCTAGGTTCCTGACTGAGGACGAGGGTACGACACGCCTCCAGGGCCACAGGAGAGCACTGGGCGTTCCACGACAGGTCGGCAGCACGGTCAGTAGCGCCGCTCCTGCTTCTGCTTGCACTCGACGCACAGCGTCGCGCGCGGGAAGGCCTGCATACGCGCTTTGCCGATCGGGTTGCCGCAGTTCTCGCACAGGCCGTAGGTGCCCGCGTCCAGCCGCTCCAGGGCCCGCTCGTCCTGGACGAGCATCTCGCGCGCGTTGGCCGCCAGGGCCATCTCCCCCTCCCGCGTGATGTTCTTCGTACCGGTGTCCGCCTGGTCGTCGCCCGCGCCGTCCCCCGAGTCCCGCATGAGACCCACGAGCGACTGCTCGGACCTGGTGATCTCGGCGCGCAGCCGCAGCACCTCGGACTGCAGCTCGGTGCGTGCCTCCGCCACCTCCTCCGGGGTCCATGGGTCCTCACCGGGGCGTACGGCGAGTTCGCCGGGCTCCGCCGCCGCGGCGAGCCGTGCCTTGGGTACCGCGCTGGGCTTCTTCGCCGCCGTGGCCGTGCCAGGAGTCTTCTTCGCAACCACCGTCGTGGCTCCCGTCGTCTTCGCGGCCTCGGCCGCGCCCGCCTTGTTGGCCGTGCTCTTCGTGGAGGTACGTGTGCCCGCGGCGCTTCCGGAGGCGGCGGTCTTCTTCCCGACGGCCTTCTTGGCGACGGCCTTCTTGGCCGCCTTCTTCGCCACCGCCTTGGTGGCAACCGCCTTCGTACCCGCCGTTTCCGTGGCAGCCGTCTCCTTGACCGCTGTCTTCTTGGCGGCCGCTTCCGAGGCCACCGTTTTCTTGGCGGCCGTCTTCTGGACCGCCGCCTTCTTCGCGGTGCTCTTCTTCACCGCGCTCTTCTTCGGAGCGGCCTCCTTGGGGACGGCTTCCTTGCCCCTGACCCGCTGCACCCCCGCGGCACCCGCCGCACCCTCGGCCGAGCCCCTCGCGGAACCCTCCGCCGCCCCTCCCCGGACGCTCTTCTTGACGTCCGCCCCCTTGCCCCTGCCGGAGGCTTCCGCGGTCGCGGATCCGGTGGATCTGCTGGACGCCGACTGCTGTACGGCGGTCTTTTTCGCCACCATGGCCGCGGCCCCTTCACATATTGTGATCTTGCTCGCGAATCGTGCTGGGACGATAAATCGACTTGAGTCCCGCGGCAACGGGGCACGCCGCCCGATTCGCCCGCCCCGCCGGTCCCGCGGGGCAAGCCTGCAAGCGTTGTGCCCAGCTCCCCGCCGGGTAATCCGCCGAGCCGGGCGTCCCGGAATGCGGACACCCGACCCTCGCCATTCGGGTGGCTCGGAAAACCGGTCGGCCGCTGTCCGTGGGTCGCCGTACACTGGGCGGAGCGAGAAGCGTGGATGGGGACGAGTAGCGACGTACGCAGCCCAGAGCGACCCGGGGACGGTGGAAGCCCGGGGGCGAGCGCGACGCGAAGATCACCCCGGAGCCGCCGGAAGAAAGCCGCAGCGAGGCGAGCAGGACAGCCAAGGCCAGTAGACCCGGTATCGCGACCCCAATGAGGGGGCTCATCGGTGCACACGCAGGCACCGGAGAGCCAAGGAGGGTGGTACCGCGGGAGTACGCCGTACACGGCGTCCGGAGAATTCCGGCTCTCGTCCCTCCGACGGAAGGCAGAAAGTCCGCCGGAGGAAGCTCGCTGATGACAACGCCGACGTACCGCCAGGTGCCCGCCCAGGTCGACCTGCCCGCCCTTGAGCACGCCGTGCTCGACTTCTGGCGCGAGCAGAAGATCTTCGCCAAGAGCCTTGAGCAGTCCGAGGGCCGCCCCGAATGGGTGTTCTACGAGGGCCCGCCCACCGCGAACGGCATGCCCGGTGCCCACCACATCGAGGCCCGCGTCTTCAAGGACGTGTTCCCGCGCTTCCGCACCATGCGCGGCTACCACGTGGCCCGCAAGGCCGGCTGGGACTGCCACGGCCTCCCGGTGGAGCTGGCGGTCGAGAAGGAGCTGGGCTTCTCCGGCAAGCAGGACATCGAGGCGTACGGCATCGCCGAGTTCAACGCCAAGTGCCGCGAGTCGGTGACCCGCCACACGGACGCCTTCGAGGCGCTCACGACCCGCATGGGGTACTGGGCCGACCTCCAGGACCCCTACCGCACGATGGACCCCGAGTACATCGAGTCGGTGTGGTGGTCCCTGAAGGAGATCTTCAACAAGGGCCTGCTCACCCAGGACCACCGCGTCGCCCCCTGGTGCCCGCGCTGCGGCACGGGCCTGTCGGACCACGAGCTGGCGCAGGGCTACGAGACGGTCGTCGACCCCTCCGTGTACGTCCGTTTCCCGCTCACCTCCGGTCCGCTGGCCGGCGAGGCCGCCCTCGTCGTCTGGACGACGACGCCCTGGACGCTGGTCTCCAACACGGCGGTCGCCGCGCACCCCGACGTCACCTACGTGGTGGCGACGAACGGCGACGAGAAGCTGGTCGTCGCCGAGCCGCTGCTCACCAAGGCGCTCGGCGAGGAGTGGCAGCCCACCGGCCGGACCTTCACCGGCGCCGAGATGGAGCGCTGGTCCTATCAACGACCGTTCGAGCTGGTCGAGTTCCCGAAGGACGAGACCGCCCACTACGTGGTGAACGCGGAGTACGTGACGACCGAGGACGGTACGGGTCTGGTCCACCAGTCCCCCGCTTTCGGTGAGGAAGACCTCAAGGTCTGCCGCGCGTACGGCCTGCCGGTCGTGAACCCGGTCCGCCCGGACGGCACCTTCGAGGCGGACGTCCCCCTCGTGGGCGGTGTCTTCTTCAAGAAGGCGGACGAAAAGCTCACCGAGGACCTCCACGCGCGCGGGCTGCTCTTCAAGCACATCCCGTACGAGCACAGCTACCCGCACTGCTGGCGCTGCCACACCGCGCTCCTCTACTACGCGCAGCCGTCCTGGTACATCCGCACCACCGCCGTCAAGGACCGTCTCCTCCAGGAGAACGAGAAGACCAACTGGTACCCGGACACGGTCAAGCACGGCCGGTACGGCGACTGGCTGAACAACAACATCGACTGGGCGCTCTCCCGCAACCGCTACTGGGGCACCCCGCTCCCGATCTGGCGCTGCGAGGAGGACCACCTCACGGTCGTCGGCTCCCGCGCGGAGCTGACCGGGCTCACGGGCACCGACCAGTCGGCCCTGGACCCGCACCGTCCGTTCATCGACGAGGTCACCTTCGCGTGCCCCCAGGACGGCTGCGGCACGACGGCGACCCGCGTCCCGGAGGTCATCGACGCCTGGTACGACTCGGGTTCGATGCCGTTCGCGCAGTGGGGCTACCCGTACAAGAACAAGGAGCTGTTCGAGTCCCGCTACCCGGCGCAGTTCATCAGCGAGGCCATCGACCAGACCCGCGGCTGGTTCTACACGCTGATGGCGGTCGGCACCCTGGTCTTCGACAAGTCGTCCTACGAGAACGTGGTGTGCCTCGGCCACATCCTCGCCGAGGACGGCCGCAAGATGTCCAAGCACCTGGGCAACACCCTGGACCCGATCCCGCTGATGGACCGGCACGGCGCCGACGCCGTCCGCTGGTTCATGGCGGCCGGCGGCTCCCCCTGGGCGGCCCGCCGCGTCGGCCACGGCACCATCCAGGAGGTCGTCCGCAAGACGCTCCTCACCTACTGGAACACGGTCGCCTTCCAGGCCCTGTACGCGCGTACGTCCAACTGGGCGCCCAGCGCGGCCGATCCGGCCCCCGCCGACCGCCCGGTCCTCGACCGCTGGCTCCTGTCCGAACTCCACGCCCTCACCGACCAGGTGACGCAGTCCCTGGAGTCGTACGACACCCAGCGCGCCGGCAAGCTCCTGTCGGCCTTCGTCGACGACCTGTCCAACTGGTACGTACGCCGGTCCCGGCGCCGCTTCTGGCAGGGCGACAAGGCCGCGCTGCGCACCCTGCACGAGGTCGTCGAGACGGTCACGAAGCTGATGGCCCCGCTGACCCCGTTCATCACCGAGCGGGTCTGGCAGGACCTGGTGGTGCCGGTGACCCCGGGCGCCCCCGAATCCGTACACCTGACCTCCTGGCCCGAGGCGGACCTGTCCGCGATCGACCCGGAGCTGTCGAAGCAGATGGTGCTCGTACGGCGGCTGGTGGAGCTGGGCCGGGCCACGCGCGCGGAGTCGGGCGTGAAGACGCGCCAGCCGCTGTCCCGCGCGCTGGTCGCGGCGACCGGTTTCGACACCCTGGACCGCGAACTGCACGCGCAGATCACGGAGGAGCTGAACGTCAGCTCCCTGGCGTCCCTCTCCGAGGTGGGCGGCAGCCTGGTCGACACGACCGCCAAGGCCAACTTCCGCGCCCTGGGCAAGCGGTTCGGCAAGCGCGTCCAGGACGTGGCGAAGGCGGTCGCGAACGCGGACGCGGCGGCGCTGTCCCTGGCCCTGCGCGAGGGCACGGCGTCGGTGGAGGTGGACGGCGAGACGGTGACGCTGGCCCCCGACGAGGTCATCATCACGGAGACCCCGCGCGAGGGCTGGTCGGTGGCGTCCGACTCGGGCGCGACGGTCGCCCTCGACCTGGAGATCACGGAGGAGCTGCGCCAGGCGGGCCTCGCCCGTGACGCGATCCGCCTGATCCAGGAGGCCCGCAAGAACAGCGGCCTCGACGTGGCCGACCGCATCGCCCTCCGCTGGACGTCCACGGACCCGGCGGTGACGGCGGCCCTGACGGAACACTCGCCCCTGATCGCCGACGAGGTCCTGGCAACGGACTTCGCAGGAGGCGAGGCGGACGACACGTACGGCGCCCCCTTCACCGACGAGGGCCTGTCCCTGACGTTCCGCCTGCGCAAGGCGTAACAGCACGTACGAGGGCCCGGTGCAGCGCCCCTTCAGGGGCGCGGGGAACTGCGCGACCAGCCCCCACCGGGCCCGCAGCCAAAGAACCACGAAGCACAACACAAAAGGGCGGGGCCCCGGATAAAAATCCGGGGCCCCGCCCTGAACGCCGCCGACGCCTAAGGCGTAATAAAGGCCGTCAGTTGTCGTCCTCGTCGATCAGGAACCCACGCATCGGCGAGGGAGCCTGACCCATCGGGGACGGGCCCTGCGGCCGGACCGGAGCCATGGGCTGGGTCATGGCCGGAGACATCTGCTGCTGACCGCCGTAGGACGGAGCGGCCGGGCCGGGACCACCCATGCCACCGCCCATGCCCTGGTTGCCGCCGTACGACTGGGCACCGGCGCCGGCCGGAGCCATCGAGGGCGCCGGGGACGGCGGCAGGGATGCCGTGGCCGGAGTGCGCGGCGGGGCCAGCGAGTCGTCGGCCTGGGTCTCCAGCTGACGCAGCTGCGACTCCAGGTAGGACTTCAGACGGGTGCGGTACTCGCGCTCGAAGCCGCGCAGATCCTCGACCTTGCGCTCCAGCGTGGCGCGGGCGGACTCCAGGGAGCCCATCGCGACGCGGTGCTTCTCCTGCGCGTCCCGCTCAAGCGCGTCGGCCTTGGCGCGGGCGTCGCGCTCCAGGCCCTCGGCGCGGCTGCGGGCCTCGCCGACGATCTTGTTGGCCTCGGAACGGGCCTCGGCGATCGCCTGGTCGGCGGTCTGCTGGGCCAGCGAGAGAACACGCGCGGCACTGTCGCCACCGGGACCCTGACCGGGGCCGCCCATCGGGCCACCCATGGGACCGCCCATCGGGCCGCCCATCTGCTGCATCTGACCCTGCATCTGCTGACCGGGCATCTGCTGCATCTGGCCGGGCATGCCGCCCTGGCCCATCTGACCCTGCATCGGACCCTGGCCCATGGGGCCCTGACCCATCTGACCCTGCATCGGGTTCTGACCCATGGGGCCCTGACCCATCGGGCCGGGACCCTGCGGACCACCCTGGCCACCGGGGCCGGGGGGCAACTGCGGCGCACCGCTGGGCAGCTGGGGCGGGCCGCCCATGGGGCCGCCCATCTGCTGCTGCGGCGGGCCCGATATGCCGGCGGGCACCGGGCCGCCCGGTCCTCGCATGCCCTGCTGGGGCATTCCCTGCTGCATGCCTTGCTGGGGCATGCCCTGTTGCTGCATGCCCTGCTGCTGATCCTGTTCCGGAGGCTTGCGCATGCCCTGTTGCTGGTTCTGCGCGGCGGCGCGCGTGGCAGCGGCCAGCTTGGCGCGCAGATCCTCGTTCTCGCGGAGCAGGCGGGTCAGTTCGGCTTCGACCTCGTCGAGGAAGGCATCGACCTCGTCCTCGTCATAGCCTTCTCGGAGGCGGACGGTCGTGAACTGCTTGTTCCGCACATCCTCGGGGGTCAACGGCATCTCTTCACCTCAACGTAGTCATCGGCAGTCGGCAAGACCGTATCGTCCACAGTCACCCCGCGAGTTTGGTCACGACGGTGATCAGGATGTAGACGATGATCATCAGTACGAAGAAGGACAGGTCAAGTGCCACGCCCCCGAGACGCAGCGGCGGAATGAACCGCCGCAGAAGCTTGAGCGGTGGATCAGTGACAGTGTAGGTGGCCTCGAGAACGACCACCATCGCCTTGCCAGGCTGCCACGAGCGGGCGAACTGGAAGACGTAATCCATGACCAACCGGAAGATCAGCACGATGAGGAAACACATCAGCGCGACGTAGAGCACTTGTAGAACCACGCTCATGATCCGTGCTTCCCTCTCCCCTGTTCGGTACTGCTGTCTGGCCCTGCGTATCAGCTCTGGTTGAAGAACCCGCCCTCTGCGATGCGGGCCTTGTCCTCCGCCGTGACATCGACGTTAGCAGGCGACAACAGGAACACCTTCTGCGTCACCCGCTCGATGCTGCCGTGAAGACCAAACACCAAACCGGCCGCAAAGTCGACAAGTCGCTTCGCATCTGTGTCATCCATCTCAGTGAGATTCATGATCACCGGCGTGCCCTCACGGAAGTGTTCCCCGATGGTACGGGCCTCGTTGTAGGTCCGGGGGTGGAGTGTGGTGATCCGGTAAGGCTCTCGTTCCGACACGACCTTGGGCATGATCACCGGTGCGTTCTTCTCCAGGCTTTGGCGTTCTTGTGTGATGGATGCCACGGGCGCGATCCGCGCCGGACGCCCGGACTCGGCGCCAAGCGAGGCGGAATGCGGCACCGGATCACGCGGCGCGGACGGCTGCACCACTCGTACCGATTCGTCCCTTTGGGACTGATGAGGCTGGTGTGACTGGTGCGAACCGTGCGGCTGGTGCGAGGGCTCACGCCGCCGCAGGTCGCGCTCGGGCTCCGGGTCCAGTTCGGGTTCGAAGTCGTCATCGGGGTCGAAACCCCGGCCGTCGTACCCATCGTCCTCCACGAGGCCGAGGTAGACCGCCATCTTGCGCATCGCGCCGGCCATGCTCCGAGTCCTCCGCTCTGTGGTGGATCGACTGACGAATGCCAAGTGCCCGCGATCCACGAGGTCGTTATGCCGCCCCTCGGCGGTAATGACCATATTTTCTGCTGTGGTCCGACTTCCTGGCGACGTTACCCGAGCCTGGGACGGACTCCGAGTACCGCACTGCCGACGCGCACATGTGTCGCTCCGGCCGCCACGGCCTGTTCGAGGTCCGCACTCATCCCTGCGGACACCATGTTCGCAGCCGGATGCCTGTGGCGCATAGCAGTCGACAAATCCATCAGCCGCTCGAACGCCGCCAGTTCACGTCCCGCGTACGGTCCGGTCAGTGGTGCGACGGTCATCAGACCGGCGAGCCGCAGCCCCTCGGCCCCCGCCACGAGGTCGGCCAACTCCCCGATCCCGCCCGGTCCGACGCCTCCGCGCTCCCCTCGCCCGCTCTCCTCCGCGTCGAGCGCGACCTGGATCAGACAGCCCACCTCGCGCCCGGCCCGTACGGCCTCCTTCGACAGCCCGGAGACCAGCCGGTCACGGTCGACGGACTGCACGACCGAGGCGTAACCGACCACGGAACGCACCTTGTTGGTCTGCAGCTGGCCCACGAAGTGCCAGGTGAGCGGCAGATCCGCGCACGCCTCGGCCTTGGGTGCCGCGTCCTGGTCCCGGTTCTCGGCCACATGACGCACACCCAGCTCGCACAGAATCCGCACATCGCTCGCGGGGTAGGTCTTGGTGACGACGATCAGCGTCACCTCCTCGCGCTTGCGGCCAGCCGCCGAGCAGGCCGCCGCGATGCGCTCCTCCACCGCCGCCAGATTCGCGGCGAGTTCGTCCCTGCGTTCCGTCATGTCCTATCAGTCCAGCCAGACATAGCCCGCGAGCCGCCCGGTCGTGCGGTCCCGTCGGTACGAGAAGTGGTCGGCGGACTCCCGCGTGCACACCGGCGACTGCTCCCGGTCGTGCACCCCGAGCCGCTCCAACTGCGCGTGCACCCCCGCCGCCACGTCGACCGCCGGGGTGCCCCAGCTGGTCTCCGCGTACGCGGCCGGTTCGACGGCGGCGACCTCGGCGCGCATCTCCTCCGGCACTTCGTAGCAGCGTCCGCAGACGGCGGGGCCGGTGCGGGCGACGATCCGGGCCGGGTCGGCGCCGAGCGATTCCATGGCGTCCACGGCGGCGGGGACGATTCCGGCGACCATACCGGGCCGGCCCGCGTGGGCCGCGGCGACCACCCCGGCCACCGGATCGGCCAGCAGGACCGGTACGCAGTCGGCGGTGAGGACGGCGAGCGCGAGACCGCGGGTGGCGGTCACCAGGCCGTCCACGGGCGGAGTGAGGCGAGTGGTCCACGGCCCGTCGACCTCGGCGACGTCGTTGCCGTGCACCTGGTTCATCCAGACCACCCGGTCCGGGTCGAGACCCAGCGACTTGGCGGCCAGTTCACGGTTCGTACGGACGGCGTCGGGGTCGTCGCCGACCGCTCCGCCGAGGTTGAGCCCCTCGTACGGAACGGCGCTCACCCCGCCCCACCGGTCGGTGAAGGCGAAGTGCGCGCCGCTCGCGTCGCTCGTTCCGGAGCGCTGTCCTATCACTTCAGGAAGTCCGGCACGTCCAGCTCCTCTGCGGCGCTGTCCGAGTAGGACCGGGACGGCGGGACCGGCGGGGAGACCGGGAGTTCGTTGACCGGCTCCGGGGCGGGTGCCGGGGCCTCCTTCGGCGTGACGCTGCCGAGCGAGCCGAAGGACGGACGGCTCTCGGCCCGTACCGGCGTGGGTTCGTCGCGCTTGGCGCCGGCCGAGCCGAGGATGTTGTCGCGCTTGGCCGGGGGCTGACCCCCGTCGAAGCCGGCCGCGATGACCGTGACCCGGACCTCGTCCCCGAGCGCGTCGTCGATGACGGCGCCGAAGATGATGTTGGCCTCCGGGTGTGCGGCCTCGCTGACCAGCTGGGCGGCCTCGTTGATCTCGAACAGGCCGAGGTCGGAGCCGCCGGAGATGGAGAGCAGGACGCCCCGGGCGCCGTCGATGGAGGCTTCGAGGAGCGGCGAGGAGATCGCCATCTCGGCAGCCGCCACCGCGCGGTCGTCGCCACGGGCCGAACCGATGCCCATGAGGGCCGAACCCGCCTCGGACATCACGGACTTGACGTCCGCGAAGTCGAGGTTGATCAGACCGGGGGTGGTGATGAGGTCGGTGATGCCCTGGACACCGGAGAGCAGGACCTGGTCCGCCGACTTGAAGGCGTCGAGGACCGAGACCTGGCGGTCCGAGATGGACAGCAGGCGGTCGTTGGGGATGACGATGAGGGTGTCGACCTCTTCGCGGAGTTCGGCGATGCCGTCCTCGGCCTGGTTGGCCCTGCGCCGGCCCTCGAAGGTGAACGGGCGGGTGACCACGCCGATCGTGAGGGCGCCCAGGGAGCGGGCGATGTTGGCCACGACGGGCGCGCCGCCGGTGCCGGTGCCGCCACCCTCGCCGGCTGTCACGAAGACCATGTCGGCCCCCTTGAGGACCTCCTCGATCTCCTCGCGGTGGTCCTCGGCTGCCTTGCGGCCGACGGCCGGGTTGGCTCCGGCGCCGAGTCCGCGGGTGAGTTCGCGACCGACGTCGAGCTTGACGTCGGCGTCGCTCATCAACAGCGCCTGCGCGTCGGTGTTGATGGCGATGAACTCGACGCCCTTCAGACCGACCTCGATCATCCGGTTGATGGCATTGACACCACCGCCGCCGACACCGATGACTTTGATGACTGCGAGGTAGTTCTGCGGTGCTGCCACGTCGAAGGCCTCTCGCCTCGAGTTACGTGTCGCCGCCTCGCGGTGCCGCGAACCGACAACTCATGCCGAAGTGGGACGGTCCGAACGCCGACCCGAACCCTAACGTTGAAGTTTAGGGTTACCAGTGTGTCTGTTCCTTGGACTCTTCCGAACAGGACACTAAGTCGACAAGTGGCGCACGTTCAACGAACACGCCGAACCTCCCGTTTTTCTTTTCACCCTATGTGATCAGGCATAGCCATGCCCAACCAGGGTGCTGGCCTGCGCGGATGTGCGTCAACTCCCTGATGACGCAGGGGCGGTGGGAACGCTCACGTCGAAGTGCCGAGCCCCCGGAGCCGCTTTCATGAGAGCGGTGAGGGCCCGCGCCTTCGCGTCGCCCTGCTCACCGCTCCCCCACGCGACGGTCCGGCCGTCGCCCAACTCCAGCGAGATGGAGTCGTACGAACGGACCTTGACGGCCTTGGTGAGGCGCGCGACGGTGCTCGGCAGATCCCCCGCCACCCGCACCGCCTCCCGCGTCAGCCGGTCGCTGCCGAAACGGCGCAGACTCGCGGTCTGCGAACCGGTCCGGGACAGCGTCAATTCCAATGCGGGTACGCCTTCCGGGGCACGGGAAACCGTCGCGAAACGCACGCCTTTCGCGTCCACTTCGACATACTTGCTCCCATTCCCAGGGCTTTTGACAATCAGCACAGGGGTGCGTTCGACCACTTTCAGCCCGATTCCGTGCGGCCAGGATCGGCTGACTTCAACCGAGTCAATTCGGGGCAATTTCCTGAGCAGTCGGGACTCGATGGCTCCGGTGTCGACGGAAACGAGCGGATCCCCGACCGGCACGTCGGCGGCCTCGCGCACCTGCGCCTGCGTCAGAACCCCGGTCCCCGACACCGATACGCGCTCCACACGCGTCCACCGGGACCCGTAGAGGACCCACAGGACGCCTCCGCCGAGGAGGAGCAGGGCGAGGACCAGGATGACGATCGTACGAACCCTGCGCGGCCCCAACCGCCGCAGGAGGCCCGGCAGACGGGGCGGGCCGGAGGTGTCCTGCTGTCGTTCGCCACGTTCGGCAGTCGTCGCTCCGGCCACTGGCCCTGCCCCGCCTTCCCTCGTCGTCGCCTATCGGTGGCGTGAGGCGATCGCCTCGTACACCATGCCGACGAGCAGGTCGTCGGCGTCCCGGCGGCCGAACTCGCTGGCGGCGCGGGACATCTCGTACAGCCGGTGGGGGTCGGCGAGCACGGGCAGGACGTGTCGCTGCACCCACTCGGGCGTCAGGTCCGCGTCGTCGACCAGGAGTCCGCCGCCGGCCTTGACCACCGGCTGGGCGTTCAGCCGCTGTTCGCCGTTGCCGATGGGCAGCGGGACGTAGGCGGCCGGGAGTCCGACGGCGGAGAGTTCGGCGACGGTCATCGCGCCCGCGCGGCACAGCATCATGTCGGCCGCGGCGTACGCGAGGTCCATCCGGTCCACGTACGGTACCGGGATGTAGGGGGGCATCCCCGGCATCTGGTGGACCTGCGGCAGTTCGTTCTTCGGGCCGACCGCGTGCAGCACCTGGATGCCGGCCTGCTGGAGGTACGGCGCGACCCGCTCGATCACCTCGTTGAGGTGCCGGGCGCCCTGCGAACCGCCCGAGACCAGCAGCGTCGGCAGACTCGGGTCGAGCCCGAACGCGGCGCGTGCCTCGGGGCGTACGGCGGCCCGGTCCAGGGTGGCGATGGAGCGGCGCAGCGGGATGCCGATGTAGCGGGCGTCCCGAAGCTTGCTGTCCGGGGTGGAGACGGCGACCTGGGCGGCGTACCGCGAGCCGATCTTGTTGGCGAGGCCGGGGCGTGCGTTGGCCTCGTGGACGACGATCGGCACGCCCAGGCGCTTGGCGGCGAGGTAGCCGGGCAGGGCCACATAGCCGCCGAAGCCGACGACGCAGTCGGCCTTGGTGCGTTCCAGGATCTGCTCGGCGGCCTTGATCGTGCCGCGCAGCCGCCCGGGGACGGTGATCAGTTCGGGGGTGGGCTTGCGTGGCAGCGGGACCGCGGGGATCAGCGCCAGGTCATAGCCCCGCTCGGGAACGAGCCGGGTCTCCAGACCGCGTTCCGTGCCCAGGGCCGTGATCCCCACGGTGGGATCAGCCCTGCGCAGGGCGTCCGCGAGGGCGAGCGCGGGCTCGATGTGGCCGGCGGTCCCCCCACCGGCGAGTACGACATGCACCGAAATTCACCGCTCTCCGGACGAACGCGCCGCCGAGGCACGCCGTCGCATCGTGTTCCATCTCCGGGGGCTCCGATCGGACACCGGACCCCCAGCCCCCCGTTTTCTACCAAAGCGGGGTTGCCGCAACGAAAGCGCCGCCCGCGCACCTGGTTCGTCACGTGCGAAGGCGATCAGCAGTCCGATGGCGAACATGGTCGGAAGCAGGGCGGAACCCCCGTAGGAGAACAGCGGGAGCGGGACACCGGCGATCGGCAGCAGGCCGAGCACCGCACCGATGTTGACCACCGCCTGAGCGGTGATCCAGGTGGTCACGCCTCCCGCGGCATACCTCACGAAGGGGTCCTCCGTGCGTCCGGCCACGCGGATACCCGCATAGCCTAGGGCCGCGAAGAGGGCGAGCACCGACAGCGTCCCCGCCAGGCCCAGTTCCTCACCGGTGACGGCGAAGATGAAGTCCGTGTGCGCTTCGGGTAGTTGCCCCCATTTTTCCACACTCGCGCCGAGGCCCGACCCGAACAGGCCACCGGAGGCGAGCGCGTAGATCCCGTGCACGGCCTGCCAGCAGGAGGTGGCCCCGGTGCCCGGCTCGGTGGCGCCGATGCACTGGAAGCGGGCCATACGGTTGGGGCTGGTCTTGATGAGAACGAGCCCGATGAACGTGGCGATCGACAGCACACCCACGAACAGCCGCGTGGGCGCCCCGGCCAGCCAGAGCAGCCCGAACAGGACGGCGGTGAGGATGATCGCCGTCCCCATGTCACCGCCGAGCATGATCAGGCCGAGCAGCATGAACGTCACCGGGACGAGCGGCACCAGCATGTGCTTCCACTGCGAGAGCAGCCGCTTGTCCTCCTTGCGGGCGATCAGGTCGGCGCCCCACAGCACCAGGGCGAGCTTGCCGAACTCGCTCGGCTGGACGAGAAAGGACCCGCCCAACGAGATCCAGTTCTGATTCCCGTTGATGGACACCCCTATCCCCGGCACTTGCACGAGGACCATCATGAAGACGGACCCGGCGAGGATCGGATAAGCGAGCGCCCGGTGCAGCTTCACCGGCATCCGGGAGGCGGCGAACAGCAGCACCCCGCCGATCGTGGCGGCGAGCAACTGTTTGCGGAAGAAGAACGTCCCGGGCTTGGACAGCTGAAGCGCGGTGATCTGAGAGGCCGAGTAGACCATCACCAGCCCGAGCACGGTGATCAGCAGCGACCCACCGAGGATCACGTAATAGGCGGTCAGCGGCCGGTCCCAGGCCCGCTGGATCCGCCGCTGGAGGGCGCGTACGGGGTTGTCGCGGGGAGGCCGAGGGGCAGCAGGCCGCCGAACCCGCACGGCCCGCTGAACAGGCGGACGCCCAGTACGACTACTGGCGGCCATCAGCGCCTCCGAGAGTGGCGCGCAGCGCCCTCGAAGGGGCGCGGGGAACTGCGCGACCAGCCCCCACCGGCCCGCAGCAAACAAACCGCCGATGATTCCCGAGCCATATCCGACCTCACGCGTCCCTCCAAGGCCCCCGAAGACACCGTCCGCGGCCGAAGACCGACCGTCAGGTCCCCGCCCCGAGTTCGCGAACCGCCTGCGCGAACGCGTCACCGCGTTTGTTGTAGTTGGCGAACATGTCCATCGACGCACAGGCAGGCGCCAACAGCACCGTGTCCCCGGCACCGGCCAGGCCCCGCGCCGAGCGGACCGCCGCGAGCATCGCCCCAGTGTCGGTCCGGTCCAGGTCGACGACGGGTACCTCCGGCGCGTGTCGCGCGAGCGCTTCGCCGATGAGCGCCCGGTCGGCGCCGATCAGCACCACCCCGCGAAGTCGCTTCGCCGACTTGGCGACCAGCTCGTCGAAGGTCGCGCCCTTGGCGAGCCCGCCCGCGATCCACACGATCGACTCGTACGCCGCCAAGGAGGCCTCGGCCGCGTGCGTGTTGGTCGCCTTGGAGTCGTCGACGTACGCGACCCCGTCCACATCGGCCACGTGCGCGATGCGGTGCGCGTCCGGGGTGAAGGCCCGCAGCCCGTCCCGTACGGCCTTCGCGGGCACCCCGTAGGCCCGTGCGAGGGCAGCCGCGGCAAGGGCGTTGGCGATGTTGTGCGGGGCCGGCGGATTGACGTCCGCGACCTCGGCCAGTTCCTGGGCGTTCTGCTGCCGGTTCTCGACGAAGGCGCGGTCGACCAGGATGCCCTCGACGACGCCGAGTTGGGACGGCCCGGGGGCACCGAGCGTGAACCCGATGGCCCGGCAGCCCTCCTCGACGTCCGCCCCACGCACCAGGTCCTCCGTGGCCTTGTCGGCCACGTTGTAGACACAGGCGACCCGATTGCCCTCGTAGATACGGCCCTTGTCGGCGGCGTACGCCTCCATGGAGCCGTGCCAGTCGAGGTGGTCGGGGGCGAGGTTGAGGACGACGGCGGAGTGGGCGCGCAGAGACGGCGCCCAGTGGAGCTGGTAGCTCGACAGCTCGACGGCCAGGACGTCGTACGTCTCCTCGCCGAGGACCACGTCGATGATCGGTGTGCCGATGTTGCCGACGGCGGCCGTACGCAGGCCCGCCGCGCGGAGGATCGAGGCGAGCATCTGGGTCGTGGTCGTCTTGCCGTTGGTGCCGGTGATCGCCAGCCAGGGGGCTGCGTCCGGGCCGCGCAGCCGCCAGGCGATCTCCACGTCACCCACGACGTCCACGCCCGCCGACGCAGCCGCCGCGAACAGCGGTGAACTCGGCTTCCAGCCGGGCGAGGTGACGACCAGTTCGGTCCCCTCGGGCAACGTCTCCGCGTCGCCGAGGCGGACCTCGATGCCGTCCAGGGCCGCCGCGCGTTCCCGGTGGGCCTCGGAGTCGCCGCCGTCCACGACGGTGACGACGGCGCCGAGGGCGGTCAGGGCGCGGGCGGCGCTGATGCCGCTCACGCCGAGTCCGGCGACGGTGACACGCACGCCGTTCCAGTCGCTGCCCTGACCGGACGTCACTTGTCGGCCGCCCATCCCGCGTAGAAGATGCCCAGTCCGACGATCACGCAAATGCCCTGGATGATCCAGAAGCGGACCACGATGAGCACTTCGGACCAGCCCTTGAGCTCGAAGTGGTGCTGGAGTGGCGCCATCCGGAAGACCCGCTTGCCGGTGAGCTTGAAGGAGCCGACCTGGATGACCACCGACATGGTGATCAGCACGAACAGGCCGCCGAGGAGCGCGAGGAGCAGCTCCGTACGGGAGCAGATCGCGAGGCCGGCGAGCGCGCCGCCCAGGGCCAGTGAACCGGTGTCGCCCATGAAGATCTTGGCGGGCGACGTGTTCCACCACAGGAAGCCGAGACAGGCACCCATCAGCGCCGAGGAGACGACGGCGAGGTCCAGTGGATCTCGTACCTCGTAACAGGCGGACGGGTTGGTCAGGGTCGCCGCGTTGGCGCAGGACTCCTGGAACTGCCAGACGCCGATGAACGTGTACGCGCCGAAGACGAGGACGGAGGCGCCGGTGGCGAGGCCGTCCAGACCGTCCGTCAGGTTCACGCCGTTCGACATCGCGAGGATCATGAAGAGCGCCCAGACGACGAACAGCACCGGGCCGATCGACCAGCCGAAGTCCTGGACGAAGGAGAGCTTCGTCGAGGCCGGCGTGTTGCCGCGGTTGTCCGCGAACTGGAGCGAGAGCACCGCGAAGGCGATACCGCCGGTCAGCTGACCGGCCATCTTCGCCTTGGCCCGCAGACCGAGCGAGCGCCGCTTCACGATCTTGATGTAGTCGTCCAGGAAGCCGACCAGGCCCATGCCGCCCATCAGACCGAGCACGAGCAGCCCGGAGAAGGTCGGCGGCTTGCCGGTGATCAGCTTGGACAGGAAGTACGCGGCGATCGTCGCCAGGATGAAGGCGATACCGCCCATGGTCGGCGTACCGCGCTTGGCGTGGTGCTCGCGCGGGCCGTCGTCACGGATGTACTGGCCGTAGCCCTTCCGGGCCAGCAGCTTGATCAGCAGCGGGGTGCCGACCAGCGTCAGGAACATACCGATGACGCCCGAGAACAGGATCTGGTTCATCATCGGGCGGCGACCTCACCCTCGACGCCGCCGACGAGCAGCGCCTGCGCCACCCGTTCGAGCCCGACCGACCGGGACGCCTTCACGAGCACGACATCCCCTGGGCGCAGCTCGCTGCGCAACAGGTCGACAGCCGCCTGTGCGTCGGACACGTGCACCGACTCCTCACCCCACGAACCCTCGTTATATGCGCCCAGTTGGAGCCAGGACGCTTCCCTGCCCCCGACCGCGACGAGCTTGCCGACATTGAGCCGGACGGCGAGCCGTCCGACCGCGTCGTGCTCGGCGAGCGCCTCGTCCCCCAGCTCGGCCATCTTGCCGAGCACCGCCCACGTACGGCCCCCCCTTGCCCGTGAGGCTGTACCCATGGCGGCAAGCGCGCGCAAAGCCGCTCTCATGGACTCGGGGTTCGCGTTGTAGGCGTCGTTGACGATCGTCACGCCGTCCGGGCGCTCGGTGACCTCCATCCGCCAGCGGGAGAGGGAGCCCGCCTCGGAGAGCGCGGTGGCGATCTCGTCTGCGGACATGCCCAGCTCATGGGCGACGGCGGCGGCGGCGAGCGCGTTCGACACGTGGTGCTCACCGTACAGGCGCATGGTCACGTCGCTTGCACCGGAGGGTGTGTGGAGCCTGAAGGCGGGCTGTCCCCTGTCCGTGAGTCGTACGTTCTCGGCGCGTACGTCCGCTTCGCCGGACTCTCCGAAGAAGATCACCTTCGCCTTTGTTCGAGCCGCCATGGCCCGTACGAGGGGATCGTCGGCGTTGAGGATCGCGGTGCCGCCGTCCGCCGCCGAGGGCAGTGCCTCGACGAGTTCGCCCTTCGCTTGTGCGATCTGCTCACGTCCGCCGAACTCGCCGATGTGGGCGGTGCCGACGTTGATGACGAGGCCGATCCTCGGGGGCGTCAGATCCGTCAGGTAGCGGATGTGACCGATTCCGCGGGCGCCCATCTCCAGGACCAGGAACCTGGTCTCCTCGGTGGCGCTCAGCGCGGTCAGCGGAAGTCCGATCTCGTTGTTGAGCGAGCCGGGCGTGAAGACGGTCGGCGCCTTGTGCCGGAGCACCTGGGCGATCAGGTCCTTGGTGCTGGTCTTGCCCGCGGAGCCGGTGAGGGCCACGAGGGTCGCGCCGAGCTTCTGGACCACGTGCCGCGCGAGGGCGCCCAGCGCCCGCTGTACGTCGTCCACGACGATCGCGGGTACGCCGACCCGACGGGACGCCAGTACGGCGACGGCGCCCGCCTCGACGACCTGGGCCGCGAAGTCGTGGCCGTCGACGTGCTCGCCGGCGAAGGCGACGAAGAGGCTGCCGGGCTCCACCTCACGGGAGTCCCTGACGACCTGTCCGGTGACCTGGACCGACGGATCCGGTATGTCGTAAGTCTGCCCGCCGACGACTGCTGCGATCTCGGCGAGGGAGAGGGCGATCACAAGTTCATCCCTGGGTCTTCTGGATGGCTTCTCGAAGCACCTGGCGGTCGTCGAACGGACGGACCACCCCGGCGATGTCCTGGCCCTGCTCATGGCCCTTGCCCGCGACCAGCACGGTGTCCCCGGGCCGTGCGCGGGCCACGGCGGCGGCGATGGCCGCGCCCCGGTCCTCGAACACCTGGACCTCGCCGCGCTCGTGCGCCGGCACGGAGGCCGCGCCCTGGAGCATCGTCGCGAGGATCGCGAGGGGGTCCTCGGAGCGGGGGTTGTCGGAGGTCAGTACGGCGGTGTCGGCGAGCCGGGCCACTGCGGCGCCCATCGGCTCGCGCTTGGTCCTGTCCCGGTCGCCGCCGCAGCCGAGCACGACGTGCAACTCGCCCTCGGTGACCTTGCGGAGGGCCCGCAGCACCGATTCGACGGCGTCCGTCTTGTGCGCGTAGTCGACGACCGCGAGATACGGCTGGCCCACGTCCACCCGCTCCAGGCGCCCCGGCACTCCCGGCACCTCGGCGATGCCGTCGGCGGCGATCTGCGGGTCGAGCCCGGCCTCGGCGAGGGCGACGATCGCGGCGAGGGTGTTGGCGACGTTGAAGGTGCCCGCGAGCGGCGATCTGGCCCTGATCCGCTGGTCCTTGGGGCCGACCACCGTGAACGTCGAGTCCATCGGGCCGATCCGGACGTCGTCGGCGCGCCAGTCGGCGTCCGGGTGCCCCTCGGCGGAGAAGGTGACGACCGGTACGGCGGCCTCCCGGGCGAGCCGTCGGCCGTAGGCGTCGTCGAGGTTGACGACCCCGAGTTTGCTGCGTCGGGGAGTGAACAGCCCGGCCTTGGCCTGGAAGTAGTCCTCCATGTCGGAGTGGAACTCCATGTGTTCCGGGCTGAGGTTGTTGAACACGGCGATGTCGAAGACGCAGCCGTCGACCCGGCCGAGGACCAGCGCGTGGCTGGAGACCTCCATGGCGACCGCCTCGACCCCGCGCTCGCGCATCACCGCGAACAGGGCCTGGAGGTCGGTGGCCTCGGGGGTGGTGCGCTCGGACTTGATGCGCTCGTCGCCGATGCGGGTCTCGACCGTGCCGATCAGTCCGGTGGCCCGGTCCGTCTTCAGACCGCCCTCGACGAGGTACGCGGTGGTGGTCTTGCCGGAGGTGCCGGTGATGCCGATCTGGAGCAGGTCGCGCCCCGGACGGCCGTAGATCGTGGCCGCCAGTTCGCCCATCCGCGCGCGCGGGTCGTCGGCCACCAGCACCGGGAGGCCGGTGGCGGCGGCGCGTTCGGCGCCGGTCGGGTCGGTCAGCACGGCGGCGGCGCCGAGGCCGGCCGCCTGCGTGACGAAGTCGGCGCCGTGCAGCCGGGCCCCCGGGAGGGCGGCGTACAGATCGCCGGGGCGGACGGCGCGCGAGTCATGGGTGATGCCCGTGACCGCGACGACCACGTCCCCCGTGGTCGGGGGCTGTGGGGCACCCAGCTGTCCGGCCAGTTCCGCGAGGGGTGTGGCGGTCACATGAACCGGCCTCGGCGGTCCCGGATATGTCACAGGAACGCCCTTCTGGGTGGATTGGTACTGATCGGCGTTTGGCACGGCGGTGAGCGTACCGGGCGCACCCCCGGACGAGCGAAGTGAGGGCGCGGCCGGGGCGTGCGCCGGGGCGCTGTGCCCCGGGTCGCGAGAGTCGGGAGAGATCGTGTTCACGAGCTGTTTCCTGGCTGGTTTCCGTGCTGATCAGGGTGTGAAGGCCACGGGGAGATTCGCGGCCCTGGCCCCGGTGGGCGGTACCTGAAGGGTCTTCAGGGCGAACTCCATGACCTCCTTGTAGATGGGGCCACAGATCTGGCCGCCGAAGTAACTGCCCTTGGTGGCGTTCTGGATGGCGCAGTAGACGGTGATGCGCGGGTTGTCGGCGGGCGCGAACCCGGCGAACGACGAGGTGTAGCCGTGGTAGCGGCCGGTGGCCGGATCCACGCGGTTGGCCGTACCCGTCTTGCCCGCCACGCGGTAGCCGGGAATGCGCGCCTTGGTGCCGGTGCCCTCCTCGTCGTCCACGACGGACTCCAGCATCCTGGCGAGGGTCTTCGCCGTCTTCTCACTGACGACGCGGGTCTTCTTGGGGTCGGCGGCAGGGGTGAACCGGCCGTCGGCGCCCTTGGTGCCCCGGATCAGGCTCGGCTCCACGCGGACACCGCCATTGGCGATCGTCGAGTAGACGGAGGCCGCCTGGAGCGCGTTGAGGGAGACGCCCTGGCCGAAAGGAATCGTGAACTGCTGCGAGGTCGACCACTCGTCGGGCGGCGCGAGGATGCCCTTGGTCTCGCCGGGGAAGTCGATCCCGGTGTAGCTGCCGAGACCGAACTTGCGCAGATAGGAGTAGAGGACCCGGTTGGACTGCGCCTGCGTCTTGCCGAGCTGGCCGGTGGCCAGGATGGTGCCGATGTTGCTGGACTTGGCGAGCACGCCGTTGAGCGTGAGGTACCAGGTCGGGTGGTCGATGTCGTCCTTGAAGAGCCGGTCGCCCCGGTGCAGCCGGTTGGGCACGACGACATGCGTCGCGGGCGTGGCCACGTTCTCCTCCAGTACGGCGGCCATCGACATGACCTTGGCGGTGGAACCGGGCTCGAAGGCGTCCTGGAGGGCCGCGTTGCCGAGCGCGTCCGGGCTCGCCTTCGTCAGGTCATTGGGGTCGAAGCCGGGCGAGTTGGCCATGGCCAGGATCTGGCCGGTCCGGGTGTCCTGCACTATCACGTACCCGCGGTCCGCCTTCGACTCCTTCACCTGCTCGGTGATGGCGTTCTGCGCGGCCCACTGGATGTCGCGGTCGATGGTCAGTTCGACATCGGTACCGGGCACCGCGGGCGTCTCGGTGGAATCGGCGGTGGGCACCTGCCGTCCCCCTGACTGCGCGTACCGGATCTTGCCGTCCTGCCCGGCCAGTTCGCCGTTCAGCTGCTGTTCGAGGCCGCCGCCGCCCTTGCCGTCGGCGCTCACCCAGCCCAGCAGTCCGGCGGCGAGTCCGCCGTTCGGATAGACGCGCTTGCTCGCGGGCACGGCCAGCACACCGGCGAGGACGTTCACGGTGTCCGGGTCGGTTCCGGACTTGGCCGCCAGGGTCGACTTCAGATCCTTGATCTGCGTCCACACCTGGGGGGTCTGGCGGTGCGCGAGGAGCGTGTAGCGCGTGTTCGGCGTCTTCAGCTTCTTGGCGACGGCGTCCGCGTCCTGCCCGAGGATCGGCGCAAGGAGTGCGGCGGCCTGCTCGGGGGCGTCGGCCAGTTTCGTGCTCTTCGGCGTGAACATCGTCGGGTCGGCGGTGATGTCGTACGCGTCCACGCTGGTCGCCAGTTCGACGCCGTTGCGGTCGGTGATCTCGCCGCGCTCGGCGGCCAGGGTGCGGCCGACGTACCGGTTCTGCTCGGCCTTGGCGGCGTACTCGCTCGCGTCGACGGCCTGCACCTGGAGCAGCCGTACGACGAAGGCGATCAGCACCAGGGCCAGCGCGAGGCTGACCATGCGCAGCCGGGGCCGGGGGCTGCCGAGCCGGATGACATTGGGCCCGCCCGGGCGAGGGGCGGCGGGGCGGCGGGCGGGTCGGGCGCCGGGGCCCGGACGCCGGTCGGCGCCGGGGCGGGCGGACCTGGCCGGGGCGGGCACGCGACGGCGCGGCGGTTCCCTGTCGGACACTTCCGTCACCTGCCGGGGGTCGTGGAGGGGAGGGTGGGGGTGGCTACGGGGACCTGCGCGGCGGACACCGACACGGAGGGGGTCGGCGTAGGCGTAGGCGTCGGCGCAGGGCTCGGAGTAGCGGTCGGCGTCGGGCTGGGCACAGGCTCGGGCACGATCGCCTCGGGCGGGACCACCTCGGGGATCCGCAGCGCCGCCTGCTCGGCCGGGCTCGGGACACCCTTGACGGTGCCGTCGGGGTTCAGGAAGGCCGGGTCGCCGCCGGGCACCATGCCGAGTTCCCTGGCCCGGCGCTGGAGGGCGTCGGGCGCGGCGTAGGCGTCCACGTCGCGCTGGAGGGCCTGTTCCTCGTCGGTGAGGCTCTTGGTGTCCTTCTGGAGGTCGTCGAGGCGGAACCCGCCTTCGCTGAGCGCGGAGTTCAGCACGAGGAGCCCGATGAGACCCCCGCCCAGCAGAAAGACGACGAGCAGGACGAAGGGGGTACGGGCGGCCTGCCCCGGCCCCGCGGGGAAGAGCCGCGCGAGCCGGGCGGCCCGGCCCTTCAGCTCGGGATTCCTACTCACTCACAGTCCCCTCGGCTCACTCGGTGTCCTCCCTGATGCGCTCGGCCCCGCGCAGTCGCGCCGGGGCGGCTCGCCGGTTCTCGGCGACCTCTTCCTCGGTGGGAAGTTCGGCACCACGGGTGAGCAGCTTGAGCCGCGGCTGGTAACGCTCCGGCACGACGGGCAGTCCGGGGGGCGCGGTGTTGGCGGCGCCGGCCGCGAACACCTGCTTGACCAGCCGGTCTTCGAGCGAGTGGTACGACAGGACGGCGATCCGTCCGCCGACGGCGAGGGCCTTCACCGCAGCCGGGATCGCCCGTTCCAGGACGGTCAGTTCACCGTTGACCTCGATGCGCAGCGCCTGGAAGGTGCGCTTGGCGGGGTTTCCGCCGGTGCGCTTGGCGGCCTGCGGCAGCGAGTCGCGGATCAGTTCGACCAGCCGGGCACTGTTGCCGAACGGCTCCTTGTCACGCTCGCGCACGACCGCGGAGACGATCCGCTTGGCCTGCTTCTCCTCGCCGTACGCCCTGAGGATCCGGACGAGTTCACCGGCGGGGTAGGTGTTGAGGACCTCGGCGGCGCTGATCCCGGTCGTCTGGTCCATGCGCATGTCGAGCGGCGCGTCCTGGGCGTAGGCGAACCCCCGGTCGGCCTCGTCGAGTTGCATGGAGGAGACCCCGAGGTCGAAGAGGATCCCGTCGACCTTCGGCAGACCCAGGCGGTCGAGTACGTCGGGCAGCTCGTCGTACACCGCGTGCACCAGCTCGGCCCGCTCGCCGAAGGGGGCGAGCCGCTCCCCGGAGATGCGCAGTGCCTCCTTGTCGCGGTCGAGGGCGACCAGCCGGGCCTCGGGGAAACGGGCGAGGAGCGCCTCGCTGTGGCCGCCGAGGCCGAGGGTGCAGTCGACGACGACCGCTCCGGGCCGCTCCAGTGCGGGGGCCAACAGGTCCAGGCACCGCTGGAGCATCACCGGGACGTGTCGACTCTGGCTCAAGGGGCCCTCTCAGGTCCGGCACGGCCAGCCATACGTACGCGCCGCGCACGCGGGAAATCAAACTTCGCGTCACTTTAGTCCACGGTGACTGCCGGTCAATCAACCGGCCTGCGCGTCGCGGCAACCTGTCCACCGAAGCCGTAAATCGCCAGCAATCACCCGTACGGGTACACTCGCACCACCCGTGTGGGTTACCTCACAACAACGCTCATTGATGTTCTTTGTCCCCTCTCACAGCGGGCCCGGAAGGGCCGTGACCAGTACCGTCATGGTTATGACGACTTCCGCATCAGTTCCCACCGGACCCGAAGGCGCCATACGCACCGAGGGCACCGTCATCGACCGTCTCGTCGAGGCCAACGAGCGCTATGCCGCCGCCTTCACCGACCCGGGGATGGACGCCCGTCCGGTGCTCCGGGTGGCGGTGGTGGCCTGCATGGACGCCCGTCTCGACCTGCACGACGCGCTCGGCCTGGAGCTGGGCGACTGCCACACCATCCGTAACGCGGGCGGTGCGGTGACCGACGACGTGATCCGCTCCCTGACCATCAGCCAGCGGGCGCTCGGCACCCGCAGCGTCATCCTCATCCACCACACCGGCTGCGGCCTGGAGTCCCTCACCGAGGAGTTCCGGCACGAGCTGGAGGTCGAGGTCGGCCAGCGTCCCGCGTGGGCGGTCGAGGCCTTCCGGGACGTCGACCAGGACGTACGGCAGTCGATGCAGCGCGTGCGCACCAACCCGTTCCTGCTGCACACCGACGACGTCCGCGGCTTCGTCTTCGACGTGAAGTCGGGCCTGCTGCGCGAGATCGACCCCGCGTAACCGAACCGGAACGCGCATCCTTACGTATGTCTCTACGAAATTTACCCTGCACTTCAGGGCCGAAAAGGCCGGAAAACCAGACATAGCCCTGCCAGTTATCCACAGGCGAGTGACACGAACCGGTAACGGCAACAAGAATGCGGGTGTGGCGTCACGCGGAACTTCTCCCGCGTGCCGTCCGTGTTTCGGGGTGGGCCGGTCCGCATCGCAGCGCGTCGGCCCGGAGAAAGAACGGGCCTAGGAGGGCCGTGTGACGACCTATGACGATCGAGCGAGCCTCACTGATCTGACCGCCACTGTGGAGCGAGTCCGCAGTTCGGTGGAGGGAGTGATCGAGGGCAAGCCTGAGGTCGTACGGCTTTCGCTGACCGTGCTGCTCGCCGAGGGGCATCTTCTGATCGAGGATGTCCCTGGCGTCGGCAAGACCATGCTGGCGAAGACGCTGGCCAAGTCCATCGACTGTTCCGTGCGGCGCATTCAGTTCACGCCGGACCTGCTGCCCTCGGACATCACGGGTGTGTCCATCTGGGACCAGCAGCGCCGCGACTTCGAGTTCAAACCGGGGGCGATCTTCGCGCAGATCGTGATCGGCGACGAGATCAACCGTGCCTCGCCGAAGACCCAGTCCGCGCTGCTTGAGTCCATGGAGGAACGCCAGGTCACCATCGACGGGACGACCTACGAACTGCCCAGCCCCTTCATGGTGGTGGCCACCCAGAACCCGGTCGAGATGGAGGGCACCTACCCGCTCCCCGAGGCACAGCGCGACCGCTTCATGGCCCGCGTCTCCATCGGCTACCCGAGCGCCGAGGCCGAACTCCAGATGCTGGACGTCCACGGCGGTGTCTCACCGCTGGACGACCTCCAGCCGGTGGCCCACGCGCACGACATCGTGAAACTGGTCGAGGCCGTCCGCAACGTCCATGTCGCGGACTCGGTCCGGCGGTACGCCGTGGACCTGGTCGGCGCCACGCGCAACCACCCCGACCTCAGACTCGGCGCCTCGCCGCGCGCGACGCTGCATCTGCTGCGCGCCGCGAAGGCGTCCGCCGCCCTGAGCGGCCGGGAGTACGCGCTGCCGGACGACGTCCAGGCCCTCGCCGTGGCCGTCCTCGCCCACCGCCTGCTGCCCACCGCCCAGGCCCAACTGAACCGCCGGACGTCCGAACAGGTCGTCCAGGAGATCCTCCAGCGCACCGCGGTACCGGCGGCGCCCCAGCAGCAGAGCGGCTTCGGCATGGGCCGCTCGGCGCCCGACTTCGGGCAGCAGCCGCCCCGGAGGCTTGGATGAGCGCAGGCGCCCCGGGGCACCCGGAGGACGACGACAAGGGCGACAAGGGCGGGGTGCGCACGGCGCTGGCCGGTCTCACCACCCGTGGGCGCTCCTTCCTGGCCGCCGGAGTCGCCGCCGCCATCTGCGCGTACGTCCTGGGGCAGAGCGATCTGCTCCGGGTGGGGCTGCTGCTCTCCGTACTGCCGCTGGTCTGCGCGACCGTCCTGTACCGCACGCGCTACCGGGTGGCGGGCAGCCGCAGGCTCTCCCCCGCGCGCGTGCCCGCCGCCGAGGAGGCCAGGGTCCATCTCCGCATGGACAACGTCTCGCGGCTGCCCACGGGCCTGCTGATGCTCCAGGACCGGGTGCCGTACGTGCTCGGTCCGCGCCCCCGGTTCGTCCTGGACCGGGTGGAGGCGGGCGGGCGCCGCGAGGTGTCCTACCGCGTCCGCTCCGATCTGCGGGGCCGCTATCCGCTGGGCCCGCTCCAGCTGCGGCTGACCGACCCGTTCGGCATGTGCGAGCTGACCCGCTCCTTCTCGACGTACGACACCCTGACGGTCATCCCGCGCGTGGAGGCCCTGCCGCCGGTGCGGCTGACCGGCGAGGCCAAGGGGTACGGCGAGGGACGGCAGCGCTCGCTCGCACTGGCCGGCGAGGACGACGTGATCCCGCGCGGGTACCGCTACGGCGACGACCTGCGCCGCGTGCACTGGCGCTCCACCGCCCGCTACGGCGAGCTGATGGTGCGCCGCGAGGAGCAGCCGCAGCGCGCCCGCTGCACGATGCTCCTCGACACCCGGGGCATCGCCTATCTGGGCGCGGGCCCGGACTCGGCCTTCGAGTGGGCGGTCTCGGGCGCCGCGTCCGTCCTGGTCCACATGCTCGAACGGGGCTTTTCCGTACGGCTGTTGACGGACACGGGCAACTCCGTGCCCGGCGAGGGCGGTGAGGGTTTCGCGGGCGCCAGCCAGGAGTCGGCGGACGCGGCCGGGCTGATGATGGACACGCTCGCGGTGATCGACCACTCGGACGGCATGGACATCTCCCGCGCGTACGACGTGCTGCGCGGCGGCGGTGAGGGACTGCTGATGGCCTTCTTCGGCGACCTCGACGAGGAGCAGGCCCAGGTGGCCGCGAAGATGCGTCAGCGCAGCGGCGGAGCGGTCGCCTTCGTGCTGGACAGTGAGACCTGGGTGCGCGAACCCAACGATGTGCCGGGTCCGGAGGACCCGGGCGAGGAGTCGCTGCGGATGCTGCGCGAGGCGGGCTGGACGGCGGTACGGGTGCCGCGAGGGGCCGCGATGAGCGACCTGTGGCGCCAGGCGGACCGGGAGCGTTCTGGTCTCGGCGTGGTCGGTGGCGGGGAGGGACGGTCATGAGCGGGCGCGCACGACTGGCGCTGTGCGCCTGGGTGGCCACCATGCTGGCGGGGTGTGCCCTGCTGCCGCTGGTCGACGACGTGAGCTGGCTGCTTCAGGTGGCCTTCCTGCTGGGCGTGCAGACGGTCGTCGGTGCGGGGGCCCGGCGGGTGCCGCTGGCCTGGCCGCTGACGGTGGCGGCGCAGTTGCTCGTCACCCTGTTCCTGATGACCCTGGTCTTCGTCCGGGAGCAGGCGTTCTTCGGCCTGATCCCCGGCCCCGAAGCCTTCCAGCAGTTCGGCACGCTGCTCCAGACCGGTACGGAGGACGTCGGGCGGTACGCGATCCCGGCGCCGCTGTCCGACGGCATACGCCTGATGCTGGTCGGCGGTGTGCTGCTGATCGGGCTCGCGGTGGACACCCTCGCGGTGACGTTCCGGGCCGCCGCTCCGGCCGGGCTGCCGCTGCTCGCGCTGTACTCCGTCGCGGCCGGGCTGGCCGACGGCGGCGGTGCCTGGCTGTGGTTCCTGCTGGCCGCGGCGGGCTATCTGATGCTGCTGCTGGCCGAGGGCCGGGACCGGCTGTCGCAGTGGGGCCGGGTCTTCGGCGGCGCGCCACGCGCCCCGGGCGAGCAGTCGTCCGGCGGCGCGATCGCCCCCGTACGCACGGGACGGCGGATCGGCGCGGTCGCGCTGGGTGTCGCCCTGGTGGTGCCGCTGGCGCTGCCCTCGCTCGACGGCGGGCTGCTGGACGCCACCGGGACCGGTGTGGGCACGGGCAGCGGAGGCGGCGGCACGATCTCCGCGGTGAACCCGCTGGTGTCGCTGCGCGACAGCCTGAACGTGGACGAGGACCGCCAGGTCATGTCGGTGCGCAACAGCACCGAGGACACCCAGGACCTGTATCTGCGGATCGTCTCGCTCGACTCCTTCGACGGCACCGCGTGGAAGCCGTCCCAGCGGCACATCCAGGATGTGCCGGACAAGTTCCCGACCCCGCTCGGCCTCAGCGCGGACGTGCGGCGCACCGAGATCACGACCACGATCTCGGCGGCGGACTGGTACGCCCAGGACTGGCTGCCGATGCCGTATCCCGCGACCGGGGTGAAGATCGACGGCAGCTGGCGCTTCGAGCCGGTGGGCCGCACCCTCGTCGGTGACCACGGCCAGAACACGCGTGGTGCGCGGTACACGGTGACGAGCCTGGACGTGCAGCCGACCGCGGAGCAGCTCGCCGAGGCGCCGGAGCCCGACCCGGCGCTGGTGCGTGAGTTCACTCAGGTCCCGGAGTCGCTGCCGGCGATCGTGGCGCGCACCGCGCGCGAGGTCACCGCCGGTTCGACGAACGCCTACGAGCAGGCGGTCAAGCTCCAGGACTGGTTCTCGGTGAGCGGTGGCTTCCGGTACGACACCCAGGTGCAGGTCGGCAGCGGCTCCAACGCGATCGCGAAGTTCCTGCGGGACAAGGAGGGCTTCTGCGTCCACTTCTCCTTCGCGATGGCGTCGATGGCCCGCACGCTGGGCATTCCGGCCCGGGTCGCGGTGGGCTTCGCGCCGGGCACGCCGGAGCCGGACGGCACGGTGTCGGTGGGGCTGCGCGACGCGCACGCCTGGCCCGAGCTGTACTTCGAGGGCGTCGGCTGGACCCGTTTCGAGCCGACCCCGACCCGGGGTTCGGTGCCCGAGTACACGCAGTCCCAGGCACCGGGCAGCACCATCCCGGACCCGGACGTGCCCTCCCAGAACGCCTCCGTTGCGCCCTCCGACTCCGCCTCGGCGAGCGAGACGTGCACGGCGGCGCAGCGGCGGCTGGACGGCGGGTGCGCGAGCGAGTCCGCACAGGTGGCGCTGAGCCAGGGCGACGACGACGGCTGGTGGTCGGCCGCGCTGGGCTGGACGCTGGGTGCGCTGGCCCTGGTGGGTCTGCTGCTGTTGCCGATGCTGTGGCGGCTGCGGATCCGGGCCGTACGGCTCGGGGCGCACGGCCGCAGCGAGGCCGACGCGGCGGTCCACGCCCTGTCGGCCTGGCAGGAACTGACGGACACCGCCTGGGACTTCGGCATCAGCCCGGAGGAGTCTCAGACGCCTCGCAAGGCGGCTGCCCGGATCGTGCGTCTGGGCCATCTCGATCCGCCGGCGGCGGACGCGGTGCACCGGGTCGCGGACGCCGTGGAGCAGGTTCTGTACGCGCCGGTTCCACGCCCGACGGCGGGGCTCGCGGAGGATGTGCGCCGGGTGACCGAGGCCCTGCGCACCACGGTGGGCCGGGGCACGCAGCTGCGTGCGATGTTCGCCCCGCGTTCGACCGTACGAGTGGTGTGGGCCCTGTCGGCGCGCTTGGCGGCGCTCGGTGAGCGCGCGTCGGCGGCCAGGCCGAACCTGCGCAAGCCATGGGGTCAGCACAGCTGACGGCGCGGAGACCGGAAATGGCCGGTGGCCCGAAACCCCTGAGGTTTCGGGCCACCGGCCATTTCACGTCTCGCGGTCGGTCACGATGCCGGGTTCAGTACCCCTAAGGGCTACTGGCCACCCTGCTGTTCGTCACGGCGCCGCTGCCAGCGCTCTTCGATGCGGTCCATCATGGAGCGCCGCTGCCGACCCTGTCGGCGAGCGTGCGGGGCTCCGGGGGCGGCGGCACCCGCGGCGGGCTGTTCACCCGGCTTGGGAGCCTTGCGCCAACCTGTCACGGCCAGGACCGCACAGCCCAGCATGACGAGGAACCCCACCACGCTGACCCAAATCTGCTGTGCGACCATTCCGGCCATGAGGAGCGCGATACCCACGAGGAATCCAGCGACCGCCTGATACACCCGTCGCCGGGTGTACGTGCGCAGCCCGCTTCCCTCAAGCGCTGTCGCGAACTTGGGGTCTTCGGCGTACAGCGCTCGCTCCATCTGCTCAAGCATTCGCTGCTCGTGCTCCGAGAGCGGCACGGAGTCCTCCTCATCGTGCAGTCGCCGGGGCGACCGGGGGTCCCCTTCAGGATAGGCAGGGAATCGCCCCCGTGAAACCCGCCCCTCTACGCCAATTGGCAACCGGAATCCGCCATGGCCGTCCCGGTTCGCTGAAGCGTTCATTCCCCAGCAACCGGCCCGTCATGCCGAGCGGTCTCCCTCGATCATACGGCTCCGGGCGCCCGATCGGGTGGCCTGTGGCGTACTCCATGTGCGGCCGAGCCCCTGATCAGCGGTCCGCCACCGGAGGGGGGCTCAGGCCTCGGCGGCACCCGGCGTCTCGCCGAGCACATGAAGCTGCGTGGCCACGGAGTGGAACGCGGCCTGCTCGGCCGCCGCGGCCTCCAGTTTCAGCAGGGCGTCCAGGGCTCCCGGCTCGGTGTCCACGAGGACGCCGGGCACCAGGTCGGCGAAGATCCGCACACCGTGCACGGCGCCCACGCTCAGGCCCGCGCCCTCGACGAGCGCGGTGAGCTGTTCGGCGGTGAACCGGTGGGGTACGGGGTCGCTCTCGCCCCAGCGGCCGTTCGGGTCGTCGAGCGCCCGCGTGGCCTCCTTGAAGTGCCCTGCGAGGGCGCGAGCGAGCACGGCGCCGCCGAGGCCTGCGGCGAGCAGGCTGAGGACGCCCTCGGGGCGCAGGGCGGCCACGACGTTACGGACGCCCTCGGCGGGGTCGTCCACGTACTCCAGGACACCGTGGCAGAGCACCGCGTCGTAGCCGCCGCGCTCGACGACGTCGAAGAGGCCGTGGGCGTCGCCCTGGACGCCCCGGACGCGGTCGGCGACGCCGGCCTCGGCGGCCCGGCGCTCCAGTGCGAAGAGCGCGTTGGGGCTGGGGTCGACGACGGTGACACGGTGGCCGAGGCGGGCGACGGGCACCGCGAAGTTGCCACTGCCGCCCCCGGTGTCGAGGACGTCCAGCGACTCGCGCCCCGTGGTTTTGACCTGCCGCTCCAGGGCGTCCTGAAGAACCTCCCAGACCACGGCGGTCCGGAGAGAAGCGCGGGGGCGCATCGGGTCCGACACGGCAGTTGACTCCTCGGCGCGGCGCCACCGCTTGTGCGGCGGAGCGAACGGGGCGCCCTCCCGGCCCCGATGGGCTGCGGAAAGGCTGCGGCTTCCCCACCTTATTGCCTCCGGTGACATACCCGGTCATCCGTCTCAGCCCGCGTCGGGGACGCCCCTGTCCCCTGCCCGTGCGGGGCCCGGTCCCGGGGGTGCGTCGGCGTCGCGGTGCGGCTGTGGGAGCACCGGCCGGGAGGACGAGCATCCACTCGGCACCGCCCCGGACGACATCCCCGCGCCATCCGCCTCACCCCACGTCCGAAACGCCGCGCCCCCTCCTGGCGCCGGGGCGTCTCCAGTGCCTGGCGGGGCTGTCGTAGCACCGGCCAGCGGGCAAGCATCCGGTTCAGCATCGCCTCCGACGGCATACCCGGTCATCCGGCTCAACTCGCGTCCGGGACGCCCCGGTCCCCTCCCTGTCGCGGGTCCGGCTCCGGGGGCGTCTCCGGGTCCTGGCGGGGCTGGGGAAGCACCGGCTGGAGGACGAGCATCCGCTCGACGAGGCGCAGGAACATCGCCACGTCGCGTATCAGGTCGTCGGCGTCGCGGTTGCTGGCCGCGCCCTGGATGCCCGCCTCGGCGCGGGCGCGGCGGCGGGCGCCGGAGGCGAACAGGACGCTCCACTCGGCGAGTTCGGGTGCTATCTCGGGGAGCACCTCCCAGGCGCTGCGGATGCGTGCGCGGCGCCTGGAGGTGGGTTCGGGGCGGCCCCGGGCGGCGAGCACCGCGGCGGCGGTGCGCAGGGCGGCGAGGTGGGCGGTGGCGTACCGCTCGTTCGCGGTCTCCAGGACGGCCGCCTCGTCGAGTCCGGCGCGGGCCTGGGCGAGCAGGTCGAGGGCGGCGGGCGGGGCCGTGGCCCGGCGGAGCACGGGGTGTACGTCGCCCGCCGGTCCGGTCAGTGAGGGGGCAGGGCCGGGGGCGCGGCGCCGACGGGCGGCGGCTGCGTTCGAGCTGGCCATGACGAACCTCCTGTCGTCTGTGTGACGGCCCGTCCCGACGGGAGGTGCCGTATGTGCCCATCGTGAGGTATGCCACTGACAATCCGTTCTGACCTGGTCTTTTGCTTCGATCGAAGGTTCGGGTTAGCTTTTGCACTGACCAGTCAGTTCAAAAAGTCGGCGCAGAAAAGGCGCAGAAAATTGGGGGAACCGTGGACGGTCCGCACGGGCTCGGGGTGACCACCCGGGGCTTCGGGCTCAAGGGGCCTCGCGGCTGGGCGTTCCGTGAGGTGTCCTTCGACGCGGAGCCCGGCTCGCTGATCGCGGTGGAGGGCCCGTCCGGATCCGGGCGCACCTGCCTGCTGCTGGCGCTCACGGGCCGGATGAGGGCCACCGAGGGGTCGACCACGGTCGGCGGGTGGAGCCTGCCCAAGCAGCTCGCGGCGGTGCGTCGTGCGAGCGCGCTCGCGCACGTCCCCGGTGTCACCGACCTTGACCCCGCCCTGACCGTCGGGGAGCACCTGCGGGAACGGGCGCTGCTGGAGCGCAGGTTCGGCGGTTCCCTGCGCGGGCTGCTGCGGCCACGGGCGGAACGGGCGGGCGAGGCGAGGCTGCGCGTGGACACCGCGCTGACGGCCGCCGGTCTCGACCGCGAGGCCCTGCCCAAGGGCTCCCGGACCGCCGTACGCGATCTGGAGCGGCTGGAGGCGCTGCGGCTGTCCCTGGCGCTGGCGCTGGTCGGCCGGCCCCGGCTGCTGGGTGTGGACGACACCGACCTGAAGCTGTCGGACGCCGAACGGGCCGAGGTGTGGGCGCTGTTGCGGTCCCTCGCCGAGGCCGGGACGACCGTCGTGGCGGTGTGCAGCGAGGCTCCCGAAGGGGCCGTCGTCGTGTCGACGGCGCCGCAGGAGAAGCCGACGGAGACTCATGAGAAGGAGACGGTGGATGCGCTCCCCGCGACTGGCCGCGCTTGAGCTGAGGCGTTTCGGCCGGGGCAGGCTCCCGCGCGCGGCGCTTGCCTCGCTCCTGTTGCTGCCGCTGCTGTACGGCGCCCTGTACCTGTGGTCCTTCTGGGACCCGTACGGCAGGCTCGACCGGATCCCTGTGGCGCTCGTGAACGACGACAAGGGGGCGAGCGTCTCCGGGAAGAAGCTCGTCGCCGGTGCCGACATCGTCAAGGGGCTGCGCGACAGCGACACCTTCGAGTGGCACGAGGTGAGCGCGGCCGAGGCCCGGGAGGGCGTCGAGGACGGCACGTACTACCTGTCGCTGACCATGCCGGCCGACTTCAGCGCGCGGATCGCGTCGAGTTCGGGCGACTCCCCGGAGACGGGCGCGCTCCAGGTGCGGACGAACGACGCCAACAACTACATCGTCGGGCAGATCTCCCGGACGGTGTTCGGCGAGGTGCGTACGGCCGCCTCCACCAAGGCCTCGCGGTCGTTCCTGGACCGGATCTTCGTCTCGTTCTCCGACATCCACGGGGAGACCGTGAAGGCCGCCGAGGGCGCCGACACGCTCACGGGTGGCATCGACAAGGCCGAGCAGGGGTCCAAGGACCTCGCCGACGGGCTGAAGGACGCCGAGGCGGGCAGCGGCAAGCTGGTCACGGGGCTGAAGAAGCTCGACACGGGCGCGGGCGATCTGGCCGACGGTTCACGGCAGGTCGCGGCGGGCACGCGGACGCTCGCCGACAAGGTCCACGGGGTCTCGGACCGGCTGGGGCCCTTCCTCAGGGACAACGAGAAGACCATTGGGGACACCGCTCAGCTGGTCGCCGACTCGGCCGGTACGGTCCGGCGCAACCTCGGTACCCTGGTGAAGGCCGCCCCGGCCGCCGCCAAGGGCGCCCACGCGGCCTCCGACACCCTGGACGGGGTCTACAGGGCGCGTTGTGTGACCGCGGTGCTGCCCGACGCCGCGTGCGCCGACCTGAAGAAGGCCCGGCAGGCGGCGGCTGACGTGGCGACGGTCGCGGACGACGTCAACACGCTGGTCGCCGACCAGAACGGCGATCTGGACAAACTTGACCAGCACCTCGCCACTCTCCAGAAGCAGGCCCAGGCGCTCGCCGACCGCGCCCCGCGTCTCTCCGAGGACCTCGACGACGCCGTCCGCAAGGTCGACGAGCTGAACGAGGGGGCTGCACAGGTCGCCGCGGGAGCGAAGAAGCTGCACACCGGGCTCTCCACCGCCAAGTCCGGCGCGGTCGCCCTGGACACGGGCGTCGGGGACCTCAAGGCGGGCGCGGACACGCTCTCCGGAGGCATGTTCAAGCTCGTCGACGGCTCCGGGAAGCTCGCCGGCGGGCTGCACGACGGCGCCGCGCAGATCCCCGACTACGACCGTCAGGACCGCGACGCACGCACCGAGGTGATGTCCGACCCGGTCCAGCTCGCCTCCCAGGACCTGCACAAGGCGCCCAACTACGGCACCGGGTTCGCCCCGTACTTCATTCCGCTGTCCCTGTGGGTGGGCGCGATGGTCGCCTACATGCTGATCCCGCCGCTCAACCGGCGGGCGCTCGCCGCGGGTTCCTCGGCCTGGCGCATCACGCTGGCGGGCTGGCTGCCGGTGGCCGCCCTGGGCGTGCTCCAGACCGTGGCCCTGATGTCCGTACTGCACTGGGCGATCGGCCTGGAGATGGTGCGGGCGGCCGGGACGGTGGGCTTCCTGTTCCTGGTCACGGCGTGTTTCGCGGCGATCGTCCAATGGCTGAACGCACGCTTCGGAGCGGCGGGCCGGATCCTCGTACTCGCCTTCCTGATGCTCCAGTTGACGTCCGCGGGCGGCACCTATCCCGTGCAGACCAGCCCCGACTTCTTCAACGCGATCCATCCCTTCATGCCGATGAGCTACGTCGTCGAGGCCCTGCGCAGGCTCATCACGGGCGGTGGGCTCGGCCCGGTGTGGCAGGCGTGTGCCGTGCTGGCCACGTTCACGGCGGGCGCCCTGGCACTGACCGCCGTGTCGGCCCGGCGCAGGCAGGTGTGGACCCTGGACCGGCTGCACCCGGAGCTGAGCCTGTGACGTCTCGTCAGCGTGGGCCCGGTGTTCCTGTGAGAATCAGGGCCATGGAACGCAGCAGCACCCCGTCGGGCGGCAGTACGCGCCGCGAGGCCACCCGGCAGAAGCTCTACGAGGCCGCCGTCACGCTCATCGCCGAACAGGGCTTCTCCGCCACCACGGTGGACGAGATCGCCGAGCGGGCCGGGGTCGCCAAGGGCACGGTCTACTACAACTTCGCCAGCAAGTCCGTCCTCTTCGAGGAGTTGCTGCGGCACGGCGTGGAACTCCTCACCGCCTCCCTGCGGGAGGCAGCGGAGCGGACCGAACGGGACGGCGGCACCAAGGTCGACGCCCTGGACGCGATGATCCGGTCCGGGCTCGAATTCATCAGCCGCTACCCGGCCTTCACCCAGCTCTACGTGGCCGAGCTGTGGCGCACCAACCGGAGCTGGCAGTCGACCCTGATGGTGGTCAGACAGCAGGCGGTTGCGGTCGTCGAGGGCGTCCTGCGGGAGGCCGTGGCGGGCGGCGAGCTGAGCGACGAGATCGACGTCCCACTGACCGCTGCGGCCCTGGTCGGCATGGTCCTGGTCGCCGCCCTGGACTGGCAGTCCTTCCAGCCGGAACGCTCCCTGGACGACGTCCACTCGGCACTGTCCCGGCTGCTCCAGGGACGGGTCGGCGGCAACCGCTGAGCAAGCGGGTCGGGCACATCGGATCTGGGCGCACAGGAAAGCGCCGGTCCGATGTGGCCGCGTCCCCCTCGGGCCACCTCGAACCGGCGCTTCCTTCCTGCTCCCCCGTTTTCCCCGTTCCCCCGTGTTCCCCCGTTGGCCCCCGTGCGGTCGCTCCCCCGGGTCCCCCGGTGTCTCGCTCCCGCCGACAGATCGGCGGAAGGAGCGGTCCAGGGCGCCGGCACCGTTCCGCCGCCCCGTGTCGGCGGTACCGGAGCCGTGCCCTTTTCCGTGGCTCCACTCTCTCGTTCCCGCAGGTAGCGGCCCATCCGTGCGCGTACTCATCTCTCGTCCTAGGTACGTGTACTCAGCACTGCGCACTCACCCCCAGGACGCGTCGTTGCCGACTGGTTACGATCGCCTCCGTGTCCGTACTCCCTCTGGTCTTCACCAGCGGCTGGGCCAGCGGTGTCAACGCGTACGCGGTGGTGCTGCTCCTCGGCTTCTTCGGCGCGACCGGGCTGACGGACGAGGTCCCCGAGTCGCTGCAGCGCCCCGAGGTGCTCGTCGCGGCGGGCGTGCTGTTCCTGTGCGAGGCGGTCGCCGACAAGATCCCGTACGTGGACTCGATGTGGGACGCGGCGCACACCGTGATCCGGCCGGTCTCCGGGGCCGTCGTCGGGGCGCTGCTGGCCGGGCAGAGCGGTTCGCTGTCCGATCTGGCGGCGGGCGCGATCGGCGGTTCGACGGCGCTGGCCAGCCACGCGGTCAAGGCCGGGACGCGGATGGCGGTCAACACCTCGCCGGAGCCCTTCAGCAACGTGATCGTGAGCTTCGCCGAGGATCTCGGGGTCGGCGGCATCGTGACGTTCGCGATGTTCCACCCGGAGGCTGCGGCGATCATCGCGGGCACGCTGCTGCTCGCCGGGCTGGCCCTGCTGTTCTTCCTGGTCTCCCGGATCAGACGGTTCCTGCGGCGCCGGGCCCAGCGGCGGGAGGAGAGACGGCTTGTCAGTGGGGGCGGATAAAGTCCCTGGCATGGCACGAGTTGCGGTGATCGGCGCCGGCATGGGCGCGATGGCGGCCGCTGTCCGGCTGGCCGTCGCGGGCCACCGGGTGGCGGTGTACGAGCGTGGGGAGACGTACGGCGGAGCGGTGCGCCGCTTCGAACGCGACGGCTTCTCCTTCGACACGGGCCCCGGGCTGCTCACCCTGCCCGCGGTCTACCGCGACCTGTTCGTCAAGACCGGCAAGCAGCCCCTGGAGGAGTGCGTCGAGCTGGTCCAGGTGGACCCGTCCGCACGGCACGTCTTCCCGGACGGTACGGCGGTCTCCGTGCCGAACGCGTCCCGCGCGGGCGTCGTCCAGACCCTGGACGCGGCTCTCGGGGCCGGGGCGGGCGACCGCTGGGGCGACTTCCTGGTCAGGGCACGCGAGGCCTGGGACCGCACCCGCAGGCCTCTGCTGGAGGAGCCCCTGTGGACCGACTGGCAGGTGCTGGCCGAGCGCGAGCCCTATCCGGCGGTGCCCCACAAGCGGCTGCTGCGCACCCGTCGGGCCGGCACCCTCGCCGAGATCGGCGCCTGGGAGCTGCGCGACCCGCGCCTGGCCGCTCTCCTGGAGAGCCACGCCCTCGCGTACGGCCTCGATCCCCGGGACACCCCGGCGAGCGCGGCCGTGCTGCCGTACATGGAGCACGCCTTCGGCACCTGGTACGTCCGGGGCGGCGTCCGGGAGTTGGCGCGCGCGGTGTACGAGCGGTGCGTGGCCCGGCGGGTCGAGTTCGTCTTCGGCGCCGAGGTCACGGCGATCGTCGAGAAGGACGGCCGGGCGGCGGGCGTGGAGCTGGCCGACGGGACGGTCGCGGAGGCGGATCATGTCGTGGCGGGCGTGGATCCCGTACGGCTGAGGGCGCTGACGGAGCACGCGCTCGACGGGGACGGTGATGTGATGCCCGACACATCGACGCCGTCGCCGGGCCGGTTCACCGTGCTGCTGGCCCTGCGCGGGGCCCGGGAGGCGGGTGCCGCGCATCGCACGGTCGTGCACGCGTCCGACCGGGAGGCCGAGTTGGACTGGGTGAGCGGGGAGGGCAACGGGCCGGTGCACCCCACGGTGACCGTGCTGCGGCCGGACGATCCCGGACTGCGGCCCGACGAGGAGCACGAGTCCGTGGTCCTGACGGCGACGGCCCCGCCCAAGGGGGACTGGGTCGCGGAGGGCTCGGCCGAGCGGTTCGCGGACCTCGTGGTCGGAGCCGCCGAGGCGGCCGTACCCGGGCTGCGCGAACGCGCCCTGTGGCGGGAGATACGCACGCCCGGCCGGAGCGTCGACGAGACGGGCGCCTTCTGCGGGGGCGTTCCTGCACCGTCCCTCGCGGGCGGGAAGGGGGACTTCCTGCGTCCCGCCAACAGCACCCGGCTGCCGGGGCTGTATCGCGTGGGCGGCTGGTCGCACCCCGGGGGCGGGCTGCCGCACGCGGGGATGTCGGGCGCACTGGTGGCGGGACTGATCGTGGAAGGGCCGGGCTTCAGGGGCTCGCAGTGAGCCACTGGCACCCGACCCCGACACCCTGATGCGGGCGGAACGGCACTGGAAGACGAAGCGGTACTAGAAGCGGTACTGCTGCTCGTCGTACCCGTTCCCGTGCGTCTGCCCGTTGCCGTTGCCCTGGCCGTTGCCGTTGTCCTGGTAGTACTGCTGCTCCGGCGGGAGTTCACCGCCGTACAGCGGGTCGTCGGTGTTGCGCTGCTGCGGGACCCAGACGCCGTTCCCCGGGGTCTCGCCGTAGCCGGCGTTGCCGTACTGGTCCTGGGTGTAGCCCTGCTGGCCGTACTGCTGCTGGTCGTAGCCGGCGTCGTACGAGTTGCCGCCGTAGCCCTGGCCGATGTACGGGTCGGAGTAGGCGGCGTACTGCTGCTGGCCCGAGGCGTCGTAGCCGTACTGCTGCTGGTCGTAGCCGGTGTAGCCGTCGTACCCGTAGTTCTGGTCGGTGCCCTGGGCCGCCGTCGCGTACGACTGGTCCTGGCCCGCGCCCGCGTAGGACTGGTCCTGGCCGTTCGCCGCCGCGTAGGCCGCGTCGCTGTATATGCCGTACGAGCCCGTGTCGTCGGGGAGGGGCTGCGGTTCGTAGACGGCCGTGCTGTCGGCCGCCATGGGCCGACCGGTGCGGGCGGGGGTGAAGACGTCGTCCCGGTCGTAGTCGCGGTCGAAGTCCTGGGCCTGGCGGTACGTTCCGGCACCGGTGTCGTAGGCGTCGTTCCCGAAACCGTCGGCGGGGGTGCCCGCGAAGTCCGTGTCGGCGCCGTTGCCCGGTCCGTACGCGCCCTCGGACGCTTCGAGGTCGGAGACCTCCAGGCTCGGGTCCTTGTACTCCCCCTCGCCACGGTCCCTGCCCTTGCCGAAGCGCGCGAGGAAGCCCGGGCGGCCCGCGACGGCCCAGCCGGCCGAGAAGCCGCTGCGGAACGACAGCGTGACGTAGGTCTGCCCGACCGCGAAGGCCGCGGCGCCCAGACCGATGACCAACACGTTCGGGATGAGCACGCCGAGGACCACGCCGAGGAAGCCGACGAAGGCCAGCAGTCGCCAGCGCAGCCGCGCCTTGTACTGCAACAGCACTTCGCCGAGCAGCCACAGCGCGACGACGCCGAACGCGATGTAGAGGACCGTCCAGCCCATGTACGCCCCTCTCCCAGTGACCGCTACGCAGTGTGTCGTACGCCGGTGCGGCCGGTCTAGGCCCGCTGTGGGTGGTGCAGACCCAGGTTCTCGTAGATTTCCAGCGATGCCGTGGAGTTGTTCAGCGTAATGAAGTGCAGTCCGGGGATTCCCTCGGCCAGCAGTCGCGCGCAGAACTCCGTGGCGAACTCGATGCCAATGGAGCGTACAGCCGCCGCGTCGTCTTTGGCTGTGAGGATCCGCTCTTTCAGAGCCGAGGGGATCGCCGCGTTGCTGAGCTGCGGCAACCGCTCCAGCATCCGCACGCTGGTCACGGGCATGACCTCGGGGATGACGGGGGTCGGACAACCCGCCGCCGCGACCGCGTCACGCAACCGCAGATACGACTCCGGGTGGAAGAACATCTGGGTGATCGCGTAGTCGGCGCCGGCCCGGCACTTGTCGACGAAGTGCGTGACGTCCGTCTCCCGGTCCGGGGAGCGCGGGTGCGTCTCGGGGAAGGCCGCGACACCTACGCAGAAGTCGCCCGACTCCTTGATGAGGCGCACGAGTTCGGCGGCGTACGTCAGACCGCTCGGGTGCGGTACCCACTCGGCCATCGGGTCGCCGGGCGGGTCGCCGCGCACGGCAAGGATGTTGCGGATGCCCGCGTCGGCGTACTGGCCGATGATGTTGCGCAGTTCGGCGATGGAGTGGTTGACCGCGGTGAGGTGGGCGACCGGGGTGAGCGTCGTGTCGGAGACGATCTGCTGGGTCTCCTTGACCGTGCCCGCCCGCGTCGACCCGCCGGCGCCGTACGTCACGGACACGAAGTCCGGGGCGACCGCCTCGACCCTCCTGAGCGCGTTCCACAGGTTCCGCTCGCCCTTGGGTGTTTTCGGCGCCGAGAACTCGAAGGAGAACGTGGTCTTGCCGGAGGCGAGCATGTCACGCACAGTGCGCGCGTGGTCAGTCCTGGTGGACGCGGTTCCGAGGGCCATACCCGCAGGTTAGTCAGGGGGCGGCGGTCCCCCAACCGGATGGCGGAAATTTGCCCTGATTGTCGTCTTGTTGTCCACCCCTCGGACACCCTCGCGACGAACGCCTACAACGAACGCAGCCGCTTGGCGAACTCCGCCGCGGCCGCGCCCGGGTCGTCCGCCTCCGTGATCGCCCGTACGACGACGACCCGGCGGGCGCCCGCCGTCAGCACCTCGTCCAGGTTGCCCAGGTCGATGCCGCCGATGGCGAACCAGGGGCGCTCGGTGGCCAGCCCGGCCGTGTACCGGACCAGGTCGAGGCCGGGGGCGTGGCGGCCCGGCTTGGTGGGCGTCGGCCAGCAGGGGCCCGTGCAGAAGTAGTCGACGCCCTCCTGGACGGCGGCTGCCGCGGCCTCGGACTCGGCGTGCGTGGAGCGGCCCATGAGCACGTCCGGGCCCAGGATCGCGCGGGCCGCCGGGACGGGCAGGTCGCCCTGGCCGAGGTGCAGTACGTCGGCACGGGCGGCGTGGGCGACGTCCGCGCGGTCGTTCACCGCGAGGAGCCTGCCGTGCCGGGCGCAGGCGTCGGCGAAGACCTGGAGGTGGTCCAGTTCCTCGGCGGCCTCCATGCCCTTGTCGCGCAGCTGCACGATGTCGACCCCGGCGGCCAGGACGGCGTCCAGGAACTCGGCCAGGTCGCCCTGGCGGCGGCGGGCGTCGGTGCAGAGGTAGACCCGGGCGTCGGCGAGCCGGGCGCGGGCGGTGCCGGCGTCGGCGTCGGCGGTCGCCCCGGGCACGGTGTCGGTCGTCTCGGGCATACGTGGGTCCCCCCATGGGCGCGCCCCGGGGTGTTCTCCCCGGGAGCGCCCCTCTGTGGCGGCGCAGGGACACGGCCCGTACGCCGAACGGCTGGTCCGGTCAGACGGCGAGCGCCTGGGCGCGGCGCTTCACCTCCGTGCCGCGATTCTCGCTGAGGGCCTGCGCGGGGGTGCCGGGCAGGCTGGGGTCGGGAGTGAAGAGCCACTCCAGCATCTCTTCGTCGGAGAAGCCGTCGTCCCGCAGGAGCGTCAGGGTGCCGGTGAGGCCCTTGACGACCTTCTGCTCGGTCCCGTCGATGAAGGCGGCGGGGACGTGCAGCGCGCGGTTCTCGCCACGGCGTACGGCGATCACTTGGCCCTCCTTGACCAGCTGCCGGACGCGTGTCACCTCGATGTCGAGGATTTCCGCGATGTCGGGCAGCGTGAGCCAGGCGGGGACGAGAGCATCGATCTTTGCGTCAATCTCGGTCACGGGACAAGCCTGCCATCCCGCACTGACAGTCGGAAGCCAGGCCCCTCCGACCTGCGCCGTTCCGGTGCCGCCGAGCCCCCGTCGCGCTATGCCGTGGCCGCCTTCAGGGGCCGGGACGGGTCCCTCAGCGCCTCGGCGTCCATGAGAGCGCCCGCCTCGATCAGGCGGCGCCCCTGGGCCAGGTCCCGGGGGCGGCCCACGGCCAGCAGGGCGACCAGCCGACCCGCCAGCAGCCAGCACACCGTCCAGGCGGGGCCGGCCGGGTCGCCGCGCCACAGGGTGGTGTCGGCGGAGCCGTGGTGGCCGACGTACTGGACGAAGCGGCCGAACTGCTCCGACCAGAAGTACGGGACCGGGTCGTAGACCTCCGGGGACTCCCCGATGATGTTCGCGGCGACCGTACGAGGTCCCTGGAGGGCGTTGTCCCAGTGGTGGACCAGCAGGCGCCGGCCGTACCTTCCCGAAGGGAAGGAGGCGCAGTCGCCGACCGCGTAGACGTCCGTCGCGGAGGTGCGCAGGTGGTCGTCGGCGACGACCTCCCGGTGCTCGCCCAGGGCGACACCCGAGTCCGTCAGCCAGTCCGTGGCCGGGCGGGCCCCGATGCCGACGACGACGGCACCCGCGGGCAGCCGCGAGCCGTCGTCGAGCACCACCGCGCCGGGCTCGACGCGGGCCACGCGCGCGTGGGTGCGCAGCGAGGCACCGCTGTCGGCGTACCAGGCGGCCATCGGCGCGGCCACCTCGGCGGGCAGGGCGCCCGCGAGCGGCCGGTCGGCGGCCTCCACGACGGTGACCGCGCAGCCCGCCTCGCGCGCGGCGGTGGCGAACTCGGCGCCGATCCAGCCGGCCCCGACGACCACGATGTCGTGCTGGCGCGCGAGGACGGGCCGCAGCCGTTCGGCGTCGTCGAGGGTGCGCAGCAGATGCACTCCGGGGACGCCCTCGGTGCCCGGCAGCCGGATCGGTTCGGCGCCGGTGGCGAGGACCAGGGCGTCGTACGGCACTGGCCCGTCGGCGGTGTCCAGCTCGTGTGGGCCGGGGCGGACGCCCAGCACCTCGCGCCCGAGCAGCAGTTCGATGCCGAGGGCCTCGAAGTCGACGTCGAAGGCGGAGCCCTCCGCCTTGCCGAGCAGCACGGCCTTGGACAGCGGCGGCCGGTCGTACGGCTGATGGGGTTCGGCGCCGATCAGCGTGACGGTGCCGGTGAAACCCTGCTCGCGCAGGGCCACCGCGGTCTGCACCCCGGCCATGCCCGCGCCCACGACGACCACGCGCCGCGGCTGCGGCACGCCCCGCGTGCCCTGTGCCTGCGTCTGCTCGCTCACCCGGTCACCATAGACAACTGACAAATTGTCAGTCAGTGGGCGCGGCCCGTGACCTACTCCACACCCGCCTGCTCGACCTGCTCCACCACGCTCGTTCCGCTGCCCGGCTGCGACTCCCACTCCCAGGTCTCCGACAACCGCAGCCGCCCGTCGGGCAGTTCGAGCACCTCGGAGACACAGTGGCCCGAGGACGTCGTCCCGTCCCGCTTCAACTGCACGTAGCGGAAGTCGAGACGGTCGCCTTCCCGCGTCCCCACGAGATGGCCGCGTACGACGTCGCCGCCCGCGTACTCGGCCCAGATCTCGCCGTCCTTCTCGTGGTAGGTGAACCGGGTTCGCGTGCCGACCTGACCCGGTGCCTGGTCCTCGACCGGGGCGAGGACGAGACCGTCGAGCGAGCGGGCCATGGGCGGAGGCTCCCTTACGTGTGCGATGCGCTGCGGGCTAGGGTGGCCAGCGTAAGCACTCGCGGGAGCCCGGACGGACCGGGCTGAGAGGGAGGCTGGCGGCCTCCGACCGTACGAACCTGATCCGGGTCATGCCGGCGAAGGGAGGGGCTGGACGCCCATGTCGCGTACACACACCTCGGACGTCGTTGTCGTCGGAGGCGGGATCATCGGGCTGGTGACGGCCTGGCGGGCCGCGCAGCGCGGGCTCGCCACGACCGTCGTGGATCCCGCGCCGGGCGGCGGGGCCGCTCAGGTGGCGGCCGGGATGCTGGCCGCCGTCACGGAGCTGCACCACGGCGAACAGACCCTGCTCGGGCTGAACCTGGAGTCGGCCCGTCGCTATCCGGACTTCGTGGCCGAGCTGACCGAACTGACCGGCCGCGACCTCGGCTACCGCCGCTGCGGCACCCTCGCCGTCGCGCTCGACGCCGACGACCGCGCCGAACTGCGCGAACTGCACGCCCTGCAACGGCGGTCGGGCCTGGAGTCGGAGTGGCTCTCGGGGCGCGAATGCCGGCGCCTGGAGCCGATGCTCGCGCCGGGCGTGCGCGGGGGGCTGCGGGTGGACGGGGACCACCAGATCGACCCCCGGCGGCTGGCCGGGGCGCTGGTGGACGCGTGCGGGCGGGCCGGGGTGGTGCTGCGCCGGACGTGGGCCGAGCGGCTCGTCGTACGGCGGGGGCGGGCCGTGTCGGTGACGGACTCCGACGGCGACGACCTGGCCGCCGGATCGATCGTGCTGGCCGGGGGCAGCCTCAGCGGGCGGCTCGCGGGGGTCCCTGAGGCCGTGCTGCCGTCCGTACGGCCCGTGAAGGGGCAGGTGCTGCGGCTGACCGTGCCGGAGCGGTACGCGCCGTTCCTGAGCCGTACCGTGCGGGCCGTGGTGCGCGGCAGCCAGGTCTATCTGGTGCCGCGCGAGAACGGCGAGCTGGTCGTCGGGGCGACGAGCGAGGAGCTGGGCTGGGACACGACGGTCACGGCGGGGGGTGTGTACGAGCTGCTGCGCGACGCCCATGAACTCGTCCCCGGGATCACCGAGTTGCCGCTGACGGAGACGCGGGCCGGGCTGCGTCCCGGATCCCCGGACAATGCGCCGCTGCTCGGCCCGACCGCGCTGGAGGGGCTGCTGCTGGCGACGGGGCACTACCGGAACGGGGTGCTGCTGACGCCGGTCACCGGTGATGCGCTGGCGCACGCGCTGGTCACCGGTGAACTGCCGGACGAAGCGCGGGCCTTCACTCCCCGGCGGTTCGACGGCGTACGCATGGAGCGTATGGAGCAGCTCGTATGAATGTTCTGGTCAACGGTCGGCCGCGCGAGGTCTCCCCCGGTACCGCGCTCGACGTTCTGGTGAAGTCCCTCACCGCGGCGCCCTCCGGAGTGGCCGCCGCGCTCAACGAAACCGTCGTCCCGCGCGCGCGGTGGTCGTCGACCCGCCTCTCCGAGGGAGACCGCGTCGAAGTCCTCACCGCCGTCCAAGGAGGCTGAACCATGGCCGACGATCCCTTTGTCCTCGGTGGTACGTCCTTCACGTCCCGGCTGATCATGGGTACGGGGGGTGCGCCCAGCCTCGATGTGCTGGAGCGGGCGCTGGTGGCCTCCGGCACGGAGCTGACGACGGTCGCGATGCGGCGCGTCGATCCCTCGGTGCACGGCTCCGTGCTGTCGGTGCTGGAGCGGCTCGGCATCCAGGTGCTGCCCAACACCGCGGGGTGCTTCACCGCCGGGGAGGCCGTGCTGACGGCTCGGCTGGCGCGGGAGGCGCTCGGTACGGATGTGGTGAAGCTGGAGGTCATCGCCGACGAGCGGACGCTGTTGCCGGATCCGGTCGAGTTGCTGGACGCGGCGGAGGTGTTGGTGGAGGACGGGTTCACGGTGTTGCCGTACACGAACGACGATCCTGTGCTGGCTCGTAAGTTGGAGGACGTGGGGTGTGCCGCTGTTATGCCACTCGGGTCGCCTATTGGGTCGGGGCTGGGGATTCGTAACCCGCACAACTTTCAGCTGATCGTGGAGCACGCGCGTGTGCCGGTGATTCTGGACGCGGGGGCCGGGACCGCGTCCGATGTTGCTCTGGCGATGGAGTTGGGGTGTGCGGGGGTGATGTTGGCGTCGGCCGTTACCCGGGCGCAGGATCCTGTGCTGATGGCGGAAGGGATGCGGTACGGGGTATCCGCGGGGCGGTTGGCCTACCTGGCCGGGCGGATTCCTCGGCGGCACTTTGCTTCGGCTTCGTCTCCTGTTGCTGGGGTTGCCTGGTTGGATCCTGAGCGGCCCGGTTTTTAGGCACCCGGGGTTTCACTTCCGTTTGATTTCCCGCCCGCACCACCCGTTTCCAGCCCGTTAACCAGTGGACCTCTCCTGTGGGGGTTCCTCGCCGTCGGCGGCCGCCCCGTGCGATCTGCGTCACAGGTCGGCTTCAGTCCCGCTGCTTTCCCGGCCGAAACCGTGGGGTTGTCAGCGGCGGCTCGTACACTCACCTGCGTGGATACGACCCTTCAGGACCCTCTCGTCGGGCAGGTGCTCGACGGCCGCTATCGCGTGGACGCGCGGATCGCGGTCGGCGGGATGGCCACGGTCTACCGGGCCGTGGACACCCGTCTCGACCGTGTGCTCGCCCTCAAGGTGATGCATCCGGGGCTCGCGGCCGACGTGTCCTTCGTCGAGCGGTTCATCCGGGAAGCGAAGTCCGTGGCCCGGCTCGCGCACCCCAATGTCGTACAGGTCTTCGACCAGGGCGCCGACGGGTCGTACGTCTATCTCGCCATGGAGTACGTCGCCGGGTGCACCCTGCGTGACGTGCTGCGCGAGCGCGGCGCGCTCCAGCCGAGGGCCGCGCTCGACATCCTGGAGCCCGTGCTCGCCGCACTCGGCGCCGCGCACCGGGCCGGGTTCGTGCACCGCGACATGAAGCCCGAGAACGTCCTGATAGGGGACGACGGTCGGGTCAAGGTCGCCGACTTCGGGCTCGTGCGTGCCGTGGACACGGTGACGAACACCACCGGGGCCGTCATGGGCACCGTCTCCTATCTCGCGCCCGAGCAGATCGAGAGCGGCACCACCGATCCCCGGGTCGATGTGTACGCCTGCGGCATCGTCCTCTACGAGATGCTGACCGGCGACCAGCCGCACTACGGCGACTCCCCCGCGCTGGTGCTCTACAAGCACCTGCACGAGGACGTGCCGCCGCCGTCGGCCCTCGTCCCGGGACTGGCCTTCGAGCTGGACGAACTGGTCGCCCTGGCGACCGCGCGCAACGCCGACATCCGCCCGTACGACGCCGTGGCGCTGCTCGCGCAGGTCCTGGAGACACGCGGCTCGCTCGACGCCGAGCAACTGGACGCCGTACCCCCGCAGGCCGTCGCCTCGGGGCACGACAACGCCGAGGACCTGACGAGCGTCATCCCGCGCGCGGTGTCGGTGCAGCGGGCCCTGAACGTACAGCGGCCTCTGCCCGTCAACGAGGACGAACCCCCCGTCGACGAGCGGCGACAGCACGTCAACCGGACCAGTCGGCTCGGTGCCGTCGCCGCCCCGGAGGCCGCTCCGCCCTCCCGGCGGGCCCCGCGGTCACGGAAGCGGCGTACGCCCATCGCCATCCTCGTCGCCCTGCTGCTCGTCCTCGGGGTGGGCGCGGGCGTCTGGTACATCAACTCCGGACAGTTCACCCAGGTCCCGGCGGTGCTGGCGCAGACCGAGGACCAGGCCAAGGCTCGGTTGGCGGAGGCCGGGCTCGACCTCGGGAAGGTCGACGAGGCCTACAGCGACACCGTGGAGCGCGGCACCGTCATCAGCACCGACCCGGAGGTCGGCGCCCGGATACGGAACAACGACTCCGTGGACCTCACCGTCTCCCTGGGGCCGGAGACCGTGCCGGTGCCCCAGCTCGCCGGTTACCGCCTCGACAAGGCCAGGGCCCAGCTGAAGCGGGCCGGGCTGGAGCCGGGCCGGGTCACCCGGGAGTTCAGCGAGGAAGTGCCCCGGGGTTCCGTGATCAGCACCGACCCCGATCCCGGCACCGAGCGGCGCGCCGGTTCAGCGGTCGCCCTCGTCGTCAGCAAGGGCAGCCCGGTGGAGGTCGCCGACGTCACCGGCGCGACCCTCGCCGACGCGCAGGCCGAGCTGGAGGAGGCCGGGCTCAAGGTCGAGGTCGCCACCGGGACCGTCACCTCGGACGAGTTCGAGGCGGGGCAGGTCGCCGTCCAGTCACCGGAGAGCGGCACCGAGGCGGCCGAGGGCGACACGGTCACGCTCACGATCTCCAAGGGCCCCGAGATGATCGAGGTCCCGGATGTCGTGGGCGACAGCGTCGCCGACGCCAAGGAGGCCCTGGAAGGGGCCGGGTTCCAGGTCGACGAGGACCGGGGGCTGCTCGGGCTCTTCGGCGACACCGTGAAGAAGCAGTCCGTGAAGGGCGGCAAGACCGCCGCCAAGGGGTCGACCATCACCATCACGATCCGCTGACCCCGGAGGCCGACGGATCGTGACATCCGCCGACGGGAGGCGCCGCGTCGCGTGACACCCTGACAGGGTGACCAGCAAGCAGCTCCGCAACCCCGTCGGCGGCCATGTTCCCGTGGCCGGCGGTCTCCACTCCGTCGGCCTGTCCTACGCCCGCGACCTCCTGGCCGAGACCGTCCAGGTCTTCGTCGCCAACCCGCGCGGCTGGGCGACGCCCGTCGGCAGTCCACGCCAGGACGAGGAGTTCCGCGCGGCCTGCGCCGAGGCCTCGATCCCGGCGTACGTCCATGCCCCGTACCTGATCAACTTCGGCTCGCACACCGAGGCGACCGTCGAGCGGTCCGTGGAGTCGCTGCGGCACTCGCTGCGGCGCGGGCGGGAGATCGGCGCGCTGGGCGTGGTGGTGCACACCGGGAGCGCGACGGGCGGACGGGAGCGGTCCGTGGCCCTCCAGCAGGTCCGGGAGCATCTGCTGCCGCTGCTCGACGAGCTGACCCATGACGACGACCCGTTCCTCCTCCTGGAGTCGACCGCCGGGCAGGGCTCCTCCCTCTGCTCGCGCACCTGGGACTTCGGGCCGTACTTCGAGGCGCTCGACGCCCATCCGAAGCTCGGCGTCTGCCTCGACACCTGCCACATCTTCGCGGCCGGGCACGATCTGACCGGGCCCAGCGGGATGCACCAGACCCTCGACCTGCTCGTGGACACGGTCGGCGAGGGGCGGCTGAAGCTGATCCACGCCAACGACTCCAAGGACGTCGTCGGCGCCCACAAGGACCGGCACGAGAACATCGGCGCCGGTCACATCGGCGAGGACCCGTTCCGCGCGCTGATGACCCACCCCGCGACCGAGGGCGTACCGCTGATCATCGAGACGCCCGGCGGGAAAGAGGGGCACGCGGCGGACGTGGAGCGACTGAAGAAGCTCCGGGAATACCCCTAGGGGGTATACGGTTGGTGGGTGAGAACGAGGCCCACGACACCGTGAGACCGTGACACCCGGGGGTTCCCATGGAGCACGAGACACACGCACACCACCAGCACGAACACCACCACGCACCCGCAGCTACCTGGTCCGTGGCCGTCCAGGCCACCCTGCACTGCCTCACCGGCTGCGCCATCGGCGAGGTGCTCGGCATGATCATCGGCACGGCCTTCGGCTGGGGCAACGTACCGACACTGATCCTGGCGATCGTCCTCGCCTTCTTCTTCGGGTACGCGCTCACCCTGCGCGGCGTCCTGAAGGCGGGCGTCGGATTCCGTACGGCCGTCCGGGTCGCGCTCGCCGCCGACACCCTCTCCATCGCCGTGATGGAGCTGGTCGACAACGGCGTGATCACACTGTGGCCCGGCGCGATGGACGCCCAGCTGGACGATCTGCTGTTCTGGGGCGCGCTGGCGATCTCACTGGCGGTCGCCTTCGTGATCACCACGCCGGTCAACAAGTGGACGATCGGCCGGGGCAAGGGCCACGCGGTGGTGCACCAGTACCACCACTGACCTCAGAGCTCGGGGCCGTCCCCCGGCTCCTCCTGGTACGAGTAGCGCTGCTCGCGCCACGGGTCGCCGACGTTGTGATAGCCGCGCTCCTCCCAGAAGCCGCGGCGGTCGGCGGTCATGTACTCGACCCCGCGCACCCACTTGGGGCCCTTCCAGGCGTACAGATGGGGCACCACCAGGCGGAGCGGGAAGCCGTGTTCCGCGGTGAGGAGTTCGCCGTCCTTGTGGGTGGCGAAGATCGTGCCGTCGGACGCGAAATCGGCCAGCCGGAGGTTCGAACTGAAGCCGTACTCGGCCCAGACCATGACGTGTGTGACCTCGGGCGCCGGCGGCGCGGCCTCGAGAATCGTCCGGGCCGGAATTCCGCCCCACTCGGCGCCGAGCATGCTGAACTTCGTGACGCAGTGCAGATCGGCCACGACGGAGTTGTACGGCAGAGCCGTGAACTCCTCGTGGTTCCAGCAGTGCTTCTCGCCGTCGGCGGTGGCGCCGAAGACCCTGAACTCCCAGCGCTCGGGGCGGAATTTGGGTACCGGGCCGTAATGGGTGACCGGCCAGCCGCGTTGCACTCGCTGCCCCGGCGGCAATTCGGGCTGCGCCGCACCCCCTGAATCGCGCTCTCCCGATTCACGTTCCACCGGCTGACCCATGACTCCATCCTGACAGACCAGGCAGAGTGCGCATGACCAGGCCTGTCCAGACATGCACGGATTCCAACAAGTCCGGATAACTTGGACTAAGCATGCCCTAACTTACTAAGTACGCACTTACTGGACGATCTTCGGCGGCGGTGCAATCATTCGGCGGCGGTGCAATCATTCGGCGGCAACCTCCCCAGTTCCCCCCGCTTTGGAAGGAGCCTCTGCAATGCAGGGCGACCCCGAGGTCATCGAATTCCTCAACGAGCAGCTGACCGCTGAACTCACGGCGATCAACCAGTACTTCCTGCACGCGAAGATGCAGGAGAACTTCGGCTGGACGAAGCTCGCGAAGTACACGCGGCACGAGTCGATCGACGAGATGAAGCACGCGGAGGTGCTCACCGACCGGATCCTGTTCCTGGAGGGCCTGCCGAACTACCAGCGGCTCTTCCACGTACGGGTGGGGCAGACCCTCACGGAGATGTTCCAGGCCGACCGGCAGGTCGAGGTCGAGGCGATCGACCGCCTCAAGCGCGGTATCGAGGTCATGCGCGGCAAGGGCGACATCACGTCGGCGAACATCTTCGAGTCGATCCTCGCCGACGAGGAGCACCACATCGACTATCTCGACACTCAGCTGGAACTGGTGGAGAAGCTCGGTGAGGCGCTGTACATCGCGCAGCTGATCGAGCAGCCGGAGAGCTGAGAACCGATCCCTGGGCCTCAGGGCTCAGGCGGCCTCGTCCAGCTGTTCGGCCAGGACCGGCTGACCCTCGTCCACGAGCCCACGGGTCGGGCACGCGCCCCTGCCCAGCAGCGCCTGGATGCGTCGTACGCACGAGCCGCAGTCCGTGCCCGCCTTGCAGGCCGATGCGATCTGGCGGGGGGTGCAGGCACCGTCCGCCGCGTGCTTCTTCACTTGCGCCTCGGTCACTCCGAAGCAGTTGCAGACGTACACGCGGGTCCACCTCCCGACGGGAATCCAAAGGTCGTGCCGTCCCGAAGATCGGTGAGGCTAACCTAACCTTACCCGGCTCACAGAAGGCTTAAAAGTGGCGTGGGGCGCGGATCGTATGTGATCCGCGCCCCACGCCACACTCCTGTAACAGGCGAAAAGCCTGCTGATCTACTACTGGTCGCGGTACATCTCCGCGACCAGGAACGCCAGGTCAAGGGACTGGCTGCGGTTCAGACGGGGGTCGCAGGCCGTCTCGTAACGGTGGTGGAGGTCGTCGACGAAGATCTCGTCGCCGCCGCCCACGCACTCGGTGACGTCGTCGCCCGTCAGCTCCACATGGATACCGCCGGGGTGCGTGCCCAGCTCCTTGTGGACCTCGAAGAAGCCCTTCACCTCGTCGAGCACGTCGTCGAAGCGGCGGGTCTTGTGACCGGAGGCCGCCTCGAAGGTGTTGCCGTGCATCGGGTCGGTCACCCAGGCCACCGTCGCACCCGACGCCGTGACCTTCTCGACCAGCTCGGGCAGCTTGTCCCGGACCTTGTCGGCGCCCATACGGACGATGAAGGTCAGCCGGCCCGGCTCACGGTCGGGGTCGAGACGCTCGATGTACTGGAGCGCCTCCTCGGCCGTCGTCGTCGGGCCGAGCTTGATGCCGATCGGGTTGCGGACCTGGGAGGCGAACTCGATGTGCGCGCCGTCCAGCTGCCTGGTGCGCTCACCGATCCACACCATGTGCGCCGAGACGTCGTACAGCCGTCCGGTGCGGGAGTCGACGCGGGTCAGCGCCGACTCGTAGTCCAGGAGCAGCGCCTCGTGCGAGGAGTAGAACTCGACCGTCTGGAACTCGGCCGGGTCCGTCCCGCAGGCACGCATGAAGTTCAGCGCGTTGTCGATCTCGCGGGCCAGCTGCTCGTACCGCTGGCCGGACGGGGACGACTTCACGAAGTCCTGGTTCCAGGCGTGCACCTGGCGCAGGTCGGCGTAACCGCCGGTGGTGAAGGCGCGGACCAGGTTGAGCGTGGAGGCGGAGGCGTTGTACATCCGCTTCAGGCGCTCGGGGTCCGGGATCCGGGACGCCTCGTCGAAGTCGAAGCCGTTGACCGAGTCGCCGCGGTAGGTCGGCAGGGTCACGCCGTCGCGGGTCTCGGTGCCCTTGGAGCGCGGCTTGGAGTACTGGCCGGCGATGCGGCCGACCTTCACGACCGGCACGGAGGCCGCGTACGTGAGGACGGCGCCCATCTGGAGGAGGGTCTTCAGCTTGGCGCGGATGTGCTCCGCGCCGACGGCGTCGAAGGACTCGGCGCAGTCGCCGCCCTGGAGCAGGAACGCCTCTCCCTTGGCGACGGCCGCCATCCGGGCGCGCAGCTGGTCGCACTCCCCCGCGAAAACGAGCGGGGGATACGACTCCAGCTCCGCAACGACTGCGCGCAGAGCCTCGGTGTCGGGGTACTCGGGCTGCTGCGCCGCGGGCAGGTCTCGCCAGGTGTTGCCAGCGCTCGCGCTGGTCTTAGCGTTCACGGTCACGACCCCAACATTACGGGGTCATGTCGGGCGTCCATCCGCCTGCTCATCAAGTGAGACGGGGTTCGCTCGTTCGGGTCCGGTGGGCGGAATGGCCGGTCCGTGCGCCGGTTCACACCTCGTGTGGCACCCGTGGTGTATGGTCCGTCGCATGTTCGCGCACCCGACCCAGATCCAGAACTGGTGGTGGACCGCTCACCCGGCGGCCCACTGACTGCGCGTACGCAAGTCTTCGCGAAGGCCGCCCGAGGGGCGGCCTTCGGTGTTTCCGCGGACTTCCGCACCGGGCCGTTCCTCTCACTCGACTGACGATGGATGAGGAACGAGGAACCATGCGACTCGACCGGCTCCTGCACGACACCCGCCCGTTCGCCCTGCTCCGCCGTCGTACCCCCGGCCACGATCACGACGTGGTCGAACTGCTGCTCGGCCCGGTGACCACGTACGACCGGCTCGCCGACATCCCCGACGAGGGCCTCGCCCTGATCCCCTACCGCCAGATCCGCGAGCGCGGCTTCGACGTCCGCGACGACGGCACTCCGCTCGCGGTGCTCACGCCCGAGGAGACGTACGAACTCCCGCTGGCGGAGGCGCTGGAGCAGCTCCCCGCGCACGACGTGCGGGTCGAGGGCGGTGGGTTCGACGTCAGGGACGAGGAGTACGCCGACATCGTCGGGCAGGTGCTGCGGGAGGAGATCGGGCGGGGCGAGGGGGCCAACTTCGTCATCCGCCGGACGTACGAGGGTGAGATCCCGGGGTTCGGACGCGCCGACGCCCTCGCGCTGTTCCGGCGGCTGCTGGTCGGGGAGCGGGGCGCGTACTGGACGTTCGTCGTGCACACCGGGGAGCGGACGCTGGTCGGGGCCAGCCCCGAGGTGCACGTGCGGATGTCCGGCGGGACGGTGGTCATGAACCCGATCAGCGGGACGTACCGCTATCCGGCCGAGGGGCCGACCCCCGAGCATCTGCTCTCGTTCCTCGCCGACGGCAAGGAGATCGAGGAACTGTCGATGGTCGTCGACGAGGAGCTCAAGATGATGTGCACCGTCGGTGACATGGGCGGGGTCGTGGTCGGGCCGCGGCTGAAGGAGATGGCCCATCTCGCGCACACGGAGTACGAGTTGCGCGGCCGGTCCTCGCTGGATGTGCGCGAGGTGCTGAAGGAGACCATGTTCGCAGCGACCGTCACCGGGTCGCCCGTGCAGAACGCCTGCCGGGTGATCGAGCGGCACGAGGTCGGTGGGCGCGGTTACTACGCGGGCGCGTTGGCGCTGGTCGGGCGGGACGCGGGCGGGGCCCAGACCCTCGACTCGCCGATCCTCATCCGGACCGCCGACATCGCGCCGGACGGACGGCTGCGGGTGCCGGTCGGCGCCACGCTCGTCCGTGGCTCGGACCCGGCGGGCGAGGTCGCCGAGACCCACGCCAAGGCGGCCGGGGTGCTGGCGGCGCTGGGCGTCGTACCGGGGCGGCCCAGGGAGACGGGCGTACGGCCGAGGCTCGCGGACGATCCACGGGTGCGGGCGGCGCTGGACGGGCGGCGGGCCTCGCTGGCGCCGTTCTGGCTGCGGATGCAGGAGCGGACGGAAGAGCTGACCGGGCACGCGCTGGTCGTCGACGCCGAGGACACCTTCACGGCGATGCTCGCGCACGTCCTGCGGTCGTCGGGCCTCGACGTGACCGTGCGGCGGTACGACGAACCGGGGCTGCGGGAGGCCGTCGTACGGCACGAGGGGCCGTTGGTGCTCGGGCCCGGTCCCGGTGATCCGGGTGATCCGGCCGACCCGAAGATGCGGTTCCTGCGCGAACTGACCGCCGAGGTGCTCCGCGATCATCGGCACGGAGTCCTCGGTGTCTGCCTCGGGCACGAGCTGATCGCGGTGGAGCTGGGGCTGGAGATCGTACGAAAGGAAGTGCCGTACCAGGGCGCGCAGACGGAGATCGATCTGTTCGGGCGGACGGAGACGGTCGGCTTCTACAACAGCTTCGTGGCGCACTGCGACGACGAGACGGCGGCGGAGCTGGCGGCGCATGGGGTTGAGGTCAGCCGGGGTGAGGGTGGGGAGGTGCACGCGGTACGGGGTCCCGGTTTCGCCGGCGTGCAGTTCCACCCGGAGTCGGTGCTGACGCTGGACGGGGCGAGTGTCGTGCGGGAGTTGGTGGCGGGGGTTCAGTCCCTGCGTGCGCGGTAGTTCTTTTGCCGCGGGCCGGTGGGGGCTGGTCGCGCAGTTCCCCGCGCCCCTGAAAGGCCGGGGCTGCGCCCCGTGCCTTCCAGGCCCGCAGGGCCGGAGTTTTTAGGGGCGCGGGGAACTGCGCGACCAGCCCCCACCGGGCCGTCAGCCGAAGAACACACCGACCTCCTCGTACAGCTTCGGATCCACCGTCTTCAGCCTCGCCGTCGCCTCCGCGATCGGAACGCGGACGATGTCCGTGCCGCGCAACGCGACCATCTTGCCGAAGTCGCCGTCGCGGACCGCGTCGATGGCGTGCAGGCCGAAGCGGGTGGCGAGCCAGCGGTCGAAGGCGCTGGGGGTGCCACCGCGCTGGATGTGGCCGAGGACCGTGGTGCGCGCCTCCTTGCCCGTGCGCTTCTCGATCTCCTTGGCCAGCCATTCGCCGACGCCGGAGAGGCGGACATGTCCGAACGGGTCGAGGGACTGGTCCTTGAGGACCATGTCGCCGTCCTTCGGCATCGCGCCCTCGGAGACGACCACGATCGGGGCGTACGAGGCCTTGAACCGTGAGGTCACCCAGGCGCAGACCTGGTCGACGTCGAAACGGTGTTCGGGGATGAGGATGACGTTGGCGCCGCCCGCGAGCCCGGAGTGGATCGCTATCCAGCCCGCGTGGCGGCCCATCACCTCGCAGACCAGGACGCGCATGTGCGACTCGGCGGTGGTGTGCAGCCGGTCGATCGCCTCCGTCGCGATGCCGACCGCGGTGTCGAAGCCGAAGGTGTAGTCGGTGGCGGACAGGTCGTTGTCGATCGTCTTCGGTACGCCGACGACCGGAATCCCGTGTTCGTCGGTGAGACGGGCCGCGACTCCGAGGGTGTCCTCGCCGCCGATCGCGATGAGCGCGTCGACCTGCTGTGCGGCGAGGGTCTCCCGGATACGGGCGATGCCGTTCTCCTGCTTCAGCGGGTTGGTGCGGGAGGAGCCGAGGATGGTGCCGCCGCGCGGGAGGATGCCGCGTACGGCCGGGATGTCGAGGCGGACGCTGGTGCCCTCCAGTGGACCTCGCCAGCCGTCCCGGAAGCCGACGAACTCGTAGTCGTACTCCTGTACGCCCTTGCGGACGATGGCCCGGATGACGGCGTTGAGCCCGGGGCAGTCGCCGCCTCCGGTCAGTACTCCGACGCGCATGGAAAAAGTCCCTTCGCCGCGGATGTCCGACGAAGGATCAGTGTGACGTGCGTCTCACGCCACGTCGAGGCTCCTCACGCGACGCAGAGTCACTCGTCGCCCGGTCACTCGTCGTCGAGGCCGCGCTGTATCGCGTAGCGCACCAGTTCCACCCGGTTGTGCAGTTGCAGCTTGCCGAGGGTGTTCTGGACGTGGTTCTGGACCGTGCGGTGGGAGATGACCAGGCGTTCGGCGATCTGCTTGTAGCTGAGGCCCTTGGCCACCAGCCGCAGTACTTCCGTCTCGCGGTCGGTGAGCTGCGGGGCCTTGGGCTCGTCGGCGCCCGCGGCCGGGGCCGGTTCGGAGGCCAGTCGGCGGTACTCGCCGAGGACCAGACCGGCCAGCCCCGGGGTGAACACGGGGTCACCGACCGCCGTACGGCGTACCGCGTCGAGCAGTTCCTCGGTCGAGGCCGACTTCAGCAGATAGCCGGTGGCGCCCGACTTCACGGCCTCCAGTACGTCGGCGTGCTCGCCGCTCGCCGAGAGGACCAGGACGCGCAGGGCGGGGTTGGACCCGACCAGCTCCTTGCAGACCTGGACGCCGGGCTTGGCGGGCAGGTTCAGGTCGAGCACGAGGACGTCCGGTGCGACGGCGCGGGCACGGCGTACGGCCTGTTCGCCGTCGCCCGCCGTGGCGACCACGTCGAACCCGGACTCGGCGAGGTCGCGGGCGACCGCGTCGCGCCACATGGGGTGGTCGTCCACCACCATCACGCGGAGCCGCCGCTGTGCCTCTTCCCCGTTCACGTTCTCGGTGTCCGTCATCGCTTCTCCGCCTTCCCCCGTGCCGACCTGGTGTCCTTCGGTACCGTCAGTTCGACCTCGGTGCCCTGCCCCGGCACCGAGATCAGCTCGGCGCCGCCGCCGAGATCGCGCAGCCGGCCACGGATCGACTGGGCCACGCCGAGCCGTCCCTCGCCCTCGGCCTGCGCGAGCCGCCCCTCCGGAATGCCGGGCCCGTCGTCGCGCACGGTCACGACGACCGAGTCCGGCTCGTCCTCGACCAGGATCCAGGCCCGGGCACCTTCCCCGGCGTGCTTCCGTACGTTGTCCAGCGCGGCGCCGACCGCCGCGGCCAGTTCCTTGGCTGCGGCCCGGGCGAGTGGCACGGGGGCGCCCGGCTCGGAGAGGGTGACCGTCGAGGTGGCGTACGGGACGAGCAGGGTGCGCAGATCGACCGGGTCCGGCGAGTCCGGGTCGGAATCCGGCTCCCCCGCCGGGTGTACGAGGGTGCCTTGCGCCCCAAGTCCCGTGTGGTCCGGCGTCCTTGGCCCCGACACGAGGCCGCCGGAGACCAGGGCGCGCAGCGCGACCTCCTGCTCGCCGGCCATCCGGCCCAGTTCCCCGGCCTCGCCGCCGAGCACGGCGCCGCGCCGCTGCACCATCGCCAGCACCTGGAGGACGCTGTCATGGATGTCCCGGGCGAGGCGCTCGCGTTCGCGGGTCGCGGCCTCGATCTCCAGGGCGCGGGCGAGGGTGCGCTCGGAGGCGCGGGCGACCTCGACGACGTACCCGATGGCGATGGAGGCGACCCACACCAGGACCACGTTGTGGACGGTGTCGCGGGCCGGGGTGCCGCGCTCGACCAGGTTCGTGACGGCGACCAGCGTCGAGGCGAAGGCCGCCCAGCGCCAGCCGCCCTTGATCGCGAAGGCCAGCACGGAACCGGCCGTCCATATCGACGGCATCGTCGGACCGCCCGAGGCGACCCGCTCGTGCGCGTCGGCGACGGGCGTGAGGAGGATGCCGGTGAGCGCGACGGTGAGGTCGGCGGTGAGGAAGCGCTTGGTGCAGCTGGCCGCGTTGGCCACCTTGGGGAGGGTCGCGAGGGTCCAGACGAACAGCACGGAGAAGTAGGCGACGGCCACCCAGGGCCGGGCGAACCCCTCGTACGAGTTGGCGAAGAGCCCGATCGCGTACAGCATCGTCATGATCCGGTAGCCGGTGAGCGCACGCCACAGCGGCTGCTCGACCGACATCCGCATCACCTTCGGACGCCCGCCCTTGTCCCGTACGGCCAACTCGCGTACGCCCATGTCCCCCCACCCCCGACCCCTGGTACCGCTTACTTGGCGGCCGACCGTTCCTTCTCCAGCGCCTTCTGCGCCTGCTTCTCGGCCTTCGCCGCGTCCGCGATCCGGCGCTTGGCGGCCGACGCGTAGATGTCGACGTACTCCTGGCCGGAGAGCTTCATGATTTCGTACATGACCTCGTCGGTCACGGCGCGGAGCACGAAGCGGTCGTGTTCCATGCCGTGGTACCGGCTGAAGTCGAGCGGCTCGCCGATGCGGATGCCCGGGCGCATCAGCTTGGGCATCACCTTGCCCGGCGGCTGGATCTTCTCGGTGTCGATCATCGCGACCGGGATCACCGGCGCCCCGGTGGCGAGCGCCACGCGTGCGAGGCCGCCGGGCTTGCCCCGGTAGAGGCGGCCGTCGGGCGAGCGCGTGCCCTCCGGGTAGATACCGAACAGCTCACCGCGCTCGATGACCTCGACACCGCTCCTGATCGCGGCCTCGCCGGCGCCGCGCGCTCCGGAGCGGTCGACCGGGAGCTGGCCGACGCCCTTGAAGAAGGCGGCGGTCATCCGGCCCTTGAGGCCGGGCGTCGTGAAGTACTCGGCCTTCGCGATGAAGGTGACCTTGCGGTCCAGGACCGCGGGGAGGAAGAACGAGTCGGAGAAGGACAGGTGATTGCTCGCCAGGATCGCCGGGCCGTCGGCCGGAACGTTCTCCAGGCCTTCCACCCAGGGCCTGAAGGCAAGCTTCAGCGGCACCCCGACGGAAACCTTCATCGCGCCGTACAACAACCGAGTTCCTCCCGTGTCTGTCGATCAGACCTTAACCCGCAGCACTGTCAATGAGCCCGACGGCCCTGGTCGGTGTCAGTGGGGTCGCGTACCGTGAAGTACTCACACCACTCCATGAACAGGAGACCGATGGTGCCGGTCCTTCCTGGAGCCGAGCCGTACCGCCATGAGGGCGGTGAGGTCGGAGTCCTCCTCTGCCACGGTTTCACCGGTTCCCCGCAGTCGCTGCGCCCCTGGGCGGAGTACCTCGCCGAGCGCGGACTGACCGTCTCGCTGCCGCTGCTGCCCGGACACGGCACGCGCTGGGAGGACATGCAGCTCACCGGCTGGCAGGACTGGTACGCGGAAGTGGACCGCGAGCTGCGCGCTCTGCTGGCGCGCTGCACACAGGTGTTCGTCTTCGGTCTGTCGATGGGCGGCGCGCTGACGCTGCGGCTCGCCGCTCAGCACGGCGACCGGATCAGCGGCATCGTGGTCGTCAACCCGGCGAACAAGGTGCACGGCCTTGCCGCGTACGCCCTTCCGGTACTGCGTCATGTCGTGCCCTCGGTGCCCGGCATCGTCAGCGACATAAAGAAGGAAGGCGTCGAGGAGGTCGGTTACCCCAGGGTCCCCCTGCACGCGGCGCACTCGATGCGCCGGTTCTACCAGGTGGTCGACGGTGAACTGCCGCAGGTCACGCAGCCGGTGCTGCTTCTGCACAGCCCGCAGGACCATGTGGTGCCGCCGGCCGACTCGGCCCGGATCCTCAGCCGCGTTTCGTCGACGGACGTGACGGAGATCCTGCTGGAACAGAGCTACCACGTCGCGACGTTGGACCATGATGCGGACCGGATCTTCGAGGAGAGCCACGCGTTCGTCCTCCGGCTCGCACCCGCGGCCGGCAAGGAGGCCACGGACTCGGGCGAGGACTCGGGCGACGTACAGGTGCCGCACCAGAGCCGGCAGGGAGACCAAGTGGGGCAGCAGGAAGGGACGGCCACGGGTGGCTGAGCACGACTCCGACCGTGAGCCGGAGGAGAAGGGCGTGCCCTTCGACGAGGCGGCCGCGTGGGCCGCGATCGTCGAGGCGTACGGCGACGAGCCGCCGGACCCGCCCGGCGCCAAGCCGTTCAAGTCGGTCGAGGATCTCGCGCTGCTCGAACCGGACACGAACGACGAGACCGGTGACGCCGGCGACCCCGACCCGAAGGGCAACGCCGACAAGGTGGCCAAGGGCGACGGGCAGCCCCCGAAGCCGCTGGGCAGCTCCGTCGCCTTCGCCCCGGGCGTCGGCGGGGGCGGCCCGCGCGACTACACGGCGCCGGACGCGACCGAGGACGACTTCGACGATGACGACGAGGGCCACTTCGTCCCGCCGGAGCCGCCTCCGCTGCCCGCCGCCGACACGACCGCCCGGTTCGCCTGGCTGGCGGTGCTCGGCGGCCCGCTCCTGCTGCTGCTCGCCGTCCTGCTGGGCTGGGACATGACCTGGTGGCTGACGACACTGGGCATCGGCGGGTTCCTCGGCGGGTTCGCGACGCTGGTGATGCGGATGAAGGGCGACGAGGACGACGAGGAGGATCCGGGGCGGGGGGCTGTGGTCTGACCCCGGCCACCTGCTTCAGGACGCCGGGATTCTGAGGGCGGCCAGGACCGGCAAGTGGTCCGTGGCCGCCCTCAAGTCTGTCTCCGTCACTCCTGGAAGGCCCGTCGGCACCCCGCAGCCCAGGACCTCGATGCCTGGGGTGGCCAGGATCGCGTCGATGCGCTGGTGCGGGTCGGTGGGGGTCGAGGTGTACTCCGTGCCCCAGGGTGCCGTGGCCCAGCAGTCCTGGAGGCCGGTGGCCAGGCGCCGGAAGCTGCGGCCCGCGGGGCGTTCGTTGAGGTCGCCGCCCGCGACCGCGTGCGGTACGTCCAGTGCGGCGAGCCGGTCGAGGAGCATGCCCGACTGCTCGTACCGCTCGTCCTTCTGCAGGCTGAGGTGACAGCTCAGTACGCCGAGCCGGGCGCCCCCGAAGCGGACGACCGCCGTGGCGAAGCCTCTGCGGTGCTGGCCGGGGGTGAGGGGGAGGAGGACGTCCTCGGTGCGTTCGACTGTCGCGCGCAGGGAGCAGAGGAGGGCGGGGCCGGCGGCGGTGGCTCCGCCGGAGAGGAGTACCTGGCCGGAGGCGGATGCGAGGCGGGCCAGTTTTTTGCGCCAGCGGAAGAAGCGGGGGGCTTCTTGGATGAGGACGAGGTCGGGGGTGCAGGCGGTGATGACTCGGGCGAGGGCGGTGGTGTCGTCTCGCATGGAGCGGATGTTGTAGCTGAGGACTCGGATGACGGCGGAACCGTCGGGGTTTGTACGGGGGTTGGGTAGCGGGGGGGTTGTCGCCATGGTGGTCAAGATACGGAGGCCGATTGGGGGGAATACCGGGAACTCGCCGTGAGGGGTGCGGTTGTTGGCCGTGTGCCGGCCGGTGGGGCTTCTCGCGCCCACGCGGCGGTAGCCGCAGATCAGATACAGCCCCGCGCCCCTAAAAACAAGACCGCTCGCCGTCCCCTTGCAAAGGAACGGCGAGCAGCCACAGCCATGGGGCCTGTTTACATGATCGGGTCGGGTTCGCGGGCCAGGTCCGCTGCTCCCACCATGCCTGCCTTGTTGCCCAGTTGGGCGGCGATGACGTCGGCCACCGGGCGCCAGTTGCCGCCTACCAGCCAGCGTTTGTAGGACTTGCGGATGGGGTCGAGGACCAGTTCGCCCTCGTCCGAGAGGCCGCCGCCGACGATGAAGGCGGAGGGGTCGAAGAGGGAGGCCAGGTCGGCGAGGCCGGCGCCGGCCCAGCGGGCCAGTTCGCGGTACGAGTCGACCGCGACGGCGTCGCCCTGTCTCGCGGCCATCGAGATGTGCTTGCCCTCGATGCCGTCCGGGGTGCCGTCGCCGAGGGAGAGGAGCACCTCGGCGTTCTCGGGGGTCGCGTTGGCGCGCTGCTTCGCGTACCGCACGAGGGCCCGCCCCGACGCGTACTGCTCCCAGCAGCCCTGGCTGCCGCAGCCGCACTGCAGGCCGTCCGGGACCACGCGGATGTGGCCGAACTCGGCGGCCACGCCGAAGTGGCCGCGGCGCAGCTTGTTGCCGATGATGATGCCGCCGCCGAGGCCGGTGCCCAGGGTGATGCAGATGACGTTGCGGTGGCCCTTGCCCGCGCCGAACTTGTACTCGCCCCAGGCCGCCGCGTTCGCGTCGTTCTCGACGACGACCGGCAGGCCCACGCGTGCCTCGACCTTGTCCTTCAGCGGTTCCTGGCGCCAGTCGATGTTGGGCGCGAAGTAGACCGTGGAGCGCTGGCGGTTCACGTATCCGGCGGCGCCGATGCCGACGCCCACGATCTCGTGCCCGGCGCGCGCGCCCTCGACGGCGGCGGCGATGGCGTCCACGATGCCCTCGGGCGTGCCCGGGGTCGGCACCTTGTGGGTCGAGAGGATGTTGCCTTCCTCGTCGACCACACCGGCCGCGATCTTCGTGCCGCCGATATCGACGCCGATGGTGAGTCCCATGAATCCCTCAGTTTCGGTCGAGCCCCGCTACGGCCCACCGTACCCGAGCCCCTGACCCGTCGAGGGGGGTGTCAGTCCAGGTCGATGCGCTCGCCGGACCCGGTGCCCTCGCCCCGGTCGTCACCCCAGTTCTTCGCGCGGTCGGTCTCCCGGGACGTCCAGCGGCGTTCCTGGGACTCGACGGCCGAGCGGTAGGCGGCGAGCAGTTCGTTGCCCGCCGCGGCCAGGTGGTCGAAGACGTCCGGGTTGCGTTCGATCACCGGTTCCACGGCGGCCTTGGCCTGCTGGACGACCTGCTGCACCACCTGCTGGGCGGTGCCCTGGGCGACCGCGCCGAGCAGTGGTGACTGCAGGGACGACAGCTTGTCCGAGACGGCGTCGACCAGCTTGCGCAGTTCCTCGGCGGCGGAGCCGGGGGGCGGGCCGTACCGGGCCCGGCGGCGGGCCTTCTCCGCTTCGAGGTCCTCGGCACAGGCCTTGGCCCACGCGTCGGCGTCGGTGGCGCGCGTCTCGTACGGTGCCTCGTCGGCCGCGTCCCCCTGAGCGGCGTCGGGTGTGGGGCGCTCTTCGCTCATGGCGGACTCCTGACTACGGTTCGTCTCTTTGACGGTACCTGAACGGGTGCGGGCGGTTCATCGTGTCTGCGGCCACAGATCCGGGTCCGGCGCGAAACGGATCCTCAGCTCGCCCTCGCGCAGGGCGGCTCCGGCCACCGTGCAGCGGCGCAGCGCCGAGGGCAACGGGACGATACGGCGGAACGGGCCGACGGTGAGGACGAGATCGTCGCCGCGCCGGACCAGGTCGAGGTCGTCGCGTATCGCGCCGGGCAGCGGGATGTGCCAGACGAGCACGCCGTCGTCGGCGAGGTGGTCGGTGACGGGCCACTCGATGGGGGTGGTGGCCGCGTTGACGGCGGGTGCGCGGAGTGCGGCGAGGTCGTCGGTGCCGCGTGGGTCGTGCCCGAGGTGCGGGACCTGGTGGAGAGGGAGGGCGTACGTCTGCGGCCAGTCCTCCAACGCCTTGCGCTGCTGGGCCGTGATGGAGGCGAGCCAGGGGTCGATGGAGGGTTCCGGCAGGACGCGGTTGGCGATCAGCGTGTCCGTGCGCAGGCCGCGCAGGGCGGCTCCGGTGATGGCGGCGCGTACGGCGTCGGTGCCGGCCGGGCCGGGTTCGGCGACCAGTCGTACGACCGTGCCCGGGTCCTCGACGACCGCGGTGACGGCGGCCAGTTCCACGTCCCAGCGGGCGGCGGCGTCGTACAGCCAGTCCGCGGGCATCGGGACGCCGGCGAGGCGGCCGAGTACGGGGCGCAGGGCGCGGGCGGCCTGGCGTTCGGCCGGGAGGAGGCGGCGCAGATAGCGGCGGAGTTCGTCGGGGAGCGCGAGGAGGGCGAGGGCCTGCGGGGTGGGCGGGAGGTCGACGACCAGGAGGCCGTACGCCTCGGAGAGCGCGGCGTCGCGCAGGGCGCGCAGGAGGGCGAGTTCCTCGGCGCCGGGGAGGGGGGTGAGTTCCTCGGGGTCGAGCCGGGAGGCGCCGAGGAAGTCGAGGACGTTCGTGGCGCGTTCCTGGAAGGCGGTGAGGTCGGCGCGGAAGCGGTCGGCCGCGTCGGGGCGCCAGGCGGTGAGGTGGGGGGTGCCTGGTACGGAGACGGGGTTGGGGCCGGTTTCGATGCCGAGGGCTGCGCCGAGGGTGTCGGTGCGGTCGGTGCTGAGGACGAGGGTGGGGGTGCCGTCGCGCGCCGCGGTCAGTGCGGTGGCCGCAGCGAGGGTGGTGCGGCCGGAGCCGCCTGGCCCGGTAAGGAGGATGGTGCGCATGGGGGTGAACGGTATCTCGCCCCCGCCGCCCCTACCCGTCCCATCCTCGGGGGCTCCGCCCCCGAACCCCCGTATCGCGCTGAACGCGCTCGTCCTCAAACGCCGGACGGGCTGGATATCCAGCCCGTCCGGCGTTTGAGGACAAAGGGGGGTCTGGGGGCACAGCCCCCAGGGATGGGAAGGGTAGGGGCGGCGGGGGCGAGGAAACTACTTGGGCTCCTCCACGCGCTTCTTCAAGCCCGCCAGTGCCCGGTCGATGATGACCTTCTCCGCCTTGCGCTTGATCATCCCCAGCATCGGGATCTTGACGTCCACCGTCAGCTGGTAGGTGACCTCCGTCGCCCCGCCACCCGCCGCCTTCAGGATGTACGACCCGTCCAGCGCCCGCAGCATCTGCGACTTGACGAGGGTCCATGAGACCTCGTTCTCGCCGGTCCAGGTGTAGCCGAGCGTCTGGTCGTCCTTGATCGCCCCGGCGTCCATGACCAGCCGGACCTGCTCGGCACGCCCCTGGGCGTCGGTCTTCAGAACCTCCGCCTCCTTCACCTCGCCGGTCCAGTCCGGGTAACGGGCGAAGTCGGCGATCACCGCCATCACCTCGTTCGGTGCCGCCTCGATCGTGATGCTCGAACTGGTGAATTCAGCCATCGCTGTGGCTCCTCCAGATGCGGTCCGGTGAGGGAGGTTTGGTGCGCACGTATGTGCAGCGTGAAGGCTACCCCGCGCAGCCCGGCCCGCTGTCATCCGCACCCGCACACACCGGACTCACCGGGCTCACCATTCGAGCACCCACGGCTTCCCGCTCCCCGCGAAGTGCCCCACGTTGACGCACTCGGTGGCACCGATCCGCATCCGCCGGGCCAACGGCTGGTGGACATGACCGAACAGCGCGTACCGGGGGCGCGTGCGCCGGATCGCGTCCAGCAGAGCGCGGCTGCCGCGTTCGAAGCGGCGCGCGACCGTGTCGTACACCAGCTCCGGCACCTCCGGCGGGATGTGCGTGCACAGCACGTCGACCTCGCCGAGCGCCTCGACCTTCGCCGCGTACTCCTCGTCGCTGATCTCGTACGGCGTGCGCATGGGGGTGCGCAGCCCGCCGCCGACGAAGCCGAAGACCCGGCCCCCGATCTCCACCCGCTCCCCGTCCAGGACTCGGGTGCCCGGACCGGCGTACTCCGGCCAGAGTGTCGGCATGTCGACGTTGCCGTAGGTGGCGTACGTCGGTGTCGGGAACGCGGCGAACAGTTCGGCGTACTGCTTGCGGACCGCCTTCTCGATGACCGTCGCCCGGTCCGTGCCGACGCCCGCCCACAGCCGGGCCCCCAGTTCGCGCGCCTCCTCGAAGCGGCGGGCCGTGCGCAGCTCCACGAGGCGGCTCGCGTTCTCGGCACCGAAGAGGTCGGGGAAGATGCCGCGCGAGTGGTCGGCGTAGTCGAGGAAGAGGACCAGGTCGCCCAGGCAGATCAGCGCGTCCGCGCCCGCACCGGCCGCGGCCAGGTCCCGCACGTTGCCGTGCACGTCGCTGACCACATGAATACGCGTCCTCAGGTTGCCCTGCGGTGTGGGTGCCATGGCGATCAAGGGTAGGCGTGTGCGGCATGGGTGAACAGGACAGGGGGGGTCCCCGACGGTTACTGGTCAGTCAAGAAAACCGTGCACTACTGTGCGTAAAAGACACCAACCCGTGTGACGCCGCGAACATCTCGCCGGACCCCCCTGTCGTAGCAGCCATACCGACGGGTAACGTCCGGGCAGTCCAGTCCGTGCTCAGGATTTCAACTACGAGGTCCATGAGCACTTGCCCGAGCCATGGACCGCACCGTCGCATCGCACAACGTCGTGGCGCCGGCGCCCTATGAGGAGCAGCAGTCTTGCGCGAGTTCAGCCTTCCGGCTTTGTACGAGGTCCCCGCGGACGGAAATCTGACCGACATCGTCCGTCGAAACGCCGCGCAGCATCCGGATGTCGCCGTCATCGCCCGCAAGGTGGGCGGCGCCTGGCAGGACGTGACGGCCACGACCTTCCTCGCCGAGGTGCACGCCGCCGCGAAGGGCCTCATCGCCTCCGGGATCGAGCCGGGCGACCGGGTCGCCCTGATGTCCCGTACGCGCTACGAGTGGACGCTGCTCGACTTCGCGATCTGGTGCGCGGGCGCGGTGACCGTGCCGGTGTACGAGACCAGCTCCGCCGAGCAGGTGCAGTGGATCCTCAGTGACTCGGGGGCCACCGCGATCGTCGTGGAGCTGGACGGCCACGTGGCCTCCGTCGAGTCGGTGCGCGACCGGCTGCCCGCGCTGAAGCACGTCTGGCAGATCGACGCGGGCGCGGTGGAGGAGCTGGGGCGGGCCGGCAAGGACGTCTCCGACGCGACCGTCGAGGAGCGCAGCTCGCAGGCGAAGGCCGACGATCCGGCGACCATCGTGTACACGAGCGGTACGACCGGCCGGCCCAAGGGCTGTGTGCTCACCCACCGGAGCTTCTTCGCCGAGTGCGGGAACATCGTCGAGCGGCTGCGGCCCCTCTTCCGTACCGGCGAGTGTTCCGTCCTCCTCTTCCTGCCGCTCGCGCATGTCTTCGGGCGGCTGGTGCAGATCGCGCCGATGATGGCGCCGATCAAGCTGGGCCTGGTCCCGGACATCAAGAACCTCACCGACGAACTGGCCTCGTTCCGGCCGACGTTGATCCTCGGTGTGCCGCGGGTCTTCGAGAAGGTCTACAACTCGGCGCGGGCCAAGGCGCAGGCGGACGGCAAGGGCAAGATCTTCGACAAGGCCGCCGACACGGCCATCGCGTACAGCCGGGCGCTGGACGACCCGTCGGGCCCGTCGTTCGGTCTGAAGATCAAGCACAAGACCTTCGACAAGCTGGTCTACAGCAAGCTGCGCAACGTCCTCGGCGGCAAGGGAGAGTTCGCCATCTCCGGCGGCGCCCCGCTCGGTGAGCGGCTCGGGCACTTCTTCCGGGGCATCGGCTTCACGGTCCTGGAGGGCTACGGCCTCACCGAGTCCTGTGCCGCCACCGCGTTCAACCCCTGGGACCGGCAGAAGATCGGCACGGTCGGCCAGCCGCTGCCCGGCTCGGTCGTGCGCATCGCCGACGACGGCGAGGTGCTGCTGCACGGCGAGCACCTGTTCAAGGAGTACTGGAACAACCCGGGCGCGACGGAGGAGGCGCTGGCCGACGGCTGGTTCCACACCGGCGACATCGGCACCCTCGACGAGGACGGCTACCTCCGGATCACCGGCCGCAAGAAGGAGATCATCGTCACCGCGGGCGGCAAGAACGTCGCCCCGGCCGTGATCGAGGACCGTATCCGCGCGCACGCGCTGGTCGGGGAGTGCATGGTGGTGGGCGACGGGCGGCCGTTCGTGGGCGCGCTGGTCACCATCGACGAGGAGTTTCTGGGCCGTTGGGCCGCCGAGCACGGCAAGCCGGCCGGTTCCACCACGGCGTCGCTCGCCCATGACCCGGATCTGCTCGCGGCGATCCAGGGCGCGGTCGACGACGGCAACGCCGCGGTGTCGAAGGCGGAATCGGTGCGGAAGTTCCGCATTCTGGCCTCCCAGTTCACCGAGGAGTCGGGCCACCTGACGCCGTCACTGAAGCTCAAGCGCAATGTGGTGGCGAAGGACTTCGCGGACGAGATCGAGGCGATTTACCGGGGGTGAGTGCCCCATGGGACAGGTAGTTCGTTGAGTGCGGGTCGGTGGGGGCTGGTCGCGCAGTTCCCCGCGCCCCTAAAGGGGGCGCTCATGTCGCCGTGTCTTCCACCAGCACCCGCGCCATCGTCCGTTCCGCGAGTGCCGTGATCGTCACGAACGGGTTGACCCCGATCGAGCCGGGGACCAGTGAGCCGTCGGTGATGTACAGGTTCGAATAGCCCTTCACTCGCCCGTAGTTGTCGGTCGCCTTGCCCAACACGCAGCCACCCAGCGGGTGGTAGGTGAAGTCGTCGGCGAACACCTTGTTGCTGGAGCCGAACAGGTCGTACCGGTAGATGGTGGAGTTGGCCGCGTTGATCCGGTCGAAGAGCTTCTTGGCCATGGCGACGGACACCGCGCTCTGGGCGGCGGTCCAGCCCAGCCGCGCCGAGTCGGTCGCCGAGTCGTAGGTGAACGAGGCCCGCTGCGGATTCTTGGTGATCGCCAGGTACAGACTCACCCAGTGCTCCAACCCCGTCGGCAGCGGGGCGATCTCGGCGAAGACGGGGTTGTCGGCGTTGGCCCAGTCGTCGATGCCCATCACCGGCATCGTCGACTGGTTCGCCCCGACCGTGTCCCACAGGTGGTTGGCCCGCCCGAGCATCACGTTGCCGTTGGTCCCCCAGCCGGTCCCGACGCTGGCGTCGAGCGCGGGCAGCGCGCCCGTCTCCCGGGCCCGGACGAGGAGTTCGGTGGTCCCGACGCTGCCGCCGCCGAGGAAGAGGTAGGTGCACCCGTACTGCTTGGTCGCGACGACCGCGCCGGTGTCGTCGATCCGGTCGGCGGTCAGGATGTACGTCCCGTCGGCGGCCCGGGTGATCGCCCTGACCCGCTCCATGGTGGTGATGGTGACGTTGCCGGTGCCGAGCGCGGAGGCGAGATACGTCTTGTCGAGGCTCTTCTTGCCGTAGTTGTTGCCGTAGATGACCTCGCCGGCGAGCGCGGACTTGGTGGCGGTGCCGGCCGCCTCGCGCTGCATGTAGGCGAAGTCGTAGACGCTCGGTACGAAGGTGGTCTTCAGGCCGGTGTTCTGGGCGTGGGCGCGGGAGATCCGGGAGAAGCGGTACCACTCGGTGGACTCGAACCAGGTGAGGTCGACGGTGTTGACGCCGAGCATCGCGCGGGCTCGCGGGAAGTAAGTGCCGTACATCTCAGTGGCGTTGACACCGGGGAACTGCTCGGCGAAGTACGACTGGAGCGGGGTGACGGCCATGCTGCCGTTGACCAGCGAACCGCCGCCGACACCCCGGCCGAGGAACACGGACATGTTGTTGTAGTGCACGCGGTCCAGGGCGCCGGGGTAGGGGGTGATGTCCTTGTTGACGACGTCCAGCCACAGGAAGCTGGCGAGGGGCGCCTCGGTACGGGTCTTGAACCACATGGAGCGCTTGTCGGGGGCGGAGGTGGAACAGAAGATCTTGCCGTCGGAGCCCGCCGTGTTCCAGAGCCGGCCCATCTCGATGACGAGGGTGCGGATACCGGCCTGGCCGAGGCGGAGGGCGGCGACAGCGCCCCCGTACCCGGAACCGATGACGATCGCGGGGGCGGATTCGACCGCGGCGGGTTCGACCGCCTGGGCCGACTGGAGGCCGACGCGGGTGAATCCGAGAGCGGCGGCCGTCTGGAACGCGGCCATGCCCAGTATTTGACGTCTCGTCAGCTGATGCTGCATCAGCTGACGGTGTATCAGCTTTTCTGTCATGACCGCAGCATCGGCGGAAATCCAGCCTCCGCCTAGTAGGTGCGTACCTATGCGTGCCTACGTATTGGGCACTCCGGACGCATGCGTCACAGCAGCGTCTTCAGCCCCTCGGCCAGCAGGTCCCAGCGCCACTTCTCCTCGACCCAGGCCCGCCCCCGCTCCCCCATCCGGGCGCGCAGTTCGGCGTCGCCGAGCAGGACGGTGATCCGGTCGGCGGTCTCCTCCACGGAACGGCCGCGCACCACCCAGCCGGTCTCGCCGTCCAGGACCGCGTCCGGCGCGCCCCCGGAGTCACCGGCGACCACCGGCAGCCCCGTCGCGGACGCCTCCAGGTAGACGATCCCGAGCCCCTCGACGTCCAGACCGCCCCGGCGCGTCCGGCACGGCATCGCGAAGACGTCCCCGGCGCCGTAGTGGGCGGGCAGCTCGGCCCAGGGCACCGGCCCGGTGAAGCGGACCGAGTCGGCGACCCCGGTCTCGTGCGCGAGCTTGCGCAGCTCCCGCGCGTAGGGCCCGCCGCCGACGATCAGCAGCACCGTCTCCGGCTCGGCGGCGAGGATGCGGGGCATGGCCAGGATGAGTGTGTCCTGCCCCTTGCGAGGAACCAGCCGCGAGACGCACACGATCACGGGCCGGTCGGTGAGCCCGAGCCGCGCGCGGACGGCCCCACCCCCCGACTCCGGGTGGAAGGTCTTCTCGTCGACCCCGGGCGGCAGTTGGACCATCCGCCGAGCGGCCTGCGGACTCAGCGCGGAAGCGATCCGCGACCGCGTGTACTCGCCCAGGTAGGTGATCGTGTCCGTCGACTCGCCGATCCTGCGCAGCAGTTGACGCGCCGCCGGCAGCTGCGCCCACCCGGCCTCGTGACCGTGGGTCGTCGCCACCAGCCGCTCGGCGCCCGCCTTCCGCAGGGCCGGCGCCATCAGCCCGAGCGGCGCCGCCGCCCCGAACCACACCGACGTACAGCCGTGTTCACGCAGCAGCCCGACGGCCCGCGCGGTGACCGCCGGTGTCGGCAGCAGCATCGTCGTCCGGTCCCGTACGACGGTGAAGGGCTGCTCGGCGTCGAAGGCGGCGGTGGCCCGGACGCCCTCATGGCCACGCTTCCAGGTGGAGGCGTAGACGACGAGCTGTGCGGGGTCGAGCCGCAGCGCCATGTTGTGCAGGAACGCCTGGATACCGCCCGGCCGGGGCGGGAAGTCGTTCGTCACGATCAGGGTCTTGTGCATCGCCGCCGACCCTACCGAACCGTCTCCCGCACCCTCCCAGAACCCTCACAGATGCCAGGCCCCGTTTGATGGCATTCGCACAGCCGAGCGGGAGATCATGTCCGCGCATCGGTTGACGTACGCACACCGCACGGCGGCACGAACAGGGGTTCAGGTGGACATCGCTGGCAGAGACCGGCCGCGGCTGCCCGTGGCGCTGCTGGGCACCTGGGGCCTGACCCGGCTGCTCCTGCTGCTGTTCGTGTTCAAGGTGTTCGTCTTCCCGGGCCCGGACGTCACGAGCGATGTCTCGGTGATCTACCACGGCTGGTACGAGGTGCTGCGCGAGGGCACCTTCCCGCTGGCCGACGTCACCTGGCAGTACCCGCCCGCCGCCGCCCTGGCGATCCTCTCCCCCGCGACCCTGCCCTTCCTGTCCTACGCCCAGGCGTTCTTCGTCCTGGCGTTCGTGGCGGACCTGACAGTCCTCTCCCTCCTCCTCTACGCGGGTCTGCGCCCCGGCCGGACGCTGCGCGGTGCCTGGGTGTGGGTGGTGGGCGTACCGCTCCTCGGCCCGACCGTGTACGCCCGGTACGACGTGATGGTGACCGCCGTGGCCGTGGCCGCGCTGCTCGCCGGTGCCCGGCATCCGCGCCTCATGGGCGCCCTGACGGCCTTCGGGGCGCTGCTGAAGGTCTGGCCCGCGCTGCTGCTCGTAGGGGCCGTACGACGCCGGGCATGGGCCTCGGCGGCGGTCACGGCGGCGGCGCTGGCGTCGCTCTTCGCTGTGACGATGCCCGGCGCCTTCGCCTTCCTGACCTTCCAGGGCGACCGGGGCACCGAGGTGGAGTCGCTGGGCGCCCTTGTCTTCCATGTGGGCCGGCACTTCGGCTGGGAGGGGCAGGTGGCGCTGAACTACGGCTCCATCGAGTTCCTGGGCCCGTTCGTGGGGACGGTGAGCACGGTGGCGTTGCTGCTGACGGTGGTCGCCTTCGGCTGGCTGCTGCTGTGGCGCCTGTGTGCGACCCGCTTCCGTCCGCACACTCTGGCGGACGCGGCGTTCGTGGCGGTGCTGCTGTTCACGGTGACCAGCCGAGTCATCAGCCCCCAGTACATGGTGTGGCTGGTGGGCCTGGCGGCGGTCTGCCTCTGCTTCCGCGCGAGCACGATGGTGTTGCCGGCCGCCTTGGTGGTGATCGCCTGCCTGGTGACGGTCCTGGAGTTCCCCATCGGCTTCGCCCACGTCGTCGCCAGCGACACCTACGGCATGACCCTCCTGTTCACCCGCAACGGCCTCCTGGCGGTCGCGGCCCTGACGGCGTCCCTGGAACTCTGGCGCACGACGGTCCCACCCCGCCGGGCCCCACTCCCCCCGATCCCGAACCGCCCGACCCACGAGAAAGAACCTCTGGGCTCGCCCTGACACCTCTTTTCGCCCCCGCCGCCCTTACCCGTTCCCATCCTGGGGGCTGCCGCCCCCAGACCCCCGCTCGGCCTGAACGGCCTCGTCCTCAAACGCCGGACAGGCTGACTGGGGGTGCGTGCGGGTGGGTGGGAGAGTCGCGCTGAACGCGCTCGTCCTCAAACGCCGGACGGGCTGGAGGGTGCCTGGGCTCGCCTTGCAGCATGCGCGCCGGCCACCCCGGCCAACCCGCTTTCGGCTGGGGGTCCGGGGGTTATCCCCCGGGAAGACGCAGTAGCCCGTCCGGCGTTTGAGGACAAGGCCCGTTCAGGGCCGTAGCGGGGGTCTGGGGGCGCAGCCCCCAGGGATGGGAAGGGTAGGGGCGGCGGGGGCGAAGAACTACACCAGCTGAGCCCGCAGATAGTCCCGCCACAACCCCGTGAACTCCGCCGGCGTCGTCCCCAGCACGTCCGCCATCGCCCCCTCCACAGCCCCCGCCCGCGTCCCGTGCGCCCCCACCGCCCGGTAGAACTCCCCCAGCCGCACCTCCCCCCACCGATCGGCGATCAGCCGACACGCCAGCCAACCCCCCTCGTACGCCTGCGCCAACTTCCCCGCATCCCCACCGAACCCGAAGTCCGAGTCCCGCGGAAGCGCCTCCGGCACCTCCCCGGAGGCCACGGCCCGCGCCAGTTCGGGCGCCGCCTGGACCGCCGTACGGCCCGTGGACCGGTAGCCGACCCAGTCCGCGTACCCCTCGGACAGCCACAGGGGCGTGGCGGCCGTGGTGGCGGTACGCGTCGCCACGTGCGTGGTCTCGTGGGTGAGCACGACCTGCTTGCCGAAGTCCCCGAGCACCCCGTACGCCTCGGGGTTGACGATGACCCGGTCTGCCGGCGCCTTCGCCGACCCGCCCACCTCCCCGGTCGTGACCGCCGCGATCCCCCGGTAGGAGGAGGCGGGCGACCCGAGCAGCCCGGCCATCCCCTCCAGCGACTTCGGTACGAGGACCACGACCCGTCTCGTCCACGCCCGGCCCCACGCCTCCGTCACCGCGGGCACGGCCCGGTCGGCGAGACCCGCGTACAGGCGCAGGGACTCCGTCGACTGCCCGACCCCGAGGACGAGGCTGTGCATGCCGTGCACGGCCTGCACGGTCCCCTGGTCCCACAGCTGCTGGCCGGTCTTCCGGGCGGGCTCGTCGGCGTCGACGTACCACTGCCCGCCGTCCCGCTCGGTGAGGCGCAGTGTCCGGCCGACCTTCACTGGTGCCTTGTCGATGCCCTCGACGCGGTAGCTCAGCTCCACGTCGGCGGTCGCCGCCTCGCCGTCGGTGCGGTGCAGGGCGGTCAGCCGGTACGACCAGGCCGCCAGCGGGAGCGCGCGCAGCCGGGTGAACTCCCCCGGCGCACCGGTCCGCGCGTACGCCGGTCCGTCACCGGCCAGGACGGCGGCGGCCCGCCGGTCCAGCAGCCGTCGTACGTCGGCGGAGGCGGTGTCGGTGCCCGACGAACCGCCGCCGCACGCTACGAGAGCGACGAGCGAGCCCAGGACCAGCCAGAGCGCCACACCCCGGACCCGCCACGCATCCCACGCCCGCCTTCGACCAGCCACGCCGACGATCGTACGGGCCGACTGTGGAGAAAGCGGACGGTCAGACCCTGGTGACCGACGACACCGGCATCATGCCCACCGGGTCGTACCGCACCGGCGCGCCCGGATAGGGGGCGTGGATCACCTGGCCGTTGCCCACGTACATCCCGACGTGGCTGGCATCGGACCGGTAGGTGACCAGGTCGCCGGGCTGGGCCTGGGAGAGCGGGACCTGCTGGCCGGCGTACCGCTGGGCCTGCGAGGTGCGCGGCAGGGAGACCCCTGCCTGCGCGTACGACCACTGCATCAGGCCCGAGCAGTCGAAGCCGGAGGGCCCGCTGGAGCCCCAGATGTACGGGCTGCCCAGGGCCGCGCGGGCCGCGGCGACGGCCGTTGCCGCACGGGCGTTCGGTGCGGCGGCGTTCCCGGGGTCGGGCAGGTCGGCGCGGTCGGAACGGGAGGCCCGGTCGTAGGCGGCGCGGTCGGCGGACGGCAGGGAGTTGAGCAGCGCCCGCGCCTTGGCCAGCTTCCGTTCGACGGTCCGCTTGTGCGTCGCGACCGCCTTGCGGCTCTTGTCGAGTTCGGTGAGCTTGCCGGTGGCCTCCGAGCGCTCCTGGGCGAGTTCCCGCATGGCCGACTGGAGTTCCCGCAGCTCACCGGCCTGGTGGACGCTGATCCGGTCGAGCGCGGCGGCCTTCTCCAGGTACTCGTCCGGGTCGTCGGAGAACAGCAGGGCGAGCGAGGGGTCCATGCCCCCGGCCCGGTACTGGGCGCCCGCGAGCGAACCGAGCGCCTCCCGCATGGTGTTGATGCTCTCCTGCTGCCGGGCGATCCGGTCCTGCGCCCGGGTCACCTGCTCGCGCAGCGCGTCGGAGCGCTCGTCGGCCCGGTTGTAGGACTCGGTGGCCTTCTCGGCCTCCGCGTAGAGCCGGTCCACCTCGGCCCGGGTGTTGCCACCCGGCGCGGCGACGGCCGACGGCACGGCGGCGCCGAAGGCGGCCGCGGCGGCGGACAGCACGGTGAGAACGGTGCCCGCGGCGGCGGCGCCCCGGTCGAACCCGGACGGTGCAAGGCGGCGATGGAACCCCACGAGAAGCCGCACTCCTTCCGCTGGCTGACGCTGACGTGCCCCCGGTATTGGGGGGCGCGGCAGACAGTAGCCGTGCGACTACGCGTGGGCCAAAGACCTCGACGGCCACACACAGTCACGCCCCGCCTATGACGCAGGTCATCGGCGGGGCGCGGGGTCAGCGAAGGGTGTCGGGATTCGCCCGTTCGGGCGTCAACGTGTCCTGATCTTGAACAGACCCGGAAGGAGTACGACGATCCGATCCGGCGAAGAGCAGATCAGATCCGTACACCGAACTGGAAGGGCATGTTGTCGATCGACTCGTACCGCACGACCGTGCCGCTGCGCGGCGCGTGCAGGACCTGGCCGTTGCCGGCGTAGAAGCCGACGTGGTGCTGGTCGCTGTAGAAGATGACCAGGTCACCGACCTGGAGATCGCTCTGCGAGTAGATGCGCGTCCCCGCGCTGGCCTGCGCCTGCGAGGTGCGGGGGATGGTGATGCCGGCCTGGGCGAACGCCCACGACGTGAAGCCCGAGCAGTCGAAGGAGTCGGGGCCCGAGGCGCCGTAGACGTACGGCGAGCCGATCTTGCTCTGCGCGGCGGCGTACGCGGAGCCGGCGCGGCCGGTGACGGCCGCCGCACTGCTCAGGGCGGAGCGCTCGCTGGCCCGGGTGGCGCGGGCGTCGGCGGCGGCGAGGGCCGCCTTCTCCGCGGCCGTCATCGAGTTGAGGATCTTGCGCGCCTCGGAGAGCTTGCTCTGGACTTCCTTCTTCTTCTTGGCCAGCTCGGCGCGGGTGTCCGCGAGGTCCGCGAGCTTCTCGGTGGCCTCGGAGCGCTGCTGGGCGAGCGCGCGCTGCTTCTCCGTGACCTTCTTGAGCGTCTCGACCTGCTGACTGCTCAACTGGTCCATCGTGGACGCCTTGTCGAGGTAGTCGTCGGGGTCGGCGGAGAGGAAGAGCTGCACGGAGGGGTCGATGCTGCCCGTGCGGTACTGGGCGGCGGCGGCGAGTCCGAGGCTGTCACGCAGCTCGTTGAGCTCTTCCTGGCCGCGGGCGACGTTGTCCTGGAGAGTGGAGATCTCCTTCTCCAGCTTGTCCTGCTTCTCCTGAGCACCGTTGAGCTTCTCGCTCGCCTGCTCGGTCTGCTCGTAGAGCTTGTCGACCTTGGCCTTGACCTCGTCCTTGCTCGGCTTCTCGCTCGGCGCGGCGTTCGCGGCGTTGGCGCTGAGGGCCACGGCGGCGGCTGCGGCGGTGGTGAGCACGGTCACACGGGTGCGGCTCGGCTGCTTCGGTCGACGATGGGACGCCACGGAGGCGAACTCCTTCTTCTCCCGCCGTCACTCCCATTGAGTGATCACCCGAGCGGAGGTTCGAGGCCTGACCCTAGTGACCTCCCTGTGATCACTTCAAATCCTCGCATGAAAAATGTTTGTCACACGTGCATTCTTTACACACAACTCACATCAGGTAACGCCCGTTTGACACTACGTTGCGTGACAGTTCCGCCAATTCGGGCATTCAGCGCGTACGTTACGGACCGCCGTCAGCCGCGCGAGAACCGCTTCAGCAGCACCACCGAAGCCACCGGCCGCGCCCCCGCCTTGGCGATCCCGTCGGCCACCTCGCGGTCCGTCGAGACGACGATGACCGGCCGGCCCGGCGGCTCCGCGCGCACCAGCTGACGGATCAACTCGTCGGCGGTGACACCGGCCTTGGAGAACAGCACCCGCACCCCGCGCGGCGGCGCCAGCAGCACCGGAGCGGCCAGTTCGGCCCCGTCGAAGACACAGGTGACCTCGGCGCCGGTCTGCGCGGCGAGCTGCGAGAGCTGCCCGAGCAGCCTCAACCGCTGCTTCTCCAGGGGCATCTGGGGATAGCCGGTCTTGGTGACGTTGTACCCGTCGACGACCAGATGGGCCTGCGGCAGCGCGAGAAGCTGGTCGAGAATGGCGGGGTCATTTTCGGACAGGGCCCGCGCGGCGATGTCTTTCGGGGTCATTCGTCCCGGTTCGACCGCGTCCACGGTCTCGGCCGGCCGCACCGACACCGGCGGCAGCGCCAGTTCCCGCCGCAGCCCCTGGGCCGCGTCGAGTACGGTGTCGAGCAGCAGCCGTACGCGCATGTCCTCGACGCTCCGCCCCTCCCGGGCGGCGCGTCTGCTGGCCTCAAGGGCCGCCTCGACCTCCACGAGCCGCCCCTTGAGCCGCCGGGCCTCGCTCTCGGCCGCGGAGACCTGGGCGTGCTCCTCGGTCCGTACGGCGTCGATCTCGGCGTGCACCTTGCGCAAGGCGGCCTCGCCACGCTTGACGTCACTGAGGGCGGCGCGCAGCTTGCGGTGAAGCGATTCGGCTTCCTTCTTGGCCGACTCCAGCTCCGTGCGCAGCCGCTCGGTCTCGGTACGGGTGAGGTCGCGGGCGGCGCCCAGTTCCTCGCGCAGCCGCTCCAGCTCGGCCCGGCTCTCCTCGTCGGCGCGCTCGGCGTCGGCCCGCTGCGCCTCCTCACCGGCCGCGGCGACGAGCTTCACCCAGCCCGTGGGCCGCAGCACATAGGCCGCGGCGGCCACGTCCAGTGGATCGGCGGCCGGCGGCGGCGACCCCGCGTCGAGAGCGCCCGCCAGCTCGGCCTGCGCCTCCCGCAGCTTCTCCCCGATGCGCTGCCGGAACAACGTGTCGGTCTCCAAGGCGGCAGCCATGGCATTGCCGGCGAACTTGGCCCGCCGATTGGGTGCGAACCGCGCGTACTGCCGCAACTGGGCGGGCAGTTCGGCCACGGTCAGCCCGCCGAAACCATCGGACACGATCTGTACGACGCGCCTGCGCACGCCGTCGGGCAGCGGGCGGTCGAGCACCTCGGCGGCGCCGTCGCCCGGCCCCCCGCCTGTGGTCTCCACCATCCGTCACCCCAGCCCATTCCTGTGCGGGGCCCGCTCCCTGTCAGGAGCCGGCGCCCGGCCTGTCCACGAGTTCCACCTGATCCACGGCGTTGCACCAGCGGCAGCGCACCGACTCGATGGTCTCACTGACCACCTCGCGCTCCTCCACGTTCGGCGCCCCGGCGAGGTCCAGGTGCACGTACTCCACCACCTTGGAGGAGCGGGTCACGTCGAAACGCGTGAGGTTGCCGCACAGGGCACAGCGCCACCGGGTCGTCTCGGTCGGCAGAGGAACCGTCATCGTGGATATGTTCGCTTTCCTTCTAGTGTCCGTGCTGCGCCAGATTCCCTGGAGCGTGTGGCTCGTAACCCTAAGGCCTGGTGGGTACCCACCGCCCGTCCGTCCACAGCGGCGAGGCGGTCTGCACTGTTCGGTCCCGTTACGTCATGCTCTGTAGCCATGATCGGCAAGTTCGAAAAGTGGCGTACGGCGGCCCCCGGACCGGTCCACAGGTCGATCCACAGGTCGATTCGCGTCCAGTCGGCGCCGGTGACGTACGGCCTGATCGCCGTGTGCTGCCTTCTGTTCGTCATCGGCCCCGCCTCGGGCCTCAACCCCGGCTACGGCACCGGGGACGCCCTGCTCGCCGCCCAGCGCGCCTACTTCCGCCGCTGGGGCGTGGTCCCCGCCGACCTCTTCGCGGGCGCCCCGCGCGCCACGCTCACCCCGGCGACGGCGCTCTTCGTGCACGGCAGCTGGGTCCACCTGCTGGGCAACATGCTCTTCCTCTACGTCTTCGGCGCGATGACCGAGGAACGCCTCGGCCACCTGGAGTTCGCCCTCTTCTACCTGGGCTGCGGCTACCTCGCCCTGCTCGGCTACGCCGCCGCCAACGCCGGCTCGCAGCAGACGCTGGTGGGGGCGTCCGGTGCGATCTCGGCGATCCTGGGCGCGTTCCTGTACCTGTTCCCAGGCGCCCGCGTCACAAGCCTCTTCCCGTTCCTCTTCTTCCTCCCCCTGCGCTTCCCGGCCTGGCTGACCCTCCCCTTCTGGGCGACCCTCCAGTGGGTGGCGGCGGGGAGGGCGTCGTCGGGCCCCGGGGTGGCGTACTTGGCGCACGTCGTGGGCTTCGGCCTGGGCTTCGCGTACGCGTGGGTGCGATACGGCGGTGCGACTAAAGTGAGGGCCCCAGTGAAGGCGCCCGAGGGAGAGAACCAGCCGTGATCACCGCGATCGTGCTCATCAAGACCAGCGTGGACCGGATCCCCGAGATCGCGGAGAGGATCGCCGCGCTGGAAAGCGTGAGCGAGGTCTTCTCCGTCACCGGCACGTACGACTTGATCGCGATGGTCCGAGTCAAGGCCCACGAGGACCTGGCGGAGATCATCCCGGGCAGCATCAGCAAGATCCCGGGCGTGGAGGCGACGGACACCCACGTGGCGTTCCGGACCTACTCCCAGCACGACCTGGAGGCAGCGTTCGCGATCGGGCTCGATTCGTAGGGTTCATCGGCGGGTGCGGGTGCGCTGTGGCTTGTCGCGCAGTTCCCCGCGCCCCTAGGTTCGCTGCAGCCGGCCCGGATTGTCAGACCGCCGGAACGCACCGCCCGTCCTCGGTCCGGTACTGCCACCGAGCCCCGTCCCGCACAAGCTCCTTCACCGCACCCACGAACCGCTCGACATGCTCGTCCGGCGTACCCGCCCCGAAGCTCACGCGAATGGCGTTGAGCGACTTCTCGCCGGGAGCCGCCTCAGGCGCCCCACACTCCCCCTGAGTCTGCGGGTCACTCCCCAGCAGCGTCCGCACCAGCGGATGCGCGCAGAACAGCCCGTCCCGCACCCCGATCCCGTACTCCGCGGACAGCGCCGCCGCGAAGTGCGAGCTGTTCCACCCCTCGACGACGAACGAGATGACCCCGACCCGGGGCGCGTCGTCCCCGAACAGCGAGAGAACCCGGACCTCGGGCACCTCCGCCAGCCCCGCCCGCACGGTGTCGATCAGGTACTGCTCCCGGGCCACCAGCGAATCGAAGCCGGCCTCGGTGAGCGCCTTGCACGCAGCCGCGATCGAGTAGGCCCCGATCACGTTCGGCGACCCCGCCTCGTGCCGCGCCGCGCTGTCGTGCCACTCCACGTCCACTCCCCCGTCCGCACGCCGCGTGACCTTACGACTGGCGCCGCCCCCCGCGAGGTACGGATCGGCCGCCCGCAGCCAGTCGGCACGCCCGGCCAGGACACCGGAGCCGAAGGGCGCGTACAGCTTGTGCCCGGAGAAGGCGACCCAGTCGACGTCCAGGTCCTGGACGGAGACGGGGTGGTGCGGGGCGAGCTGGGCGGCGTCCAGGACGATCCGGGCACCGTGCGCGTGGGCGGCGGCGGCCAGCTCCCGTACGGGCCACAGCTCACCGGTGACGTTGGACGCGCCGGTGACGCAGACGAGGGCCGGGCCGTGAGGGTCGCGGGCGGCGAGGGCCTCCTCCAGCGTGGCCACGGCCTGCTGCGGGGTACGCGGGGCGTTGAGGTAGGTGACCTGGGCGTCCTTCCAGGGCAGCAACGAGGCGTGGTGCTCGGTCTCGAAGACGAAGACCTGGCACCCGGCGGGGAGCGCGGCGGCGAGCAGGTTGAGGGAGTCGGTGGTGGACCGGGTGAAGATCAGCTGGTCGTCGGCCCGGCAGTCCAGGAACTCCGTGACCGTCCGGCGGGCGTTCTCGAAGAGGTCCGTCGACAGCTGGGAGAGATAGCCGGCGCCCCGGTGCACGCTGCCGTAGTAGGGCGCGTACGCCGCCACGTCGTCCCAGACCCGCTGGAGCGCGGGCGCGCTGGCCGCGTAGTCGAGCGCCGCGTAGGTGACCTCGCCACCGGTGACGAGCGGGACGGTGACATCTCGGCCGAGAACGGGCAGAGGCGAACAAACCGTCTGGGCGGCGGCAACGGTGGAGACAGACATGGCGAACTCCCGTGAGAGACAAGAGGAATCACCGCGCGAGCGCATACGGCTCAAGCACGGGAAGGAAGGAAAAAAGGGTGCGCGGAGGCGGGGCTCGGCAGCCCTATCGCATTCGCTTGCTCACGGAAGACTCCCTCGAACGACCAGGACCCCTGGTGTCGAGAGGGGCCCGCGCTTGCCGTAAGCCTTGCTGCTTACGGCCTGGTCTTCATCCCGGGGCACCCCGCCACGGACGGAGGGTTGCCGGACAGTCGGCCGGGGCCTCATGACTGTCACTCATGACCTGGTGCAGAAAATACGTGAAGTGATCGACGCCCCGCAACCCGTGTCCGGATCGCGGGACGCCCATCGGCACGGAATTACTTGTTGGTGGCCGCCACCCAGCGCTCCAGCGTCCGCTTGGCCGCACCCGAGTCGATCGACTCCGCAGCCCTCTCCATACCGGCCCGGAGCTGCTCGGCGAGCGGTCCCCCGGTCGGATCCAACGCCACGAGCGCCGCCGCCGAGTTCAGCAGTACGGCATCACGTACAGGCCCGGTCTCACCGTCGAGGAGACGGCGGGCCACCTCCGCGTTGTGCGCCGGGTCGCCGCCGCGCAGCGCCTCCACCGGCACCAGTTCGAGTCCGGCGTCGCGCGGGTCGAAGGTCTCCTCGGTGACCTTGCCGTCCCGGACGATCCAGACGTGGGAGGTGGCCGTGGTCGTCAGTTCGTCGAGGCCGTCGTCACCGCGGAAGACCAGGGAGGAGTTGCCGCGTTCGGCGAAGACACCGGCGACGATCGGTGCCATCAACGGGTCGGCGACGCCCACCGCCTGGGCCTTCACCTTCGCCGGGTTGGTCAGCGGACCGAGGGCGTTGAACACCGTACGGATGCCCAACTGGCCGCGGGCGGCGCCCGCGTGACGCAGCGCCGGGTGGAACTTGATGGCGAAGCAGAAGGTGATGCCGGCCTCCTCGGCCACCTCGGCGACCCGCTGCGGGGTCAGATCGAGGTTGACGCCGAGCTTGGCCAGGACGTCCGAGGAGCCCGACGCCGACGAGGCCGCCCGGTTGCCGTGCTTGACGACCTTGGCGCCGGTGCCGGCCACGACGAGCGAGGACATCGTGGAGATGTTCACCGTCTTCGCGCCGTCGCCGCCCGTGCCGACGATGTCGACGGTCCGCCCGGACACCTCGATGACGTTCGCGTGCTCGTACATCGCCCGGACCAGGCCGGTGATCTCCTCCACCGTCTCGCCCTTGGCGCGCAGCGCCACCACGAACCCGGCGATCTGCGCGTCGGTCGCCTCGCCCCGCATGATCTGGTCCATCGCCCAGGCCGTGGCGTCGGCGCTCTGGTCCCGGCCGTACAGCAGGGCGTTCAGCACCTCGGGCCAGGAACGGCCCGCCGCGGTGTCGCCTCCTGCGGGGGTCACAGCGCTCATAAGGCCGCTCCAGGGTGTCGTACGAGAGGGGAACTCTCGACAGTCAGAAAGTGTGCTCCCACCCTATCCAGCCAGGGGCACGGCAAAGGGCCCCGTCCGGTGATCGGACGGGGCCCTTCGACTGTGTGGCGAAGCGAGGGGATCAGTGGTGGCCGTGGCCGCTCGTGATCTCCTTGTACTCATCGGCGGTCGGCTTGGCGATCTGGCCGTCCTCGCCGTAGTACGACTTGCTGAGCTTGGCCCGCAGCTTCTCCGGGCCCTTCACCTTGCGCTCGACACCGTTCTCGTCGACCGTCGCGCCGATCGCGGCCGGCTCGTACTGCTCGTGAGCCGTGAGCGTGTGCAGGGCCTCCTGGCTGAGCGGCTCGTGCACCTCGATGAACTCACCGTGCGGCAGGCGCTTGATGATGCCCGACTCGCGGCCGTGCAGCACCTTGTCCTTGTCGCGGCGCTGGAGGCCGAGGCAGATCCGCTTGGTGGCGATGAACGCGAGGACCGGGGCGACGAAGAACGCGATGCGGACGAACCAGGTGATCGCGTTGATCGACAGGTGGAAGTGGGTGGCCCAGAGGTCGTTCCCACCACCGATCAGCAGCACCATGTACCAGGTGATCCACGCGACACCGAAGGCCGTACGGGTCGGCGCGTTGCGCGGGCGGTCCAGGATGTGGTGCTCGCTCTTGTCGCCGGTGACCCAGGACTCGATGAACGGGTAGACCGCGATCGCGACCAGGACCAGCGGGAAGATGATCAGCGGGATGAACACACCCAGGACGAGTGTGTGACCCCAGGCGTTGATCTCCCAGCCCGGCATGACACGGATCAGGCCCTCGGAGAAGCCCATGTACCAGTCGGGCTGCGCGCCGGTGGACACCTGGTCCGGACGGTAGGGGCCCATGGTCCAGATCGGGTTGATCGAGGCGATGGCCGCGATGACCGCGATGACACCGAAGACCAGGAAGAAGAAGCCTCCGGCCTTGGCCATGTAGACCGGCAGCAGCGGCATGCCGACGACGTTGTTGTTCGTCTTTCCGGGGCCCGCGAACTGCGTGTGCTTGTGGTAGAAGACCAGGATCAGGTGCGCCACCAGCAGGCCGAGCATGATGCCCGGCAGCAGCAGTACGTGGACCGAGTAGAACCGGGCCACGAAGTCGCCGCCCGGGAACTCGCCGCCGAACAGGAAGAACGACAGGTACGTGCCCACGACCGGCACGGACAGGACCGCGCCCTCCATGAAGCGCACACCGGTGCCGGAGAGCAGGTCGTCCGGGAGCGAGTAGCCGGTGAACCCGGTGAACATGCCCAGGACGAACAGCAGGAATCCGAACACCCAGTTGACCTCGCGGGGCTTGCGGAACGCACCCGTGAAGAACACGCGCATCATGTGCACGAACATGCCGGCGAGGAAGATCAGCGCCGCCCAGTGGTGGATCTGCCGGATCAGCAGACCACCGCGCACATCGAAGGAGATGTGCATGGTCGAGTTGAACGCCTCGGACATCAGCTGGCCCTGCAGCGGGATGTAGCTGCCGTGGTACTCCACCTCGTTCATCGACGGGTGGAAGAACAGCGTCAGGTACACACCCGTGAGGATGATGATGATGAAGCTGTAGAGGCAGACCTCGCCCAGCATGAACGACCAGTGGTCGGGGAAGATCTTGCGCATGTTGGCCTTGGCCAGGCCGTAGATGCCCAGCCGGCCGTCGGCCCAGTCGGCGACCCGCTCACCGGCGGGCGCCTTCTCGCGCGACGAACGCGCGTCCGTGGTGTTTGCCGTAGTGCTCATCCGCGCTCCCAGAAAGCAGGACCGACGGGCTCGGAGAAGTCGCCGAGCGCCTCAAGGTAGCCCTCGTCGTTCACGCCGATGCGCAGCTGCGGCAGGGCGTGACCGGCGGGGCCGAAGATCACCCGGGCGCCGTCGGAGAGGTCGAAGGTGGACTGGTGGCAGGGGCAGAGCACGTGGTGCGTCTGCTGCTCGTACAGGGAGATCGGGCAACCGACGTGGGTGCAGATCTTCGAGTACGCCACGATGCCCTCGTGGGACCACTCGAGCTCGCGCTTGTCCTTGATGTTGTCCGGCTGGATGCGGACGATCATCAGGGCGGCCTTGGCGATCTCGGTCTGGAACTCGTGGTCGTCCTCCTCCAGGCCCTCGGGCTTGGCGAAGGTGAGTGAACCGACCACGACGTCCGAGGGACGCAGCGGCTCGTTCGTGTTCATGTTGACGAGCAGCTTGCCCTTGGACCACAGGGTGTGGCGGAGCTTCGTCCCGGGCAGCGGGCCGAGGTCGCGGAGCAGGACGACGCCGGAGAGCGGGAACAGGGCCAGCGCGCCGAACATCGTGTTGCGGACCAGCTTGCGCCGGCCGATCGCGGACTCCTTGGCGCCCTGCTTGAAGTCGGCCAGGACCTTCGCCTTGACCTCGGGCGGCGCCGCGATCGCGTGCCGCTCGTCGACGAGTTCCTCGTCGGACATCAGGGTGCGGGCCCAGTGGACCGCGCCCGCGCCGATCGCGAAGAGCGCGATCCCGAGGGTCAGGCCCAGCGCGAAGTTCAGCGCGTTGATGTGCCCGATCGGGAAGACGTAGATCGCCTTGTCGTGCGGGATCCCGACGTACGAGGCGATGAAGCCGACGGTGGCCAGCATCGACAGCGTGAACATGAAGGCGACCGCGCGCTCGGACCGCTTGGCGGCCCGCTCGTCGATGTCCTGGACGCGGTGCTCGTGGGGCGGCAGCCCCGGGTCCGCGAACGGGTCCTTGTCGTCGGCTACGCCCACAGCACCGTGATTGTGCTGGTCGGTGGCCCGCTCGGCGGGCAGGTTCTCTTCTGGAATGTCTTGGCTACTCATGACTTCTTGGCCTTTGCGGTCCGAGCGGCGACCCAGACGGCGACCGCGATGAGCGCTCCGAGGCCGAAGATCCAGGCGAACAGGCCCTCACTGACCGGTCCGAGACCGCCCAGACCGAGACCGCCGGGCTCCACGGTGTCATCGCCGTTGACCGCGTCGAGGTACGCGATGATGTCCTTCTTGTTCTTCTCCGACAGCGTCGTGTCGGGGAAGGACGGCATGTTCTGCGGGCCGGTCTGCATGGCCTCGTAGATGTGCTTCGGGTCGACACCCTCAAGGTCCGGGGCGAACTTGCCGTGCGTGAGCGCACCGCCCTTGCCGGTGAAGTTGTGGCACTGGGCGCAGTTGGTGCGGAAGAGTTCGCCACCCTTGGCGATGTCCGCGCCGTCGGGGCCGTACTGCTCCTCGGTCGGCACGGACGGACCGGCGCCCAGCGACGCGATGAACGCCGCGAGCTGGTCGATCTCGGCCTGCGAGTAGATGTTCTTCTTCTTCGGGATCTGCGCGCCCTGCGAGGTCGCGGCCGGCATACGGCCGGTCGCCACCTGGAAGTCGACCGCCGCGGCGCCCACGCCCACCAGGCTCGGACCGTCGGAGGTGCCCTGACCGCCGGTGCCGTGGCAGCTTGCGCAGCCCACGGAGTACAGCCGCTGTCCCTCGGTGATGGTGAGGGACTGGGCGGTTTCATCGGCCTGTGCCTTGCTCGCGGGTGCGAGTGTGGCGTACAGCCCCCCGACGGCCGCCAGCGCGATGAGTAGGACGACGACCGCCGCCAGCGGATGGCGTCGTCGTGCGGAGAGCTTTTTCACGGATTACCCCGGTGTCAGGATCTTCAGCGTCGAGTCTTCTGGGAGGTATCGGGCGGACCCGATGTGAGGATCGGGCGGGCCCGGCTACTTGATCATGTAGATCGTGGCGAAGAGCCCGATCCAGACGACGTCGACGAAGTGCCAGTAGTAGGACACGACGATCGCGGCGGTCGCCTGCTCATGAGTGAACCTTCGTGCCGCGTACGTCCTGCCGAGGACGAACAGGAAGGCGATGAGACCGCCGGTCACGTGCAGACCGTGGAACCCGGTGGTCAGGTAGAACACCGAGCCGTACGGGTCCGACGAGAGCGAGAGGCCCTCGTGCTTGACCAGCTCGGTGTACTCGAAGACCTGACCGCCGATGAAGATCGCACCCATCACGAAGGTGACGATGAACCACATCCGGAGCTTCTTCACATCACCGCGCTCGGCGGCGAACACGCCGAGCTGGCAGGTGAGGGAGGAGAGCACCAGGATCGTGGTGTTGGCCGCCGAGAACGGGAAGTTCAGGTTGGAGGCCATCTCCTTCCAGTGATCCGGACCGGTCACCGATCGCAGGGTGAAGTACATCGCGAAGAGGGCCGCGAAGAACATCAGCTCGGAACTCAGCCAGATGATGGTTCCGACGCTGGTGAGGTTCGGCCGGTTGACCGACGGGTGCGCGTGCCCGGTTTCTACTGTCGTTGCTGTCGCCACGACCGACATTATGTCGGTCGCTTATCCCGCCCTCACCCCGGGGGGTGCCGTTCGGAGTGTTGGTGGGGTGTGTCCAGCCCGTATGGCCCATCGGACAGCCGTGTGAGCGGTGTTCCGACGGTGTTCAGACCGGGGGTCCGAAGGAGTAGCATCCGGCTGTCCGTACGACGCTGATGTCTCGGAGGGAACAATGCAGCCGACCGCCACGGTGCTGGTCTACAGCGACGACTCCAACACCCGCGAGCAGGTGCGGTTGGCGACGGGGCGGCGGCCTGCGCCGGATGTTCCCGCCGTCGAGTTCCTTGAGTGTGCGACTCCCGCTGCTGTCCTGAAGGAGTTGGACAAGGGCGGGATCGATGTGTGCGTGCTTGATGGTGAGGCCGTGCCCATGGGGGGCATGGGGATGTGCCGGCAGATCAAGGACGAGGTGTTCGAGTGTCCGCCGGTGCTGTTGCTGATCGGGCGGCCTCAGGATGCGTGGCTGGCGACGTGGTCTCGGGCGGACTCGGCGGTCACCTTGCCGGTGGATCCGGTGGAGTTCGCTTCTGCGTTGGCTTCACTGTTGCGGTCGAAGAAGGCACTCAGCGCCTAGGGGGGGGTGGGGGGTTCGGTTTTCGTGGCGGGTGCTGCGCCGTTGTGGCTTGTCGCGCAGTTCCCCGCGCCCCTGACTGCTCCTCAGGCTGACGTCGGTCGTAGCTTTGCCGTCTGGACAGTGGTCTGGCCTGCTGTCGTGCCGTTTGTCAGGGCACTTCCCGCTTGCCATTTCTGCCAGTTGAGGTTCCAGTCGCCGAAGCCGTTGCCGAAGGTTTCCATGGTGTCGCCGTAGGAGTTGACCACCTTGACCACGTCGCCCTCGCGGACGGTGTCGAAGAACCACTCGGCGTTGCCGGTGCTCATGCCGGTGCAGCCGTGGCTGACGTTGGCGGAGCCCTGGGAGCCGACCGACCAGGGGGCGGCGTGGACGTACTCGCCGCTCCAGGTCACCCGGGTGGCGTAGTAGACCGGCAGGTCGTAGGACTCGGCGCTGCCCTCGGCTATGCCGATGCTGGTGCCGCGCATGCGTACGAAGTACTCCTTGCCTAGTACGACCTTGACGCCGTTGCGGGTCTCGAAGCCGGGCTTGCCCGTGGTGACCGGGATGGTGTTGATCACCTCGTCGTTCTTGTAGACGGTCATCTCGTGGGACGACGCGTCTGTGACGGCGACGACCCGGTCGCCGGTGGTGAACTTCAGGGGCTTGGCCGTGCCACCCCAGAGGCGGTCGGCGATCTTGATGCCGGGCAGGTTGCTGTGCACCTGGACGGTGGCCTTGGCGGGCCAGTACTCCTTGGGGCGGTAGTGGAGTTCCTTGTCGTCCACCCAGTGCCACGCGCCCTCGGCGGCGGGGGTCGAGTCCACCTTGAGGGCGCGCTCGACTATCGCGCGCTGCGCCTTCTCCCGTACGGGCTGGCTGAGTTCGGCCGTCACCGGCTGGCCCACGCCGTAGGTGCCCGCCTTCGGGCCGAAGGTGACGTTCAGGCGCTTCTTGGTGGTGGGCCTGCTGGTGTCGAAGGCGATGGTCTCGCGGCCGGGGGCCCCGTCCTCGTCCTCGGTGCTCACGCGGACCGTGTAGCGGGCGCCCGCGGCCAGGGGTGAGGTGCTGTGCCAGCGGCTGCCGTCGGCGGAGAGTTCGCCGGCCACGTAGCGTCCGGTCGCGTCGACGGCCGTGACGTCCGTGATGCGGCCGTCTGAGTCCTCGGAGGTGACCTCCAGGGGCTTGTCCGGGTCGGCCTTCTTCCCGTCGTCGACGGAGCCGCCGAAGGAGATCTGCTCAGCCGCGTCGTACGGCTTCGCCGAGAGGGGGTGACCGTCGGAGCCGCAGGCGGTGGCGGAGGCGCCCAGGGCGGCCACCAGGAGGGTGCAACTGACGACCGTACGGTTACGCGGTGAGTGGCTCATGCCCTCACGCTAAGAACGTACGTCGGCCTCGGCGCGGCGGGTGATCCGTGCGGGGGAACGAGGGCGTGGCAAAAGAGGGAGCCCGGACTCTCCTGACGGAGTGTCCGGGCTCCCTTGGGTGCCGAGCGTGTTACTGGGTGCGGTTCTCACCGCGGTAGTACTCGAAGACCCAGCCCCACAGGCCGATCAGGAGCAGCGGGGCCGCGAAGTACGCCAGCCACCAGCCGATCGCGACGCTCAGGAAGAGCAGCGCGCCGCCGATCGCCAGCGAGAGCGGCTGCCAGCTGTGCGGGCTGAAGAACCCGACCTCGCCGGCGTCGTCCGCGATGTCCGCTTCCTTGTTGTCCTGGGCGCCCACGTCGACCCGCCGGGCCGTGAAGGCCAGGTAGTAGCCGACCATGATGCACAGGCCGAAGGCGAGGAAGAGCGCCGTGGTGCCCGCCGGCTCCTTCGACCACACGCCGTAGACGATCGCCATGGCGAGGACGAAGACGGCGAGCCAGATGAACATCTTGCCCTGGACCTTCACTTGCCCGCCTCCTTGCCGCCGACGAGGGCCTTCTCGCCGTGACCGGCGTTCTCCAGCTGGTCGAGCGCGGCGATCTCCGGGTGGTGCAGGTCGAACGCCGGGGATTCACTGCGGATACGCGGCAGGGTGAGGAAGTTGTGGCGCGGGGGCGGGCAGGACGTGGCCCACTCCAGCGAGCGGCCGTAGCCCCACGGGTCGTCGACCTCGACCTTCTTGCCGTACTTCGCGGTCTTCCAGACGTTGTAGAAGAACGGGAGGACCGAGAGGCCGAGCAGGAACGAACTGATCGTCGAGATCGTGTTCAGGGCCGTGAAGCCGTCGGCCGCGAGATAGTCCGCGTACCGGCGCGGCATGCCCTCGGCGCCCAGCCAGTGCTGGACGAGGAAGGTGCCGTGGAAGCCGATGAACAGGGTCCAGAAGGTGATCTTGCCGAGGCGCTCGTCGAGCATCTTGCCCGTCATCTTCGGCCACCAGAAGTGGAAGCCGGAGAACATCGCGAACACCACGGTGCCGAAGACGACGTAGTGGAAGTGCGCCACCACGAAGTAGGAGTCCGAGACGTGGAAGTCCATCGGCGGCGACGCCAGGATGACACCGGTCAGACCACCGAAGGTGAAGGTGATGAGGAAGCCGGTGGCCCAGAGCATTGGTGTCTCGAAGGACAGACTGCCCTTCCACATGGTTCCGATCCAGTTGAAGAACTTCACGCCCGTTGGGACGGCGATGAGGAACGTCATGAAGGAGAAGAACGGGAGGAGGACGCCGCCGGTGACGTACATGTGGTGGGCCCACACCGTCACGGACAGGCCGGCGATGGCGATGGTCGCGCCGATCAGGCCCATGTAGCCGAACATCGGCTTGCGGGAGAAGACCGGGATGACCTCGCTGATGATGCCGAAGAACGGCAGGGCGATGATGTACACCTCTGGATGCCCGAAGAACCAGAACAGGTGTTGCCACAGCAAGGCGCCACCGTTTGCGGCATCGAAGACGTGTGCGCCGAATTTCCGATCCGCCTCCAGCGCGAAGAGCGCGGCGGCGAGCACGGGGAAGGCGAGCAGGACCAGGACCGCGGTCAGCAGCACGTTCCACACGAAGATCGGCATGCGGAACATGGTCATGCCGGGGGCGCGCATGCAGATGATGGTGGTGATGAAGTTGACCGCGCCGAGGATGGTGCCGAAGCCGGAGAAGGCCAGGCCCATGATCCACAGGTCGGCGCCGATGCCGGGGGAGCGGACGGCGTCGGAGAGCGGGGAGTAGGCGAACCAGCCGAAGTCGGCCGCGCCGGAGGGGGTGAGGAAGCCGCCGACGGCGATGAGGGAGCCGAACAGGTAGAGCCAGTAGGCGAACATGTTCAGCCGCGGGAAGGCGACGTCGGGGGCGCCGATCTGGAGCGGCATGATCCAGTTGGTGAAACCGGCGAACAGCGGTGTCGCGAACATCAGCAGCATGATCGTGCCGTGCATCGTGAACGCCTGGTTGAACTGCTCGTTCGACATGATCTGCAGACCCGGCCGGGCCAGCTCGGCGCGCATGAACAGCGCCATCACGCCACCGATGCAGAAGAACGCGAACGACGTCACCAGATACAGCGTGCCGATCGTCTTGTGGTCCGTGGTGGTGAGCCACTTGATGACCACGTTGCCGGGCTGCTTGCGCCGTACCGGCAGCTCGTTCTCGTACGAGTCCTCAGCTGCGGCGGCACCCTGGGGTTCGTTGAGGATGCTCACAGGTTTGTCGTCTCCCGGTTCTTCTCGTGGCTCGTCTGCGCGATGCCGGCGGGAATGTAACCGGTCTGCCCCTTCTTCGCGAGGTCCTTGAGGTGCTGCTCGTAGCGCTCGGGGGAGACGACCTTCACGTTGAACAGCATCCGGGAGTGGTCGACGCCGCAGAGTTCCGCGCACTTGCCCAGGAAGGTGCCCTCCTTGTTGGGGGTCACCTGGAAGGCGTTGGTGTGGCCCGGGATGACGTCCTGCTTCATCAGGAACGGCACGACCCAGAAGGAGTGGATGACGTCACGCGAGGTGAGGACGAAGCGGACCGTCTTGCCCTTGGGGAGCCAGAGGGTCGGACCGGGGTTCCCGGTCTGCGGGTTCTTCGTCGCGGGCGTGCCGACGTCGTAGACACCGCCGGCGTCGGCCGGGAAGTCCTTCTTGAACCGGTCCGGAATGGCCGCCAGGTTCTCGTCGGTGTTCGCGTCGCCGGTGGAACCCGGAACGTTCTCGATGTAGTTGAAGCCCCAGCTCCACTGGAAGCCGACGACGTTGACCGTCAGGTCGGGCTTCTTGGAGGTGTCGAGGAGCTTCGACTCGTCACGTGCCGTGAAGTAGAAGAGCACCGAGACGATGATCAGCGGAACCACGGTGTACAACGCCTCGATGGGCATGTTGTACCGGGTCTGCGGGGGTACCTCGACCTTGGTGCGGCTGCGCCGGTGGAACATGGCGCTCCACAGGATCAGGCCCCAGACCAGCACGCCGGTGGCGAGCGCGGCTGCCCAGGATCCCTGCCACAGGGAGAGGATCCGAGGGGCCTCTTCCGTGGTGGGGGTGGGCATACCAAGGCGGGGGAAGTCCTTGTATGTGCAACCGGTCGCGGTCACCAGGACCAGGCCCGCAGTCATCGCCTGCAGCAGCTTCCGCCGCATCGGGCGCCGCGGCGTGGGGGTACCGCCCGCGCCCTTCAGGCAGCGGGGGAGGTCGGAGCCGTTGGGACTCACGTAGCGCCTTCCCGAGAGTCTCGCCCGCGCGGGTTGGCTGCGGCCTGCCTTCTGGGGGTCGGTCGCCGCGCTGCGTCGGGCAGGGGTTTGGATGTTTATGCGGACCAAACCCTACTGGACGCAATTTGGGGTCGCGCGGGGAGGGTCCCCAACGCGCCGGGGGTCACCCCGAAGGGGTCTGGGCGCCCAATGGGGTGGGGGGTTCTTGGTGGTTGGCGGGTGCGGGTCGTGTGTGGCCGGTCGCGCCCCGCGGCGGAGCCGCTGATGACACAGCCCCGCGCCCCTGGGTGGGACCTCGTACCCCTTCTTGAGGACTTAGCGTTGGTGTGTGTCCTACTTCGATGCTGCCTCTGCTGCTCCCCTTCATCCTGTTGCTCGGCAGGCTCTGCTTGCGTCGCTCGATGAGGGGTGGGCCGATCCCGCACGTTTGTACAGGGAGGGGCGGCGGGCTCGGTTGTTGCTCGACGCGGCTCGGGAGGCTGCCGCAGAGGCGGTTGGGTGCCGTCCCGATGAGCTGACGTTCATGTCGTCCGGCACCCGGGCGGTGCACGTCGGCATGGCGGGCGCTCTTGCCGGGCGGCGTCGCGTCGGACGCCACCTGATCGTGTCAGCGGTCGAACACTCGTCGGTGCTCCATTCGGCGGAGGAGTGGGAGTCGTCGGGTGGGGAGGTGACCACGGTCGCGGTGGATCGTGGCGGTTCCGTTGCCGTCGAGGGGTACGAGGACGCCCTCCGGTCGGACACCGCGCTGGCCTGTCTCCAGTCGGCCAACCACGAGGTGGGGACCGAGCAGCCGGTCGCCGGGGTGGCCGAGGTGTGCCGGGCGGCCGGGGTGCCGTTGCTGGTGGACGCGGCGCAGTCGCTCGGGTGGGGGGCGGTGGCCGGGCCCTGGTCGTTGCTCGCCGCCAGTGCCCATAAGTGGGGTGGGCCCTCCGGGGTCGGGCTGCTGGCCGTGCGTAAAGGGGTGCGGTTCGCGGTTCAAGGGCCCGTGGACGAGCGGGAGTCGGGGCGGGCGGCCGGGTTCGAGAACCTGCCGGCGATCGTCGCGGCGGCGGCTTCGCTGCGTGCCGTACGGGCCGAGGCGGCCCAGGAGGCGGTACGGCTGCGGGAACTGACGGAGCGGATCCGGGCGCGGGTGCCTCAGCTGGTCCCGGACGTGGAGGTGGTCGGCGATCCGGTGGGGCGACTGCCCGGGGTCGTCACCTTCTCCTGTCTCTATGTCGACGGGGAGACTCTGCTGCACGAGCTGGATCGGGAGGGCTTCTCCGTCTCGTCCGGATCGTCCTGTACGAGCAGCACCCTGACGCCGAGCCATGTGCTGCGCGCGATGGGCGTACTGAGCGAGGGCAATGTGAGGGTGTCGCTGCCCGTCGGGACCCCGGCCGAGGACGTCGAGCGGTTCCTGACCGTCCTGCCGGGTGCGGTGGCGACCGTACGGGAGAAGCTGGGCGCGCCGGTTCCGGTGACGGTACGGGAGGACGACACCCTCGTCGTGGACGCCCTCGGCAAGCGGTGCCCGATCCCGGTGATCGAGCTGGCGAAGGTCATCGGCGACGTCCCGGTGGGCGCCACGATCCGCGTCCTCTCGGACGACGAGGCGGCCCGCCTGGACATCCCGGCATGGTGCGAAATGCGGGAACAGGAATACATGGGCGAGGAGCAGGCGGAGAAAGGAACGGCATATCTAGTCCGCCGGTTGAGCTAAACGCGCCCGATAGGGGCGCGGGGAACTGCGCGACCAGCCCCCACGCACCCGCAGACGAAAAACTCAGCCCAGATGCCCCTGAACCTCCACCGCGGCCTCATCCCCATAAGCCTTACGGAACCGCTCCAGGAAGTTGACCCGCCGCAACTGGTACTCCTGGGTGCCGACAGTCTCGATGACCAACGTGGCAAGCATGCATCCCACCTGCGCCGCCCGCTCCAGCGAAACCCCCCACGCCAGCCCCGACAGGAACCCCGCCCGGAACGCGTCACCGACACCCGTCGGCTCGACCTTCGCCTCCTCCTCCGGGCAGCCGACCTCGATCGGGTCCTCGCCGTCGCGCTCGATGCGTACGCCCCTGGCGCCGAGGGTGGTCACCCGGGTGCCGACCTTGGCGAGGATCTCGGCGTCGGACCAGCCGGTCTTGGACTCGATGAGGCCCTTCTCGTACTCGTTCGAGAAGAGGTACGCCGCGCCCTCCAGCAGGACCTTGATGTCGTCGCCGCCCATGCGGGCGATCTGCTGGGAGAAGTCCGCGGCGAACGGGATGGACCGGGTGCGGCACTCCTCGGTGTGGCGGAGCATCGCCTCCGGGTCGTCCGCGCCGATCGAGACCAGGTCGAGGCCGCCGACGCGGTCGGCGACGGTCTTCAGCTCGATGAGCCGGGCCTCGCTCATCGCGCCGGTGTAGAAGGAGCCGATCTGGTTGTGGTCGGCGTCGGTGGTGCACACGAAACGCGCGGTGTGCAGCGTCTCGGAGATCCGGACCGAGTCGGTGTCCACGCCGTGGCGGTCCAGCCAGGCGCGGTACTCGTCGAAGTCGGCGCCGGCGGCCCCGACCAGGATCGGCGTGGTGCCGAGCTGGCCCATGCCGAAGGCGATGTTCGCACCCACACCGCCCCGGCGTACGTCGAGGTTGTCGACCAGGAAGGACAGCGAGACCGTGTGCAACTGGTCCGCCACGAGCTGGTCGGCGAAACGGCCGGGGAAGGTCATGAGGTGGTCGGTGGCGATGGAGCCGGTGACTGCGATACGCACGGCGAGGACACTCTCCTGCAAGGGGAGGCGGATTGACAGTTCACGCTACCCGGTCGGCCCGTGCGCGCTGTAGCAGGCAAAACTACCCGATAGTAGATCTTTCTCGGACGGGTATCCGGTGCATACGGTTCCGGTATGACGAACTTCAAGGTCAACCCGGTCCAGCAGGTGCGCCACGACCTCGAAGGCGGCCTGGCCTCCCTGCGCGGCGACTGCGCCCGGATGGCACCGCACTGGGCGGCTCCGGACCGGGTCGTCACCCTGCCCGTCTCTCCGTCCCGTATCCATGGAGTGACGGTCCCGCAGGCCTCGGCGCTGCTGGTGGACGCGATGTCCGAGTACGGCTACTGACGGGCGGCGACCGGCGGCACCCCGCCGACCAGCGCTCGAAGGGAACCGTGCGCTCCCCCGTTGCGTCCCATCGCTGTCCCCCGTAAAGAGGACGCGGTGTACGACCCCACGGTGCCTGTCGGTGACAGGACCGGGCCGGTCGGGACAGCCGGGACAGCTGGGAGCCGAAGGAGCGATGCGGTGAACACCGAGCGACCCGATCACGACGACGCCGACGACAAGGCCCCCGAGGCCGACGCCGGCGGCACCACCGAGGCCGTACCGGAGGAGAGCGGCGCGGAGGAGCGCCCGTCCCCGCGCCGGTCCCCGGTCCTCGTCGCCTCGGTCGCCGCCGCGGTCCTGCTCGTCGGGGGCGGCGGGGCGTATCTCGCCACCAGCGCGACCGGCGGCTCGGGCGGCGGCCGTACGGACAACACCGCGGCGCCCGGCGGCGACGGCACCACTCCCCCGGCGCTGGCCCTCGACGGCTACACCGGGGGCGACGGCACGGGCGGTACGAGCGGAATCGCGCCCGGCGAGCCCGACCCGAACGGCGTGACCTATCGCGCCGACGGCACGCTGCCCGCCGGGCCCGCCTCGGCGCCCGTGTACTCGACGGCGGAGGACGAGATCACCGCCGCCGAGGTGACCCGGCTGGCCGAGGCGCTCGGCGTCGAGGGGAAGCCGGTCACGGAGGCCGAGAGCTGGCTGGTCGGCGCGGCGAAGGACGGCACGGGTCCGGTTCTGCGGGTGAACAAGCAGGCGCCGGGGACCTGGTCCTTCAGCCGGTATCTCGCGGGCGGCACCGACAACTGCGAGAGCACGACCGTGTGCACGCAGAACTCCGGCGACGAGACGACCGTGAAGCCGGTGAGCGAGGCGGTTGCGAAGAAGGCCGCGGCGCCGATCCTGAAGGCGGTCGGCCAGGACGACGCGAAGCTCGACGCCAGTCAGCTCATGGACACCCAGCGGGTGGTGAACGCCAACCCGGTGGTCGGCGGGCTGCCGACGTACGGCTGGACGACCGGCATCCAGGTCAGCGCACAGGGCGAAGTGGTGGGCGGCAGCGGCCAGTTGGCGACGCCGGTGAAGGGCGACACGTATCCGGTGCTGGGCGCCAAGGCGACGCTGGCCCTGCTCAACGAGCCCGGGGCGGTGACGACTCCCGAGCCGCGCATGGGCATCGGCGGCTGCGCCACCCCCGTACCGCTGAAGGACCGTCTGGAGGCGCCGTGCGGTACGACGACGCGGGCGAAGGAGTCGCTCACCGTCGACAAGGCGGTGTTCGGGCTGGCCTCGCACTCCGTGTCCGGGCGGCCGGCGCTGGTGCCGTCGTGGCTGTTCGAGGTACGGGCGGAGGGTGCCGCCGAGAGCTTCACGGTGACGTATCCGGCGGTCGATCCCAAGTATCTGGCCGGGGCCGGGAGCGGTGCGGAGCCGTCTCCGACGGCCACGCCGACCGCGCCGGGCGACGAGCCGTCGGCCCCGACGACGACGCGTGACACGAAGATCGAGGGCTACACGGTCGCCGACGACGGCAAGGAGCTGACGGTGGGCTTCTGGGGCGGGGTGTGCAGCAAGTACTCGGCCTCGGTGGAGGAGAACGGCGAGGTGACGGTGACCGTGACCTCGACGACCGAGAAGGGCAAGGTCTGCATCATGCTCGCCAAGGCCACGTACGAGACCGTACGGCTGGACGAGCCTTTGGGTGACCGGAAGGTCGTCGGGGCGGACGGGCAGGCGATCCCCGAGGGCGACTTCGCCAAGAGGTGACCCTCGGCACAGATGAAGGCGGCGCCCCCGTCGGAGGGGGGCGCCGCCTTCCTGTTGGGCTATGGCCTAGCTGAAGGAGTCGCCGCAGGCGCAGGAGCCCGTCGCGTTCGGGTTGTCGATCGTGAAGCCCTGCTTCTCGATCGTGTCGACGAAGTCGATGGAGGCGCCGCCGAGGTAGGGAGCGCTCATCCGGTCGGTGACGACCTTGACGCCGCCGAAGTCCTTGAGAACGTCACCGTCGAGGGAACGCTCGTCGAAGAACAGCTGGTAGCGCAGACCCGAGCAACCGCCGGGCTGAACCGCGACGCGCAGGGCGAGGTCCTCGCGGCCTTCCTGGTCGAGCAGGGCCTTGACCTTCGCCGCGGCGGCGTCGGACAGGATGATGCCGTCGGTGACGGTGCTGGTCTCGTCCGATACGGACATCTACATCTCTCCCGGGTTGTACGGAGACTGCTTGCCGACGAGTGCAACCGGCGGGGCCGCGGATTCATTCCGGGCCGAGAGTCTGTCTTTCCGTTCTCCCTCCATGCTCGCACACACGCAAGAACGCGAACAGCGACCTGTGGACGGACTCCGGACAGGCCGCGGGATTCATGTCACATCGACGCTATGGACCTCGTCAAAGTGACGTGAAGGGCTTACCATAGATAGCGTCAATTCGACGAAAAGGTCCATCCTTCATCAGCACAGCCCGCAGAACAGAAAGGGTGCGTGTCGTGACCACCGCCCAGACCCAGGAACTCGACGTACAGCCGTCGCCCCTCGCCCTGCTGCTCCTCGGCCGTGAGGCCGACCCGCGGAGCGAGCGTGGCGTCGAGTGTCCCGGCGACCTGCCCTCCCCCTCCGACCCGGACCTGGTGGCACGTGCCCGTGCGGCCAAGGAGAAGCTCGGCGACAAGGTCTTCGTGCTCGGCCACCACTACCAGCGCGACGAGGTCATCCAGTTCGCGGACGTCACGGGCGACTCCTTCAAGCTGGCCCGGGACGCGGCGGCACGGCCGGAGGCGGAGTACATCGTCTTCTGCGGTGTGCACTTCATGGCCGAGTCGGCGGACATCCTGACCGGCGACGAGCAGAAGGTGGTCCTGCCCGACCTGGCCGCCGGCTGCTCGATGGCCGACATGGCGACGGCCGAGCAGGTCGCCGAGTGCTGGGACGTCCTGACGGAGGCCGGGGTGGCCGAGCAGGTCGTACCCGTGTCGTACATGAACTCCTCGGCGGACATCAAGGCGTTCACCGGCAAGCACGGCGGCACGATCTGCACCTCGTCCAATGCCGAGCGCGCCCTTGAATGGGCGTTCGAGCAGGGCGAGAAGGTCCTGTTCCTGCCGGACCAGCACCTGGGCCGCAACACGGCCGTACGGGACATGGGCATGTCGCTCGACGACTGCGTCCTGTACAACCCGCACAAGCCCAACGGCGGCCTGACCGCGGAGCAGCTGCGCGACGCCAAGATGATCCTGTGGCGCGGCCACTGCTCGGTGCACGGGCGGTTCTCGCTGGACTCGGTGAACGACGTCCGGGCGCGCATACCCGGGGTGAACGTCCTGGTCCACCCGGAGTGCAAGCACGAGGTGGTGGAGGCGGCGGACTACGTCGGCTCGACCGAGTACATCATCAAGGCCCTGGAGGCGGCTCCGGCCGGTTCCAAGTGGGCCATCGGGACCGAGCTGAACCTGGTACGCCGGCTGGCGAACCGTTTCGCGCCCGAGGGCAAGGAGATCGTCTTCCTCGACAAGACGGTCTGCTTCTGCTCGACGATGAACCGCATCGACCTCCCGCACCTGGTCTGGACCCTGGAGTCCCTGGCCGAGGGCAAGCTGGTGAACCAGATCTCGGTCGACCGGGAGACGGAGGCGTTCGCGAAGCTGGCGCTGGAGCGGATGCTGGCGCTGCCGTAGGGCCCGTTCCCACCTCGGGCCCGGTGCCCCGCTGTCACCCCGAGTCGGGTTCCCGCTCGGGGTGCGCGGGGTCGATGCCGAAGACCGTGCCGTCCGGGGTGGCCGCGATCAGCGCGCCGCCGTACGGCAGCACCGCGGGCTTGATCGCGTCGCCGTTCGATACCTGCTCGACGCGCGCGGGCGTCTCCCAGAGCAGCGTGCCCTCGCGGGCGTCGAGCGCGGCGACCCGGCCGCTGGGGCTGGCCGCGTACAGGGTGCGGGTCCCGGTGTCGTAGGTGGGCGGGCCCGAGTGCTCGACGCCGGTCCGGGTCGTCCACAGCTGCTTGCCGGTCAGCGGGGACACGGCGCTCACCTGGCCGTCGGCTCCGGTGATCCAGAGGGTGTCGGCGGCCAGTGTCACCGAGCCCGTGTAGGGCTTCGCCGGTATCGTCTTGGTGCTCGTCCCGGTGTCCGGGTCCACCAGCAGGAACATGCCGGACGTCCCGTCCTCGGCGGACGCCTGTCCGTCGGTTCCCGCCACCATGACGACCAGTCTGCCGCCGGCGCCGCCGAGCAGGGCGGTCTGGTACGGGACCTCGAACCGCCGGACCACCGAGCCGTCGGACAGGTCCAGTTGGAGAATCTGGGCGGCCCGGGGGTCGTCCGTCATCGGGAGGCAGTGCGCGTACAGGCTCGTGCCGACGGTGGTGAACGTGCAGGAGGTGTCGGCCGGCAGCTGCGTGGTCCAGCGGTCGGAGCCGGTGCGCGGAGAGCGGGCCGTCACCAGTCGGCCGCCGGCGTCGGTGGTCATGACGAGGTCGCCGGTCAGGGCCACCTCGATGTTGGTGTCGTTCACCTCACGGGACCACAGCTCGTCGCCGCTCTCCGTGTCGACGGCGACCACGCGGGTCGTCGCGTCGACGGAGTTCTCGTTCGCGTAGGCGGCGTACCGGACGAGCATCGCGCCGTCCCGCACTCCGAGGAGCGCGAAGTCGTTCCGGCCCCCGCCGCCTCCTTCGGCGGCCGTCGCGAGGGAGGAGCGCCAGACGGTGGCGCCGGTACGGCCGTCCAGCCGTACGGGCAGGATGCTGCTGCCCGCGCAGTAGACGGCGTCCTCGTACCGCTGGCAGGTGGAGTCGCCCCGGTTGCCGTTCTCCGTGCCCAGCGGGTTGACCTCGCCCCGCTGGGCCGTCTCCAGCACCGTCGTCCGCCAGGGCTGCCAGCCGGTGGGCACCGCGGCCCACCGGGAGTTCGCGGCCGGGGCGGTGCCCACCGAGGAGTCGTCCGCGAAGCCCGGCCCGAAGCGGATGTACCACCCCGTCGCCAGGACCAGCACGCCCAAGGTGCAGACCGTCGCCAGCACCGGGCGGACCCGGCGGCCCCGTGCCCGTCTGGCCCTGGCGCGTGTGACGCGGGTGGGAGCCGCCGGGTCGGCACCACCGGCGTGGGTCTCCTCGATGGTCCGCAGCACGTCCCGGCGGAGCGTCACGGTACCCGGGTCACCGGGGTCGGGTTCGGGCAGGACCGCCGCGAACTCCCGGGCCAGCGCGTCGAGTCCGGGCCGGTCGGCGACCTCCTTGGTCAGACAGCGCTCCAGGACCGCGCGCAACGGCTGCGGCACGCCGTCCAGTTCGGGCGCCTCGTGGACGACCCGGAAGGCGGTCATGTAGGGGCTGTCGGCGTCGAAGGGGCCGCGTCCGGTCGCCGAGAACACCAGGAGCGCCCCGAGGGAGAAGACGTCCGAGGCGGGTCCGACCTTGCGGGCGTCGGTGAACTGCTCCGGCGACATGAAGGGCGGGGTGCCGATCATCTGGCCGGTCTCGGTCAGGGTCTGGTGGTTCTCGGCGGCGCGGGAGATGCCGAAGTCGATGACGCGGGGGCCGTCGTCGGCCAGCAGGACGTTCGCCGGTTTCAGGTCGCGGTGCACGACCCCGGCCCGGTGGATGTCCCGCAGTGCCTCGACCAACCCGAGGGCCAGCTGGCGCAGTTCGGCCGGGCGGAGGGCGCCGCCCTCGCGGATCCGGTCGGCGAGGGAACGTCCTGGCACGTACTGGGTGGCCATCCAGGGCCGTACCGCCTCGGGATCGGCGTCCACGACCGGTGCGGTGAAGGCGCCGCTCACCTTGCGGACGGCCTCGATCTCCTGCCGGAAGCGGGCACGGAAGACCTTGTCCTCGGCGTACTGGGCGTGCACGACCTTCACGGCGACCTCACGCCCGGAGCGTGATCTGCCCCGGTAGACGATCCCCATGCCGCCGGAGCCGAGCCGGTCGACCAATTTGTACCCGCCGACCGATTTCGGGTCCTCCTTGTGCAGCAGCACGCCCGAATCCCCTTCCCATGTACGGCAGTTCGAGCCACACAATACGGAACCCGATCACGCCGACGGCCGGGTACCGAACCTTGGGGGTTCGGTACCCGGCCGCCATGGGGTCGGACGGACGGTCACACGCCCGCGGGCTCCGCCTCCTGCACCGGGGTGCCCGTCCTGTCGGCCTTCTTCGCCGCCTTCTTCTTCGCCCGCCGTTCCTTCCGCAGCTCCACCATCGCGTAGAGCGTCGGCACCAGGAGCAGCGTCAGGAGCGTCGATGTGATCAGGCCGCCGATGACGACCACCGCGAGCGGCTGGGCGATGAAACCGCCCTCGCCCGTCACGCCCAGCGCCATCGGGAGCAGGGCGAAGATGGTCGCCAGGGCCGTCATCAGGATCGGGCGGAGACGGTGCCTGCCGCCTTCCACCACGGCTTCGACGACTCCGTAGCCCTGGCCGCGGTACTGGTTGATCAGGTCGATCAGCACGATCGCGTTCGTCACCACGATGCCGATCAGCATCAGCATGCCGATCATCGCCGGGACGCCCATCGGCGTGCCTGTGATCACCAGCAGGCCGATCGCGCCGGTCGCCGCGAACGGGATCGACACCAGCAGGATCATCGGCTGGATCAGCGAACGGAACGTCGCCACCAGGAGCATGAAGACGATCGCGATCGCCGCCAGCATCGCCAGCGCCAGGTTCTTGAACGCGTCGTCCTGATCCGAGGTCACCCCGCCGATCTCCGCCGTCGCGCCCTCCGGGAGCTTCAGCGCGTCCAGCTTCGTCGTGAGGTCCGTGCTGACCGCACCCGTGTTGTCGCCGGTCGGGCGAGCGGTGATCGTCGCGGCCCGCTGGCCGTCGATCCGGGTCATCGACACCGGGCCGTCGACGAGCTGTACGTCCGCGATGTCACCGAGCTTCACCGCGCCAAGCCGGAGCGCCTTCAGCTCGTCGAGCGTCTCGGCCGGCTTCGCCGCCCTGATCACGACGTCGCGCTCGGTGTCGTCCAGGATCGCCTTGGCGGCCGTCGTGCCCTTGACCGCCTCGGCCACCGCCGCGCCCAGCGTCTGCTGGTTGTAACCGGCCGCCGCCGCCTTGGAGTTGGCCCGTACCGAGATGCGCGGCACGCTCTGCGCCAGGTTGCTGGTGACGTCGGTGACGTCGTCCAGGCCCGCCACCGTGTCGCGTACCTCGTCCGCCGCCTCGCGCAGGACGTCCGCGTCGGCCGCCTTCACAACCACGCTCAGGTCCTGGCTGCCGAAGCCGTCACCGGCCGCGATGGTGGTCGTACCGATGCCGGAGAGCTTGGCGAGGCCCTCCTCGATCCGGTCCTGGACGTCGTCCGCCGACGCGGAGTCCTCCAGCATGATCTGGTACGAGGCCTGGTTGGTGTCCGTGCCGCCGCCGAAGGCCGCCAGGAAACCGGACGAGCCGATCGTCACCTGGTAGTCCTTGACGCCCTTCACGTCCGCGAGCAGCTGCTCGACCTTCTGCGCCTGTACGTCGGTCGCCGCCAGGCTCGTACCCGGCTTCAACTGCTGCTTGACGGTGAGGACTTCCTGCTCGCCCTGGTCGAAGAAGTTGGTCTTCAGGAGCGGGGCCATGCCGAAGGTGCCGATCAGGACGACCGCCGCGATCGCCACGCTCATCAGCCGGCGCCGGGTCGCGAACCGCAGGACAGGCACGTACACACGCTGGAGCCTGCTCTTCGCCTCCTTCTCCTCGGCCAGCCTGCGGGCCTCGTCCGCGTCGTCCGGGGTGTCCTTGGGGGCGCGCAGGAACCAGTACGAGAGGACGGGTACGACCGTCAGGGAGACCAGGAGCGACGCCAGCAGGGCCGCCGTCACCGTCAGGCTGAACGCGCCGAACAGCTGGCCGACCATGCCGCCGACGAGGCCGATCGGCAGGAACACCGCGACCGTCGTGAGCGTCGAGGACGTCACCGCGCCCGCGACCTCCCTGACCGCCTTGAGGATCGCCTCCTGGCGCTCCTCGCCGTAGCCGAGATGGCGCTTGATGTTCTCCAGGACCACGATCGAGTCGTCGACGACCCGGCCGATCGCGATCGTCAGCGCGCCCAGCGTCAGCATGTTCAGGGACAGGTCCCTGGTCCACAGGACGATCAGCGCCAGGACCACCGACAGCGGGATCGAGACCGCCGTGACGAGGGTCGAGCGGACCGAGGCCAGGAAGACCAGGATCACGATCACCGCGAAGAGCAGGCCGAGGCCGCCCTCCGTGGTCAGGCCCTTGATGGACTTCGCCACCGCCGGGCCCTGGTCGCTGACCACCGTGATGGTCGAACCCGCGCCCAGGTCCTTGCGCATGTCGGCGAGCTTGTCCTCGACCGCGTCCGAGATCGCGACCGCGCTGCCGTCGTTGTCCATCGTGACGCTGACCGCGAGGCTCGGCTTGCCGTCCGTACGGGTGATCGAGTCGGCCTTCGCCGACTCCTGCTTGACGGCCGCGACGTCGGCGAGGCGCACCGGCCTGGCCTGGGAGCCGGGCGCGCCCGTCACCATCAGGTCCTCGATCTGCTGGACCGAGGTGAAGCCGCCGCCGACCTGGACCGTGCGGTTGTTGCCGTCCTCGTCGAAGGAGCCTGCCGGGACGGTCGCGCCGCCCGCCTGGAGCGCCTGGGCGAGGGCCGCGGAGGTGAGGCCCGCCGCCGTCAGCTTCTTGTCGTCCGGGGTGACGGTGATCTGGAGGTCCCGTACCCCGTCGACCGTGACCTGGCCGACGCCGTCGATGGCCCGCAGGTCGGGGACCACCGTGCGGTCGAGCCGGTCGGCGAGGGCCTGCTGGTCCTGGTCGGACGTCACGGCGAGGACGACGGTCGGGATGTCGTCGGTCGAGCCGGCGACGACCTGCGGGTCCACATCGTCCGGGAGCAGCACGCGGGCCCGGTTGACGGCCTGCTGGACGTCGGCCACGAGTTGCTTGGTGTCGTTGCCGAAGTCGAAGGACGCCGTGATCAGGGCGTTGCCCTCGCTGGCCGTGGAGGTGACTCCGGTGATGCCGTCGACGCCTTCGAGGTTGTCCTCGATGGGCTCGACGACCTGCTTCTCCACCACATCGGGGGACGCACCCTGGTAGGGCGCCAGCACGGACACCACCGGGAGTTCGATGGTGGGCAGCAGCTGTTGCTTGAGCTGCGGTATCGCTATCGCTCCGAAGACGATCGCGACGATCGACATCAGCCCTATCAGGGCCCGTTGCGCGAGGCTGAACCTGGACAGCCAGGACATGGGTGAGCGTCTCTCTTCTGTGGCCTGAGCGGAGGAAGGGCGCACGCGTGACACCTACACGCATCACACATATGAGCGCCTGCCCCTACACCCTGAGCCATAGGGCACCCCTGTTTCGTAGCCCTCAGGTCCCGTTTCCTTACCCGGTTCCTACTCCGGCCGCAGTACGCCCTTCGAATCTCACTCCACCCTTGGCCGTACCAGCCCCGACTCGTACGCGATGACGACGAGTTGGGCCCGGTCCCGGGCGCCCAGCTTGGCCATGGCCCGGTTGACGTGCGTCTTCACCGTCAGCGGGCTGACTTCGAGGCGTTCCGCTATCTCGTCGTTGGAGTGCCCGCCGGCCACCTGTACGAGCACCTCGCGCTCCCGTCCGGTCAGCGCGCCCAGCCGCTCGGCGCGGGCCGGGTCGCGGCCGTCGTCCAGGACGTCGCCCTGTGCGAGGAACTGGGCGATCAGCCCCTTGGTGGCGGCCGGTGACAGCAGTGCCTCGCCGCCGAAGGCGACCCGGATGGCGTTGAGCAGTTCGTCGGGCTCGGCCCCCTTGCCGAGAAACCCGGACGCGCCCGCGCGCAGCGACTGCACGACGTACTCGTCGACCTCGAACGTCGTCAGCATGACGACCCGTACATGCGCGAGCCCGGGATCCGCGCTGATCAGCCGGGTCGCGGCCAGCCCGTCAGTCCCCGGCATCCGGATGTCCATCAGCACGACGTCGGCCCGCTGCTCCCGCGCGAGCCGCACCGCCTCCGCCCCGTCGGACGCCTCCCCGACCACCTCCATGTCGGACTCCGAGTCCACGAGCACCCGGAAGGCGCTGCGCAGCAGGGCCTGGTCGTCGGCGAGCAGGACACGGATCGTCATGGGCGGCCCTCACAAATCGTCATGCGCGTTTCATACGTCGTCGTGCGCGGCTCATACGGGGGTGGCGGCGCTGTCCGCGGCTCGCGGGCTGCTCTTCACCGGCAGGATCGCATGCACCCGGAAGCCGCCTCCGTATCGGGGACCTGCGGTGCAGTCGCCGCCGACCGCGGTGACCCGCTCCCGCATCCCGAGCAGCCCGTGCCCGCCGCCCTCCTCCGGCCCGTCGTCCTGCCCGGGCCCGTTGTCGAGCACGGTGATCTCGATGTTCGGGCCCACGCGTACGACGCTGACCTCGGCCTTCGCCTCCGTCCCCGCGTGTTTCTGTACGTTCGTCAGGGCTTCCTGGATCACCCGGTAGGCGGCCAGGTCGATGGCCGCGGGGAGGGTGGTGCCCTGGTCGGCGCGGGCGACCTCGACCTGGAGACCGGCGTTGTGGAAGGTGCCGACCAGCTCGGCGAGCCGGTGCAGACCAGGGGCGGGCTCGGTGGGCGCCTCCGGGTCCCCGGACTGCCTCAGCAGCCCGACGGTCGCGCGCAGCTCGTTCAGTGCGGAGCGGCTGGCCTCCCGTACGTGGGCGAGGGCCTCCTTGGCCTGGTCGGGGCGCTTGTCCATGACGTGCGCGGCGACTCCGGCCTGGACGTTGACGAGGGCGATGTGGTGGGCGACCACGTCGTGCAGATCACGGGCGATCCGCAGCCGCTCCTCGGCCACCCGGCGACGGGCCTCCTCCTCACGGGTGCGTTCGGCCCGCTCGGCGCGCTCTCTTATGGCGTCCACGAAGGCCCTACGGCTGCGTACGGCGTCCCCGGCGGTCGCGGCCATGCCGGTCCAGGCGAAGATGCCGAGGTTTTCCTGCGCGTACCAGGGCAGGGGGCCGGCCAGCATCGCGGAGCCGGTGAGGACGGTCATCGTGAGGAGGCCGACGCGCCAGGTGGTGGGGCGGTCGGTCGTCGACGCGACGGTGTAGAGGGCGATCACGGCGGACATCGCGACGGGGGCGCGGGGATCGGCGGTGATGGACTCGACGACGGAGGCGGTGCCCGTGACCGCGAGCACCTTCATGGGGGCGCGGCGGCGGAAGACGATCGCGGCGGCGCCGAGCACCATGAGGACCAGGCTCAGGGCGTCGGGGTTACGGGCGGTCCAGCCGCCGCCGTGCTTGCCGTGCGGGTCGACGAACGAGGCGGCCAGCATGCAGACGAGGACGGCCGCGGCGAGGGCCACATCCAGCACGAGGGGGTGCGCCTTGAGGTGACGCCGGGCGCGCTGGAGGGTGCTCACGTTTGTCAAGGTAACCCACCTGGGCGTTGAGCCGAATGGAACCTCAGCCCGGGATCAAGCCGTCGTCGCCCAGTAGTTCCCGGACCTCCTCCAGCGTCGCGTCCGGCGACGGGAGGATGAGGTCCGACGGGTCCAGGGCGTTGTCCGGCAGGGGTTCGCCGAGATCGCGGACCTTGTCCAGCAGGAGGTGGAGGGTGCGGCGGAAGCCGGGGCCGTCGCCGGTCTCCATCTCCGCCAGGAGCACGTCGTCCAGCTTGTTGAGTTCGGTGAGGTGGCTGTCCGCCAGCCTCACCTGCCCCTCCCCCATGATCCGTACGATCATGTCGCCCTCCTCAGGCGTGGGCTACTGCTTGTCGAACCGCGGAGTGTCCTTCGGCTGCTGCTGGGACTGCTGCTGGCCCGCACCGCCCTCGATGGCCTGCTGTCCCGACGACGAACCGCCGGCCAGCTCGGCCTTCATGCGCTGCAGCTCCAGCTCCACATCCGTACCACCGGAGAGCCGGTCCAGCTCGGCCTGGATGTCGTCCTTCGCCATGCCCGTGGGGTCGTCGAGGGCGCCCGAGGCGAGCAGCTCGTCGATCGCGCCGGCCCGCGCCTGGAGCTGGGCCGTCTTGTCCTCGGCCCGCTGGATCGCCAGGCCGACGTCGCCCATCTCCTCGGAGATGCCGGTGAACGCCTCGCCGATCCGGGTCTGGGCCTGGGCGGCGGTGTACGTCGCCTTGATCGTCTCCTTCTTCGTACGGAAGGCGTCGACCTTGGCCTGGAGGCGCTGCGCCGCAAGGGTGAGCTTCTCCTCCTCGCCCTGGAGGGTCTGGTGCTGTGTCTCCAGATCGGTCACCTGCTGCTGGAGGGCGGCACGGCGCGAGAGCGCCTCACGGGCCAGGTCCTCACGGCCCAGCGCGAGCGCCTTGCGGCCCTGGTCCTCCAGCGTGGAGGACTGCTTGTTCAGCTGGGCGAGCTGCAGCTCCAGGCGCTTGCGGCTGGTCGCCACGTCGGCGACTCCGCGGCGCACCTTCTGGAGCAGTTCCAGCTGCTTCTGGTACGAGTAATCGAGGGTTTCGCGCGGGTCCTCGGCCCGGTCAAGGGCCTTGTTCGCCTTCGCGCGGAAGATCATCCCCATACGCTTCATGACACCGCTCATGGGCTTCGCGCGCCCCCTTCTGACGGACTCCAGCTCCAGCACCTGCAACAGGACCAACAGTACGGGCCCTGCCTCCATTACCGCACTGTTCCGGGCCCGATGCGCTCATCCCCAAGGACGACTGCGATCTGTCCCACTCCGGCGTAGGGAGTAGGTGGCCCCCTACTGTCTGTCCACTGTTCTCTCCCTCGTCCGGTGTTGTTCCCGTGCTTCTACAGACGTCCGGTGTTGCCGGATCGTTCCCCACTCGGCTGGGGTCCATGCCCCGATACCCCTTACCCTTGGGTTTTGTGTTCCGTAGCCGCGCCAAGGAAGAGAAGGCCCCCGCCGACAAGGCGGCCGTGACCGACTCCAAGCAGACCCGTGACCCGCAGGCCCCGAAGGGCAGGCCCACTCCCAAGCGGAGCGAGGCCCAGACCCAGCGCCGCAGCGTGGCCAATACGCCGAAGACGCGCAAGGAGGGGGCCAAGCGACAGCGCGAGGAGCGCCGTGCCGCGATGGACCGCCAGCGCCAGGCCCTCGCCAGCGGGGACGAGCGTTATCTCCCCGCCCGCGACAAGGGCCCGGTGCGCCGCTTCTCGCGCGACTTCGTGGACTCGCGCTTCTGTGTCGCCGAGTTCTTCCTGCCGATGGCCGTCGTCATCCTCGTGCTGAGCATGGTGCGGGTCGGCGCGCTGCAGAGCATCGCGCTGCTGCTGTGGCTCTTCGTGATCGTGCTGATCATCGTCGACTCGGTCGGTATCGCGATCCGGCTGCGCAAGCAGCTGGCCGCCCGCTTCCCGAACGAGCGGACGAAGGGCGCGGTCGCCTACGCGCTGATGCGCTCCCTCCAGATGCGTCGCCTCCGGCTGCCGAAGCCGCAGGTCAAGCGCGGAGAGCGGCCCTGAGCACTACGCCTTTCTCCGGGGGAGCGGCGGATGCCTGGCTGCACAGGCTGGGCGGGCTGCGGAATGTCGTACGGCAGGAACTGGTGGCCCGGCAGCTCGACGAGCAGATAGCCGGGCGGTTTCCGGTCGGGCAGCGGTTGCGGGTCCTTGACGTCGGTATGGGCCAGGGCACGCAGGCGCTGCGGCTGGCCCGGGCCGGTCATCAGGTCACCGGTGTCGAGAAGGACCCGAAGATGCTCGGCGCGGCCCGCGAGGCCCTCGCCGCCGAGCCGGAGGGCATCCGTGACCGCGTCCGTCTCTTCGAGAGCGACGGCCGCGACACCGGGGTGCACTTCCTCCCGGGCAGCTTCGACGTGGTGCTCTGCCATGGCGTACTGATGTACGTCGAACTGCCGGACGCCCTGCTGGCGGGGCTGGCGCGGATGCTGGCGCCGGGTGGGCTGTTGTCGTTGCTGGTGCGCAACGGGGACGCCCTGGCCATGCGGGCGGGGCTTGCCGGGGACTGGGCAGGTGCCCTGGGTGCCTTCGACACGGACTCCTACACGAACCGGCTCGGGCTTGAAGTGCGGGCCGATCGGTTGTCGGTGTTGACGGGGACGCTTGCGGGGATCGGGGCGCCGTTGCACGCGTGGTACGGGGTGCGGGTGTTTACGGATACGGCGTCCGACGACGCCGAGATTCCGGGCGAGGCCGAGGTTGAGGCGTTGCTGGCCGTGGAGGAGCGGGCGGGGCGGACGGATCCCTATCGGCAGGTGGCTGCGTTGCTGCACCTGTGTGGGGTTCGGGGCTGAGGGGTTGTATGTTGGCCACCGGCCGGTGGGGGCTGGTCGCGCAGTTCCCCGCGCCCCTAAAGCGCCCCTGAAGGGGCGCTTTAGGGGCGCCCCTTCAGGTACCGCTACGCGTCCTGGGCGTCGTGCAGGCTCATCGGGCCGTAGATCTCTGTCGTGTCCTCGAAGAGCCGTACCTGGTCCGTGCCGCCTGCGAGAAGGTCCTTCCAGTACTCACCGATCCAGGACTCGGCGTCCCCCTGCGTCGTGAACTCCTCGGGCTCCACCGCGGGCTGGACCTCCGCCCCGTCGGTCTTCTCGAACCGCCACGTCCATGCCGCCATGTACGCCTCCCAGATGTGAACCGCTGCAGACCAGGAGCCTGATCTTGCTCCGGCTCCTGGTCCGAGAGCCTATCCGGACGCGCAAGACCTGCGGGGACACGCGAAAATCAGGTTCGTGGAACTCACTCTGCTCGGCACCGGTGCCCCCGCGGGACTCCCCCGCCCCGACTGTGCGTGCGCGGCCTGTACCGGCGCGCTCGGCGTGCACGCGCGGGCGGCCACCGCGCTGCTCGTGGACGGCTCGCTGTTGCTCGACCTCACCCCCGGCGCCGTACTCGCGGCCGCGCGCGCGGGGCACTCCCTGGGCGGCGTGCGGCAGGTGCTGCTGTCGCATCCGCACGACGGGCCCGCCGTCGAGGTGCCGGCGGGGCTGCCGCAGCCCGGACGGGTGCCGGACGGGCGGGAGTTGGCGCTGCTGACCGGGCACCGGGTGCGCGCGGTCCCGATGGACGCGCCGGGCACGGGGTACGCGGTGACCGGTCCGGACGGGCAGCGGCTGCTGTATCTGCCGCCGGGTGGGGCGCCGTCCGGGCTGGACGAGAACGGTCCCGCGTACGACATGGTCCTCGCGGATGTCGTGGGGCGGCCGGACGCGCTGGCCCGGCTGCGGGCGGTGGGTGCGCTCGGGCCGGCCACGGACGTGATCGCCGTCCATCTGGACCATGACGTGCCGCCGGGTGCGGAGCTGCGGCGCAGGCTCGCGGCGGCGGGTGCGCGGGCGGTGGCGGACGGTACGACGTTGACGGTCGGGGTGTACGAGGACGTGCCGGACGTGCCTCGGCGGACGCTGGTGCTGGGGGGTGCGCGCTCCGGGAAGTCGGTGGAGGCTGAGCGGCGGTTGGAGGCGTTTCCGGATGTGCTGTACGTGGCGACGGGCGGGGCGCGGAACGGGGACGGGGAGTGGGCGGCGCGGGTGCACGCGCATCGGGAGCGGCGGCCTGGGTCGTGGAGTACCGCCGAGACCTGCGACCTCGTGCCGCTGCTGGAGGAGGACGGGGCGCCGCTCCTCATCGACTGTCTGTCGTTGTGGCTGACGGATGCGATGGATCGGGTGGGGGCGTGGGACGACGCGGAGTGGGCGGGGGGTGGGGAGAAGGAGCTGCGGCGGCGGGTACGGGAGTTGACGGGGGCGGTTCGTTCCACGCGCCGAACTGTCGTCGCCGTGTCGAACGAGGTGGGCTCGGGGATCGTCCCGGCGACGGCGTCCGGACGCCGCTACCGCGACGAGCTGGGACGCCTGAACTCGGCGTTCGGGGCGGAGTGCGAGCACGTACTGCTGGTGGTGGCGGGCCAGGCGGTCGTACTCCGGGGCTGAGGCCGGGTGTGGCTGGGGTGAGGGTGGGTCGCGCAGCCCGGCGCTGTACGGGGTGCCGCTGCGCCCACCCGTGCCGCCCCTAGCGGCACGCATGCCCGCAGCTATGCGGATTGGCGCGCCCCGTAGGGGGCGCGAGGAACTGCGCGCTCAACCCCCACCGGCCCGCAGCCGGGCAGCTAGGGACGGGCGGGTCTTCAGGGGCGCGGGGAACTGCGCGACCAGCCCCCGCCGGGCCGCGGCTACCGCACCGCCCCTCCCCTCCTCGCGATGATTCGGTACGTGTTCGCCAAGCGCGCCCTGCGCAGCAGAGCCTGCGGCTCGCGGCGATCCGTCGTGATGATCGTGCAGCGCTGGGACTCCAGTTCCGTCACCAGGTTCGCCGGCGGCATCAGGTGGAGGTGGCGAGGCTGGGCGTACCACGGCCACCACCTCCCCAGCAGCGTGCCGACCGCACAGTGCGGATCCGGGACCTCGATCAGAAGGTGACCGCCCGGCCGCAGGACCCGAAGAGCCGCGCGGAGTTCCTCACGGGGATCCGGCGTGTGCTCCAGGTGATGGAACATGCTGACGACGTCGTAGCGGGCGCGCAGGCCGTTGACGATCCTCTCGTCGGTCAGGCGGCCCCGGTACGCCTCCTCGATGTGGCCCGAGGCGCGGGCCTTCTGGACGCGGCGGGTGGTGTCCACCCCGTCGAACGCCGTGTAAGGGAAATAGCGCTTCGCCGCCGCCGGGAACGCCCCCTCCCCCGTCCCCACGTCCAGCCAGCTCTCCGGCTCCGGAAAGCGCAGCATCGCCCGGGCCGCCGCCCGGTGCCGACGGGCCGCGACCGGGTGCCGGGCCTCGGGCAGGTCCCGGTGGTGGAAGGCGAGGCCCTCCGCGGTGAGGCGCGGGTTCTGGAAGGCGTGCGCGCAGTCCCCGCACTCGTCGACCACGAACGTCCCCGGCCCGCGCCGCCCCCGCTGTCGGAGGTCCGGCGCTCGCAGGCGGGTGCGTAGCCGCTTCGAACCGCACCAGGGGCAGTTCTCCCGACGCGGCTCGTGGAACCCGTCGATCGTCCCGGTCTCCTGTGGGGCGGGGGGCATGGGCGGCTCCTGCCGACTGCGGTGCTCCGACATTGCGTATCAAAACGTTACGTAGGGGATCGTGATCCCGGGTGCAATGACATGGCTTCCACGTGGCGGCGCCCTGTTCGATCGCTGCCGGTACTGTTCGGCGAATGAGCTCGCTTAATCTCGACGACTTCACCGATCTGATCGAGCGTCCCGACGGCGGTGTGCGCCGCGACGCGGAGGCGCGCAGGGAGCGCCAGATCGTGCCGCCCGGATCACTCGGGCGCCTCGACGACCTGGGTGAGTGGCTGGCGGCGGCGCAGTCCTCCGTACCGGTGAAGCCGGTCGAACGGCCGCGTGTCGTGCTGTTCGCGGGGGATCACGGGATCGCCGGGCAGGGCGTGTCGGCGCGGCCCGCCGGCAGCGCCGATCAGTCGGTCCGGGCCGTGCTCGACGGGTCCAGCCCCGTCGCCGTGCTCGCACGCCGGCTCGGGGTGCCCGTACGGGTCGTCGACATGGCGCTGGACTGCGAACCGGACGCCCTGCCCGACGGGGTCGCCGGGCACCGGGCGCGGCGCGGCAGCGGGCGGATCGACATCGAGGACGCGCTGACCCTGGAGGAGGCGGAGGCCGCCTTCCTCGCGGGGGTCGCCGTGGCCGACGAGGAGGCCGACTCCGGTACGGATCTGGTGGTCCTCGGCGATGTGAGCGTCGGCGGGACCACGCCCGCGTCAGTGCTGGTGGCCGCGTTGTGCGGGACAGACGCCTCCGTCGTCACCGGGCGGGGCGGGCTGCCGATCGACGACCTGGCGTGGATGCGCAAGTGCGCCGCGATCCGTGACGCGCTGCGGCGGGCCCGGCCGGTGCTCGGGGACCAGTTGCAGCTCCTCGCCACGGTGGGCGGCGCCGATCTCGCCGCGACGACCGGGTTCCTGTTGCAGGCCGCGGTGCGCAAGATGCCGGTGATCCTGGACGGTGTCGTATCGGCCGCCTGTGCGCTGGTCGGCCAGCGGATCGCCTTCCGGGCGCCGGACTGGTGGCTCGCCGGGCACAACAGCGGGGAGCCGGCCCAGGCGAAGGCCCTGGACCGGATGGCGCTGGAGCCGCTGCTCGACCACGGCGTGACCGTGGGCGAGGGTGCCGGGGCACTGCTGGCCCTGCCGCTGGTGCAGGCCGCGGCGGCCCTGGCGGCAGAGCTTCCCGAGGTCCCCGAGGCGCCCAAGACGGAGGAGGCGACTCCCGAGGTCACGGCGGAGACCTCCGAGGCAGAGGGCCTCTGACCGGCGGGACACATGGGGCACACGGCATGAAATGCCCCATATGATCTCCCTCTATGGGAGATGCCCCGCTCGCGCCGAACGTTCAGCGACGCCCCAGCACCACCGCCTCACGGCGAGCCGCCGCGTTCGCCGTCTGGTATCTGCGGGTCGTCACCTTCGTCAATCTCCTCAGCGCGGTGTGGGTCTCCTTCGGGAACGACGTACGGCGGCACAACGAGGAGAACTTCTACACGCCGTACCTGCTGACCGCCGGTTTCGCCTCCGGTGTGTTCACGATGTTCCTCGCGATCACCATGCGGCGCCGCAAACGGGCCGCCTGGATCCTGAACATCGTGCTCGGCTCGCTGTTCCTGCTGCTGTTCGCGCTCGCGATGTTCTTCGCGGAGATCCGGGAGCACGCGCAGAACTGGGTCTCGCTCGTCCTCACCGCGGCCTTCGTCGCCGCGCTCGTCGTGGGAAAGCGGGAGTTCTACGCCAAGGGCGACCGGTCCAACCCGCGGCTCGCCGCCGCCGTCGCGGTCGGCGGGCTGCTCGTCTGCTCGCTCCTCGCCGCGCTCCTCGTCACCGTCGCCAACCAGGCGGACGACAGCCACCGTTCGACGTTCCTGGAGCGCTGGTACTACGGCACGATGCGGCTGATCTCCGTCGCCGCCGACGACTCGGGCTTCACGGGGATCTCGACGCCCAACTGGGTCGACGTCGTCATCAACGTCATGAGTACGCTGCTGATCCTCGCCGTCCTCTACGTCGCCTTCCGCTCCCGTCGTGCCGTCGACCCGCTCACCGAGGACGACGAGACCCGGCTGCGCGCCCTGCTCGACCGCAACGGCGACCGCGACTCCCTCGGCTACTTCGCCCTGCGCCGCGAGAAGAGCGTCATCTGGTCCCCCACCGGCAAGGCCGCCGTCGCCTACCGCGTCGTCGGCGGGGTCTCGCTCGCCGCCGGTGATCCGATCGGCGACCCGGAGGCCTGGCCCGGCGCCATCGACCCCTGGCTCGCCGAGGCCCGCGTCCACGGCTGGATCCCGGCCGTGATGGGGGCGGGCGAGGAGGCCGGGACGGTGTACGCGCGGCACGGTCTCGACGCCCTCGAACTCGGCGACGAGGCGATCGTGGAGACCGCCGAGTTCACGTTGGAGGGGCGGGCCATGCGGACCGTCCGGCAGGCCTACAACCGGGTCAAGCGGGCCGGGTACACCGTGCGCGTCCGCCGTCACGCGGACGTCCCGGCCGAGGAGATGTCGTACCTCCTCCAGCGCGCCGACGACTGGCGGGACGGCGAGACCGAGCGCGGGTTCAGCATGGCGCTCGGACGGCTCGGCGACCCGGAGGACGGACAGTGCGTGATGCTCGAATGCGCGGATAGCCGCGCGGGGGGAGGCGGCGAGTTGAGGGCCGTGCTCTCCTTCGTGCCCTGGGGGCCGAACGGCCTCTCGCTCGACCTCATGCGGCGCGACCGGGACTCCGACAACGGGCTGATGGAGTTCATGGTGATCGAGCTGCTCCAGCGCGCCCAGGAGATCGGGATCACTCAGGTGTCGCTCAACTTCGCGATGTTCCGTTCCGTCTTCGAACGTGGCGGGCGCATCGGCGCGGGGCCGGTGCTGAGGCTGTGGCGGTCGCTGCTCGGCTTCTTCTCCCGCTGGTGGCAGATCGAGTCGCTGTACCGCGCCAACGCGAAGTACCGGCCCATCTGGGAACCCCGGTTCCTGCTCTTCGAGAAGAGCGCGGACCTGCCGCGCATCGGCATCGCCGCGGCCCGCGCGGAGGGCTTCCTGGAGGCACCGGGACTGCCGAAGTGGCTGCACCGGAAGCACCTGGAGTCGAAGAGATGACAGCGGGGAGTTGAGTGATGGGTACGGTCGTCCGCTGGGCCCGCGCCGAGTGGGGGCCCTTGTACGACGCCGTACGTGAGCCCCTTTTCCGGCGCCGGTGGCGGGCGCTGCCCATGACGCTCGGCGCCGTCTGTCTCACCGCGCTCGTCCAGTTCACGCAGAACCAGTCCTGGGGCTACCGGTTCGTGCAGAACCTCGGTGCCGTCCGCGCCGAGGACCCCCTCTGGCCGGCGCTGCTCCGCACCCCGCTCTCCCTCTTCGTGCCCGCCCTCGACCTGCCGGTGTGGGGCGCACTGGCGCAGATCCTGGTCGTCTTCGGCATCGCGGAGATCTGCCTCGGCTGGTGGCGCACCCTCGTCATCGCGTACGTCGCCACCCTCGCGGGCACGCTCTACGCGCGCGTGGGGATCGCCGTGGGCCCGTCGGGCTTCCTCGGGCTGCCCGGCGCGGACGCGCATGTCGTGGACACCGGCCCGTCGGCGGCCGTGGTGGGCCTCGCCGTGTTCCTGGGCTGGCGCTACCGGGCGTACGTGACCGCCGGTGCGGTGATCGTCGCGATGGTGGTGGAGGTGGTCCTCAAGGACAACCTCGCGGGCAAGGAGCACCTGGCGGCCATCGTGGCCGTACTCGTCCTGTGCGGGGTCTCGGCGCTGCGTCACGGACGTACGACGGGAGCCCGGGCGGGCTCGGGGTCGGGCTTGCCGCCGATCAGGTCCTGAATGCGGCGGCGGGGGCCGGCCCAGCGGCGGTCGTGGCGGTAGGCGCGCAGGGTGGAGAGGGAACGGGAGCGCGGGCGGCGGACGTAGAAGCGCTTCGCCCAGGGCGAGCCGGGGCGGGCCAGCCGGATCGCGCCGATGATCGCGACGAAGGGGACGATCACGCCGAAGATCGCCGTGCGGGGCTTGCCCTTGCTCAGGGCGAGGAGGGAGAAGAGGAAGTTGATGCCGACGCTGACCATGGCGCCGCCCCGGTTCTGGAGGTCCTCGTCGCTGAGGTCGTTCACGCCGAACGGCAGGAAGCCCAGGAGGACCAGGCCGACCAGGGCCGCCGTCAGCACCACCACCTCTACGCTCTGCCGGCCGGCCTCGGTCCAGTAGACGTCGTCGAGGTGCAGGATCAGCGCGAACTCGTCCAGCACCAGACCCGCGCCCATCCCGAAGAGCACCGCGCACAGGCCCGCGCCGAACCCGTGCTGTCCGCTGGCCACGGCCCCGAACCCGCCCACGACGGTCAGGACGACCCCGGGCACGACGTGATGGATGTGCATCCCGCCCGCCTTGACGTTGCCGAACGGGCCCTTGCCCGCGCGGATCATCCGGGTGACGACCCGGGTGATGAGGAACGTCAGGACGAAGGCGGCGAGCGCCAGGAGCAGCGGCAGCTTGCCCGGCTCGATGATGTTCCGCTCCAGCCAATGACCCATGCGCGCACTTTATCCGCTTATACGACGTTATCGACTGCTTGCCTCACCGGCGCCCTGGGCAGGTCGCACCGTCACGGGTACTCTGCGCCGGTGTCCACGCCTCCGCCGCCCACCGAGCCGCCCAGGCCCTCCGAGCCTCCGTCCGACTCCCCGCCCTCCGATCCCCTGGACGGGCTCCGGTTCGCCTTCGGCACGCTGACCGTGCTGCCGGTGAAGGTGACCCGCTGGGACCGGGACGCGGCGCGCGGCGGGATGCTGTGCGCGCCGGTGGCCGGTCTGGCCGTCGGTGCGTGTGCCGCCCTGACCGGTCTGCTGCTGCTCTTCCTGGGCGCGGGTGCGCTGCTCGCCGCCGTCGCCACGGCCGCCGTGCCCGCCGTGCTCACCCGGGGGCTGCATCTCGACGGTCTCGCCGACACCGCCGACGGGCTGGGCAGCGGCAAGCCCGCCGAGGACGCGCTGCGCATCATGAAGCAGTCGGACATCGGCCCGTTCGGGGTGATCGCCCTCCTGTTCGTGCTGCTGGCCCAGGTGGCCGCGCTCGCACAGCTGTACGGCGACTCATGGGCCCGGGGTGCGCTCGCCGCCGTCGTCTCGGCGACCGCCGCCCGGCTGGCCCTCACGCTCGCCGCCCGCACGGGCGTACCGGCCGCGCGGCCCGAGGGGCTGGGGGCGGCGGTCGCGGGCACGGTGCCGGTGCGCTCGGCGTTGCTCGTGGCGGCCCTGGTCGCCGCCCTGGCGGCCGGCTACGGGGCGTTCTTCGGGGCATTCGACATCGTCCGTACGGCCTTCGCGGTCATCGTGGCCTGCGCCGCCGCCGAACTCCTCCTCCAGCGCTGCACGCGCCGCTTCGGCGGGGTCACCGGCGACGTCTTCGGCGCCCTGGCGGAGACGGCGGCGACGACGGCGCTGGTCGTGCTGTCGCTGGGGTAGTGCGGACGGGCGCCTCCTCGGACGCGGAGCCCAACTCGGGCTCTCCGCAGACCACTTGACCACGGGTGAGCCACCGGAACGCGGCCAGGATTCATATCGAACCCCGGTACGATCTGCGCTTCAGCGGCGCCGGACGCGTTCGGCGCGACCCTCGTGGAAGGACACCGAGACACAGTGCAGGCTCCGCTGCCACGCCGGTCGAAGGGGCCGTCGGCGATCGCCGCGGCCTCCGCTGCCGTCGCCAACTCGGATTCCGGGTCCGAGGACGATTCCGAGCCCCGCCCGGAACCCGAGGCCCCGACACCGCCGTTGTCCGCGGCGGCGGCCGCGTTCGTGGTGGAGGAGCTGGCAGAACCCGCGACGCCCGCGCAGACATCGGCGCAGCCCGCGAAGACCGTGAAAGCCACTGTCGCGCCGCCTCCGGCCGGGCGGCGGTTGCCCCAAGTCGCCCTGCTGGCCGGTGCCATCGTGGTCGGGGCCGCGCTGATCGGCGGTGCCATCCTCGCGGTCGGCGCCGATGACGACGACGGGCAGGCGTCGGCGTCGCCGCCGAGTGCCGTACCGGGCACCACCCAGGGCGGCGGGCCGTCCGCGAGCGAGCCGAGCAGGCCCGGCTCGGCCTCGCCGTCCGTCTCGCTGTCCGCCTCGCCGTCGGCGAACCGCACCAGCGCGTCGCCGAAGTCACCGACCGCGGAACCCACCAAGGACAGCGGTGCCGGCGCGCCCGTCCAGGACAAGCCGTCCGCCACCGTGGCCGCCGACGACAGCGGCAGTACCGCGAACGGGTCGGTCAGCGTCGATGCCGACACCTCCTGCACCGCCACCGCGGGTTCCGGCGCCATGACCGGCTACTTCGCCTGCGCATCCGCCGGAAACGTCCGCCTCCAGGTCACCTTCCACACCTCGGAGCGCTTCCTGCACGCCTTCTTCGACACCGACGGCAACACCGCGACCGGTTACCGGCTCCCCTATCCGTCACCCTCGGCCCTCGGCGCCGACTACATGATCGAGAACGGCGTCCTCTACCGGAGCCGGTCGACCAGCTGGAAATGGAGCGAGATCACAGCCCGTCCCACGGAGACGGTCAGCGGCTCCACCTACACCTGGACGCTGCCGCTGAGCCGGCTCGGCTCACCGACGGGTACGCAGCGGGTGCAGTTCAACGCCGGAACCGACTTCACTCCGGTACTCACCTTCAGCCCGAAGTAGCCTATCCGCTCCGCAGAAGCGAAACCGGACACCGAGCGTAGGCTCGTGCCGGGTGTACCAACCCCGGTACGGACTACCCCAAGGGCCGGATTTAGGGTCGCTTGTCGGGCCCGGTCGACCCACTCCACTCGGCCACAGAAACTTTTCAGACGGAAGCGAGAATTCACCACCGTGACTGCTCTCACTCTCAGCACCGCCGCGGCGCCCGGCCTCCGGGCCGACGCGATCGTCGTCGGTGTCGCCAAGGGCACCAAAGGACCGGTTGTCGCACCGGGCGCCGAGGCCGTGGACCAGGCGTACGACGGCAAGCTCGCCGACGTCCTGGGAACCCTCGGCGCCTCCGGTGCCGAGGGCGAGGTGACCAAGCTGCCCGCTCCGGCCGGCTTCAAGGCGCCCATCGTCGTGGCCGTCGGCCTCGGCCCGCTGCCCGAGAAGGACGAGACCTTCGGCGCCGAGTCGCTGCGCCGGGCCGCCGGTGTGGCCGCCCGCACCCTCGCCGGCGCCAAGAAGGCCGCCTTCGCCCTGCCCATCGAGGACGCGGCCGACGCCGGTGCGATCGGCGAGGGCGCGCTGCTCGGTGCGTACTCCTTCGACGCGTACAAGGAGATCGGCAAGGCCGGCAAGGACGCGAAGAACGGCAAGGCGCCGCTCGCCGAGGTCGCCCTGCTCGGCGGCAAGCCGCGCGACGCCGCGTACAAGGCGGCCGTCGCCCGTGCCACCGCCGTGTCCGAGGAGCTGAACCGCGCCCGCGACCTGATCAACACCCCGCCGAACGACCTCAACCCGGAGGCCTTCGCCGCCGTCGCGCAGGCCGCGGCCGAGGAGCACGGCATCGGGGTGCAGGTGCTCGACGTGGCGGCGCTGGAGGAGGGCGGCTACGGCGGCATCCTCGGCGTCGGCATCGGTTCCGCCGCCGGGCCCCGGCTGGTGAAGCTGACGTACACGCACGAGGCCGCGAGCAAGCACCTCGCGTACGTCGGCAAGGGCATCACCTACGACTCGGGCGGCATCTCGCTCAAGCCCGCCGGGCACAACGAGACGATGAAGTGCGACATGAGCGGGGCGGCGGCGGTCTTCGCAGCCGTGGTCGCCGCCGCGCGGCTCGGCCTGGAGGTCAACGTCACCGGCTGGCTGGCGCTCGCCGAGAACATGCCGTCCGGCTCCGCCACCCGTCCCGGTGACGTGCTGCGCATGTACAGCGGCAAGACGGTCGAGGTCCTCAACACCGACGCCGAGGGCCGGCTCGTCCTCGCCGACGCCCTGTGGGCCGCCTCGGCGGAGAAGCCGGACGCGATCGTCGACGTGGCGACGCTCACCGGCGCGATGATGCTGGCGCTGGGGAACCGGACGTACGGGATCATGGCGAACGACGACGCGTTCCGCTCCGCGGTGCACGAGGCGGCGGAGGAGGTCGGGGAGGCGGCGTGGCCGATGCCGCTGCCGGATCACCTGAAGAAGGGGATGGAGTCTCCGACCGCCGACATCGCGAACATGGGTGAGCGGTACGGGGGTGGGCTGGTCGCGGGGTTGTTCCTGCGGGAGTTCGTGGGTGAGGGGATCACTTGGGCGCACCTCGACATCGCGGGGCCCGCGTTCAACGAGGGTGGGCCTTTCGGTTACACACCCAAGGGTGGGACCGGGACCGCGGTTCGTACGTTGGTGCGGCTGGCTGAGTTGACTGCTGTCGGCGACCTGGGCTGAGGGGCGTTTTTGTGACGGGACCTCGTGGGCGGGTAGTCCGAGGTCCCGTCGCGCCCAGTAGCTCGGTTCCTGGTGTTGTTCGGCGGGTGCGGGTCGTGTGTGGCTTGTCGCGCAGTTCCTCGCGCCCCTAGGGGGGTCACCTCGCCCCTTGATGAAAAGTGTGTGGGGTGTCCGTCACACCAGCCCGGCGTCTCTTCTGCGTCCGACAAGTGCGAAGATGGGGCTCGGCAGGATAGGGCCCCCACCACAGGGCCGAAGAAAGACGGCCGGACACCAGCCGCCGCCCGGTCACTGACGACCGGCGTACGGCGCACATGCATGGAGGACGTGACGTGGCGAACGACGCCAGCACCGTTTTCGACCTAGTGATCCTCGGCGGTGGCAGTGGCGGGTACGCCGCGGCGCTGCGCGGGGCCCAGCTGGGGCTTGACGTCGCCCTGATCGAGAAGGACAAGGTCGGCGGCACCTGCCTGCACCGGGGATGCATCCCCACCAAGGCCCTGCTCCACGCGGGCGAGATCGCCGACCAGGCCCGCGAGAGCGAGCAGTTCGGTGTGAAGGCCACCTTCGAGGGCATCGACATCGCCGGGGTCCACAAGTACAAGGACGGCGTGATCGCCGGTCTGTACAAGGGACTCCAGGGGCTCGTCGCCTCCCGCAAGGTCACCTACATCGAGGGTGAGGGGCGGCTCTCCTCCCCCACCTCCGTCGATGTCAACGGGCAGCGGATCCAGGGCCGCCACGTCCTGCTGGCGACCGGCTCCGTGCCGAAGTCGCTGCCGGGCCTGGAGATCGACGGCAACCGGATCATCTCCTCGGACCACGCCCTCGTCCTGGACCGGGTGCCGAAGTCCGCGATCGTCCTCGGTGGCGGTGTCATCGGCGTCGAGTTCGCCTCCGCCTGGAAGTCCTTCGGCACCGACATCACGATCATCGAGGGGCTGAAGCACCTCGCTCCCCTCGAGGACGAGAACTCCTCCAAGCTTCTTGAGCGCGCGTTCCGCAAGCGCGGCATCAAGTTCAACCTGGGCACGTTCTTCTCCAAGGCCGAGTACACCGCCGACGGCGTCAAGGTGACCCTCGCCGACGGCAAGGAGTTCGAGGCCGAGCTGCTGCTGGTGGCCGTGGGCCGCGGGCCCGTCTCCGCCGGCCTCGGCTATGAGGAGCAGGGCGTCGCGATGGACCGCGGCTATGTCCTGGTCGACGAGTACATGCGGACGAACGTCCCGACGATCTCCGCCGTCGGTGACCTGGTCCCGACGCTCCAGCTCGCGCACGTCGGCTTCGCCGAGGGCATCCTGGTGGCGGAGCGTCTGGCCGGTCTGAAGGCCGTCCCGATCGACTACGACGGTGTCCCCCGGGTGACGTACTGCCACCCCGAGGTCGCCTCCGTGGGCATCACCGAGGCCAAGGCCAAGGAGATCTACGGTGCGGACAAGGTCGTCGCTCTGAAGTACAACCTCGCGGGCAACGGCAAGAGCAAGATCCTGAACACCTCGGGCGAGATCAAGCTCGTCCAGGTCAAGGACGGTGCCGTGGTCGGCGTCCACATGGTCGGCGACCGCATGGGCGAGCAGGTCGGCGAAGCCCAGCTGATCTACAACTGGGAGGCGCTGCCGGCCGAGGTCGCGCAGCTCATCCACGCCCACCCGACGCAGAGCGAGGCGCTCGGCGAGGCCCACCTGGCCCTGGCCGGCAAGCCGCTGCACTCCCACGACTGACCCTCGGTCGACGGACGACGACACAGACTTCCGCAATTCGTAAGGAGCAACCGAAACCATGGCGGTTTCCGTAACCCTTCCGGCGCTCGGTGAGAGCGTCACCGAGGGCACTGTCACCCGCTGGCTGAAGGCCGAGGGCGAGCGCGTCGAGGCCGACGAGCCGCTGCTGGAGGTGTCGACCGACAAGGTCGACACCGAGATCCCCTCGCCCGTCTCCGGTGTCCTGGCGTCCATCAAGGTCGCCGAGGACGAGACGGTCGAGGTCGGCGCCGAGCTGGCCCTGATCGACGACGGCAGCGGCGCCCCCGCTGCCGCCCCGGCCCCGGCTGCCGAGCCCGTAGCGGCTCCGGCGGCTGCCCCGGCCCCCGCCCCCGTGGCCGAGGCGCCCGCCGCCCCGGCTCCTGCCCCCGCCGCGGCTCCGGCCGCCGCCGCTCCCGCGGGTGGTGCCTCCGGCACCGACGTCACCCTCCCCGCGCTCGGCGAGAGCGTCACCGAGGGCACCGTCACCCGCTGGCTGAAGTCGGTCGGCGACAGCGTCGAGGCCGACGAGCCGCTCCTTGAGGTGTCCACCGACAAGGTCGACACCGAGATCCCGGCGCCCACTTCCGGTGTGCTCCTGGAGATCGTGGTCGGCGAGGACGAGACCGCCGAGGTCGGCGCCAAGCTGGCCGTGATCGGCGCCCCGGGTGCCGCTCCGGCGGCTGCCCCGGCACCGGCCGCCCCGGCACCGGCGCCCGTCGCCGCCGCCCCGGCGCCCGCTCCGGCCGCGCCCGTCGCGCCCCCGGCCCCCGTGGCTCCGCCCGCCCCGGCTCCGGTCCAGGCCGCGGCTCCGGTCGCTCCCCCGGCGCCCGCGCCGGTCGCGCCCGCCCCCCCGTCGGCGGAGCCGACTAAGGCAGCACAGCCCCCGGCTCCGGCTCCCGCCGCCGCGCAGGCCACCGACGAGGGTGCGTACGTGACCCCGCTGGTGCGCAAGCTCGCCGCCGAGAACGGCGTCGACCTGGGCACCGTCAAGGGCACCGGCGTCGGCGGCCGTATCCGCAAGCAGGACGTCCTCGCCGCCGCCGAGGCCGCGAAGGCCGCGGCTGCCGCTCCGGCGCCCGCTGCCGCCGCCGCCCCGGCCGCCAAGAAGGCTCCGGCCCTGGAGGCCTCTCCCCTCCGCGGCCAGACCATCAAGATGCCTCGCATCCGCAAGGTCATCGGCGACAACATGGTGAAGGCCCTGCACGAGCAGGCCCAGCTGTCCTCGGTCGTCGAGGTCGACGTCACGCGGCTGATGCGCCTGCGCAACAAGGCCAAGGACTCCTTCGCGGCCCGCGAGGGCGTCAAGCTCTCCCCGATGCCGTTCTTCGTCAAGGCGGCGGCCCAGGCGCTGAAGGCGCACGCGCCCGTCAACGCCCGGATCAACGTGGACGAGGGCACGATCACCTACTTCGACACCGAGAACATCGGTATCGCGGTGGACTCCGAGAAGGGCCTGATGACCCCGGTCATCAAGCACGCGGGCGACCTCAACATCGCCGGCATCGCCAAGGCCACGGCCGAGCTGGCGGGCAAGGTCCGGGCCAACAAGATCACCCCGGACGAGCTGTCCGGCGCGACCTTCACCATCTCCAACACCGGCTCGCGCGGCGCGCTCTTCGACACGATCATCGTGCCGCCGAACCAGGTCGCGATCCTGGGCATCGGCGCGACGGTCAAGCGTCCGGCGGTCATCGAGACGGAGGAGGGCACGGTCATCGGCGTACGCGACATGACGTACCTGACCCTGTCCTACGACCACCGCCTGGTCGACGGCGCCGACGCGGCCCGTTACCTGACGGCCGTCAAGGCGATCCTGGAGGCAGGCGAGTTCGAGGTCGAGCTGGGCCTCTGACCAGCCTCGTTGCAGTACGTACGGTGCCCCGCCGGAGTCCTCCGGCGGGGCACCGTCGTATCAGCAAGGGGCCGGAACGCGCCCCTTAGGGGCGCGGGGAACTGCGCGACCAGCCCCCACCGGCCCGCAGCGGGCGAACCACCTGTCCAGCAGAGCACTCAGTGGGGCTTCAGCTTGTTGTCCGTCCAGCCCACCAGCGTCTCCACCCACACGTTCGGGATCGCCAGCTTGGCGGCCTTCGGGAGGTGCCGGGTCCGATAGGCCTTCAGGACGTCGTACGTGGCGTCCAGGCAGTCCCTGGAGGTCAGCTCGCCGGTCTTCGGGTCGACGCCGACCAGAAACCCGCGCCCCTCGACGACGGGGATCATCTCCCGGGCCGCCGGAACATCGCTCCGTGACGAGTTCGTACAGCGATAGCGGCTGTACGGGTGGTCGGACTTCCCGGGATAGTGCGCGTCCCGGGACATCTCGCTCAGCATCCTCTTGTACGAGCCCTCCGCGTGCCAGGCCCCGATGTCACCGCCCGGCGGGGTGTACAGCTTGCCCGACGGGTTCTCGACCGCTCCGTACACCCAGCGGTCGGTGCCCGTGATCCGGAAGCCCCAGCCGACGTGCCCGAACTTCTGCGCACCGTCGGGCTTCACGAAGACGCACGCCCCGCCGGAGCGCCGGGGCCCGGCGGCGGCCGACATGCCCTGGAGCCCCTCCGCGGTACCGGTCACCGCGGCCGGTTTCTCCTCACCACTCGTGACGGAGCCCGACCGGCACCCCGTCCCGCCCACGACCACCCCGGCCACCACCACCGCGACCCACAGCCCGAAACCGTTCATCCCATCCCCCGATGGTCCGAGGGACGCACCGTTCGCGACCCTCCGCAGACGGCGACACCGTTTCGGGCTACCGGGTTTCGCCGGTAACACGGCGGTGACGACTCCGGACCGAGTCCGGTACAGGATCACGCCACCGCACTTTCCGGCCAACTGGCGCTTTTCAATCGATCCAATTCCAAAAACGCACAGCAAACGAAAAGCGAAAGGATTGGTTCCCCTCAGAGTCCACAAAAGAAGCAGGACCCCTCGCGTTTCTTTGGAATTCACCTTGCTCACGGCTCGAAGCAACCCATACGATCAACGCGGCGCCAAGGTGGTGGTTCCTCAAGGGGATGAGGTTCCGCCATCGACTGGGGGGGTGCTCCGACGAGGCCAAGGCGGTGCTTATCCCTGCCCCTCCGTTTCCCTTCATGCACCACTGGATCGCACGAAAAGGAACGGAACCCAAGAAATGTCTCTCAGCAGAAGCAAGAGATTCGCCCTCGCCCTGGCGGGCGCGGCGGCTCTCACCCTCGGCAGCGCGGGAATCTCGGCGGCCAGCTCCGACGGCGGCACCATCTACAACACCACGGGCGGCGCTGCCGTCTGGTTCAAGGCGTACGGGGACCACGTCTGGGTCGCGGACATCGAGGCCGACGGCCACTCCGCGGTCGGCCTGTCGTACGTCCCGTACGACGGGGTCGACACCGAGAACTGGGTGACGGGCGGCAACGGCACCACGGTCGACTTCAACTACGACTTCACCGAGAACGCATACGTCTACTACAGGGCGTGCGTCGGGGAGTCGGGCACGGGAGACTACTTCTCCTGCAGCAGCTGGTACACCGCCGTCGCCTGACCCGACCGCCAAGACTCTCGCGGGGCGGGCGGCCGGCCGCCCGCCCCGTGCTGGAAGGCAACATGAAAACACTGCGTATCCTGGTAACTGCCTTTCTGGCCACGGGACTTGCCACCGGCTGCTCGGCGGACGACAAGAGCGCCGAGACACCCGTGAAGGTCGGCCCTGTTTCCACACCGACGGCGGCGACCACGACGAAGATGCCCCTCGCGGCCTATCTGCCGACCGAGGACGAGCTGAAGACCCTGGCCAGGGCCCAGACCTCACTCCTGCGCGACTGCATGGCCGAGTACGGTTTCACCGACTCCGAGCTCGAAGCGCCGTCGGACTGGCTGCTGTTCAAGGACATCGGCGAGGGAACCGACCTTCCGGTCACCCTCGAACAGGCACAGCAGTACGGCTACCACCCGGCGGGCACCGACACCGGCGGCGACAGCGACGACCAGGAGAGCGACTCGGGTTCCGACCCGAAGTCCGGTCTGCCCGCGCTGGCGACCGGGGAGAAGGAGACCGAGCTGCTGGTGGCCAACGGCCAGGCGGTCGCGGGCGCCTCCGCCTCCCCCGCCGCCGGACAGCGGGTGAACGGCAAGGAGGTCCCCGCAGGAGGCTGTGCCGGCCGCGCCCAGCAGACGATCGCCAAGGACGCCCCCGCGCTGAAGAAATTCGGCTCGGACAACGCGGACCCACTGAACGCCATTCTGGAAATACGGGCGGAATCCCACAGCAGCGCCATGCAGACCACTCTCTTCGAGAACATGGAGAAATCGTGGTCCGCATGCATGAAGAAATCCGGCTTCTCTTACGGAAGCCTGAAATCCGCCGCCGAGGACGGGGAATGGTCGACCAATCAGGTGGCCAGTGAACGCGAGATATCCGTGGCCACCGCCGATGTGAAATGCCGGATGTCCGCCAATTACCTGGGCGTGACCGAGGCCGTGTTCCTCGCCTACGAGAAACAGGCCGTGGAGGACAACGCCGAGCTGCTCCAGGCCGTGCGGGACTACTACGACGCGATGCTGCGCAACGCGGCCAAGGTCGTGTGACCGATGGCCGAAGGACTTGTACGGCGGCGCCGCGTCCTGGCCATGGTGGCCGGGGGCGCGGCGCTGTTCGCGGGCGGCGGTGTGGCCGCCTCCCTGTACGTGAAGTCGCCCGCCCAGGCGGTCGCCGACACCAAGGCGCCCGAGCCCGACGTCCTCACCGCCGAGGTCGAGCGCCGGGTGCTCGCCGACACCGTCGTCCTGCGCGGCACCGTGCGCGCGGGCCGGACGGTCACGGTGACCCCGTCCGCCACCACCTCCGGCGAGAGCGGTGCCGGCGGCTCGGTCATCGCGTCCAAGCTGCCGTACGCCGCCGGTGACGACGTGAAGGCGGGCAAGGTGGTCGCCGAGGTGTCCGGGCGCCCGGTGATCACCCTTAGGGGCAGGGTCGCCGCGTACCGGGATCTCAAGCCCGGCTCGAAGGGCGACGACGTGACCCAGCTCCAGCGGGCGCTGGCCGACCTCGGGTACAGCAGCGGAAGTGACACCACGGGCGTCTTCGGCACCGGCACCCAGGACGCCGTCGAGCGGCTCTACGCCGACCTCGGCTACGACCCGAGGCCGGCCTCGACCGGCGGCGACGAGGCGGCGGCCCAGGCGGTGGAGAGCGCGGAGGACTCCGTACGCAACGCCGAACGGATGCTGGAGGACGCCGAGGCCGTGGAGCAGCCCGACACCACCCAGGTGAAACGGGCCCGGGAGGATCTGGCGGACGCCCGGGAGGACCTCGCGGCGGCCCGGCTCCAGGCCGGCGCGATGCTGCCCGCCGCCGAAGTCGTCTTCCTGCCCTCGTTCCCGGCCCGCCTGGACGCGGTCGGCGCGGCCGTCGGCGAGCCCGTCTCCGGCACCCTGCTCACCCTGTCCTCGGGCGATCTGGTGGTCCAGGGCGGCGCGGCGGCCGACGAGAAGACGCTGCTGCGCAAGGGACAGAAGGCCCAGATCCTGTCCGAGCTGACCGGCAAGGAGTTCGCGGGCAAGGTGTCCACGGTCGCGACGACACCGACGACGAGCAGCGGCCAGGGTTCCGGGAGCGGCTCCGGGAGCAGTTCCGGAAGCTCGGGCGGATCGGGAGGCTCCGGGGCCGACACCGCCACGTACGCCGTGGTCGTCGTACCGGACACGGCCCTGCCCAGATCGCTGACCGGCCAGAACGTCCGGATCACCGTCACGTCGGCGGCCACCGGCGGCAAGGTGCTCGTGGTGCCGGTCGCCGCAGTCACCTCCGGCACCGACGGCCGGACCACCGTGACGGTCCTGCGCGGTGCGCGCAAGGAGCGCGTGGAGGTCCGTACGGGCGCCACCGGGGACGGATACGTGCAGGTCACGCCGGTGAACGGGACTACGGTCGGCGCGAGCACGGGGACCGGTACCAGTCTCGACGCGGGCGACCCGGTCGTCGTGGGCACGTCGTCATGACGGAGCCCGTGCCCGCACCGGAGGTCGCCACCGCTCCCCCGCCGCCGGTCATCGAGTTCCACGGGGTCGGACTGACGTATCCCGGGCCGCCGCCCGTGCCCGCGCTGCTCCCCTGCGACCTGACCGTCCTCACCGGCGACTACGTGACCGTCGTAGGGCCGTCCGGGTCGGGGAAGTCGACGTTCCTGAACATCGCCGGGCTGCTGGACCGGCCCACCTCCGGGCGCTATCTCCTCGACGGGGTCGACACCGGGGCGGTCCGGGACGCCGGGCGGACGGCCCTGCGCGGCCGGCGGATCGGGTTCGTGTTCCAGTCCTTCCATCTGCTGCCGCACCGCAGCGCCCTGGAGAACGTCACGCTCGCCCTCCTCTACAACGGCACCCCGCGCAGGCAGCGGCTCGTGCTGGCCCGCGAGGCCCTGGAACGGGTGGGCCTGGGCCACCGGCTCGACGCCGTGTCGTCCCGGCTGTCCGGCGGTGAACGCCAGCGGGTGGCCATCGCGCGTGCCGTGGTGGCCCGCCCCTCCCTCCTGCTGTGCGACGAGCCGACCGGCAACCTGGACACGGCCACCGCCGAGTCCGTACTGAGCCTCCTCGACCAGTTGCACGACGAGGGCATGACCCTGCTGGTCATCACCCACGATCGCGAGGTCGCCGCCCGGGGCCGGCGCACGGTCACGATCCGCGACGGAGTCCTGCGCGAGCAGGAACACCAGGAGTATCAGGAGAGCGGGGTACGGACGTGATCCGCTTCCGGCGCGCACCCCGCCTCACCACCCGGATGAGCCTGCGGGACCTGGTCTCCGAGGCGCTGGGCGGGCTGCTCCAGCGGCCCGGACGGTCGGCGCTGACCAGCCTGGGAACCGTTCTCGGCGTGGGCACCTTCGTCGCCGTACTGGGGCTGACGGCGACCACCTCGGCGCAGATCGACAGTACGTTCAACGCGCTCACGGCGACCGAGGTGACCGTCGAGGACACCGGTGGGGGCGACGCCGGCGACGTGCCGCTGTCCTTCCCCGACGACGCGCAGCAGCGGGTCGAGAAGCTGCACGGCGTCGAGCACGCGGGCGTGTACTGGCAGGTCGGGCTGGAGGGGCGGGAGGACGACACCGTACGGGCCACCCTGACCGGGGACGCCGGTGACGGGGAGCGCGGGGCGAGTGTCGTCGCGGCGGACCCGGGGCTGCTCGGGGCCGTGGAGCCGACGCTGCGCGAGGGGCGGCTGTTCGGCACCTGGCACAGCGAGCACCGCCAGCCGGTCGCCGTGCTGGGCGCGGGCCTGGCCTCGCGGCTGGGCATCACCTCGCTGGAGAACGCCCCCGCCGTCCACATCGGCGGCCGGGCCTTCACGGTGGTCGGCATCCTGGACGACGTGGAGCGCCAGACGAGCCTGCTGCTGTCGGTGATCGTGCCGCGCACCACCGCCGAGGACATCTGGGGCCCGCCGGACGACAGCAGCCGGGCGAAGATGCTGGTGTCGACGGACGTCGGCGCGGCCCGGCAGATCGCCGACGAGCTGCCCGTCGCGCTCGACCCCGCGCACCAGGACCGGTTCGGCGCGGTACCGCCGCCCGACCCGAAGGCGCTGCGCTCCTCGGTCTCCAACGACCTCGGACAGCTGTTCCTGCTGCTGGCCTGTGTCTGTCTGGTGATCGGCGCGGTGGGCATCGCGAACACGACGCTGGTCGCGGTCCTGGAACGCACCCCGGAGATCGGGCTGCGCCGGGCGCTGGGGGCGCGCGGCATCCATGTGACCGGCCAGTTCCTCACCGAGTCGGCGGTACTGGGGCTGCTCGGCGGCCTGGTCGGGGCGAGCGTCGGGACCCTGGTCGTGGTCGGGGTCGCCGTGGCCCAGGACTGGACGGCGGTGGTGGAACCCCTGACGGTGGCGACGGCCCCGGCCGCCGGAATGCTCACGGGGCTGCTGGCGGGGGTGTATCCGGCGTGGCGGGCCGCGCGGATCCAGCCGGTGGAGGCGTTGCGCCGCTGAGGTCGGCTACACGTTCGTACGCCTTCGTACGTGTTGTGGCGTGCGCCCTGTCCGGTCTGTAACGCTCGTCTCACGGACGCCCGCACTCGCGCCCGGAAACCCTCTGGACAGGGACGCGGCCGTATTGTCTATAGGTCAACGCCCCTGGGGCCGAAGCCCCTCCCTCAAGGAGCCCTCATGACCGCGCCCGTCGTCCACTCGCTGCGCGAGCAGATCCGCGAGCACATCGTGGAGGGGATCGTCAGCGGGCGCTGGAAGCCGGGCGAGCGGATCGTCGAGCGCCGGATCGCGACCGAGCTGGAGGTCAGCCAGACCCCCGTACGGGAGGCGCTGCGCGAGCTGGAGTCGCTGCGGCTGATCGAGTCGGCCCCCAACAAGGGCGTCCGGGTACGGAATCTGACCGCAGCCGACCTGGAGGAGAGCTACCCCGTCCGGGCCGGCCTGGAGGCCATCGCGGCCGAGCTGGCGGCGGCGAAGCTGGCGGACGACTGCTCGGCCCTCGAACCGCATGTCGCCGCCCTGTACGAGGCCGACCGCGCGGCGGACGGAACCGGCCAGGTCAGGCACACGGTGGCGTTCCACCGCGAGATGGTGCGCGCGGCCGGGAACTCGGTGCTGCTGCACACCTGGGAGGGGCTGGGCATCGAGGTGTTCACCGCCCTGTCGATCCGCTGGCTGGGGACGGTCCAGCAGTCGTACGCGGAGGAGCACGAGGAACTGGTCGCCGCGTTCCGCCGCCGGGATCCACGGATCGCGGAACTGGTGAAGGCGCATGTGCTGGGGTGCGCGCCGCGTCCTTGACGCAAGCGAGCCCATAGGCGCTCACCTGCGAAAATCCCGGGAAAGCGCGGCACCCCGTGCCCACCCGCAAGGCACCCCGTGCCTACTTTCTCGTGATCAAGAGGTTTTGCCCTTCAACCCTTTGATCGATCATCGATCAGCGAGTTATTGTCGCCGACGGACCCCTACAAGGGTCCACCGCCCTGTCCTGCCAAAGACCAAGGGCACCCCCCTTCGACCGAGGAAGGCGGCGACATGACCGACCCCAAGGCCATCCAGCCGAGCGAGCTCGACCAGCTCCCCGACCGCGACCCCGAGGAGACCGCCGAATGGCAGGCCTCGCTGGACGCGGTCACCAAGGCGGCCGGGCCGCACCGTGCCGCGTATCTGATGCGCCGCACACTGGAGCGCGCCGAGGGCAACGGCATCGCGCTGCCCAAGCTCCTGGAGACGGACTACGTCAACACCATCCCGACCGCCGCCGAGCCCGTGGTGGACGGCGACGAGGCGATGGAGCACCGGATCGCCGGCTGGAACCGCTGGAACGCGGCGGCCATGGTGACCCGGGGCAGCAAACACGGCGTCGGCGGCCACATCGCCACGTTCGCGTCGGCCGCCTGGCTGTACGAGACGGGCTTCAACCACTTCTTCCGGGGCAAGGAGGGGGACGGTTCCGGTGACCAGCTGTACATCCAGGGCCATGCCTCCCCCGGTATCTACGCTCGCGCCTTCCTCGACGGCCGGCTGACCGAGGACCACCTCGACAACTTCCGCCGCGAGTCGGGCGGCAACGGCCTCCCGTCGTACCCGCACCCGCGCCGGCTGCCCTGGCTGTGGGAGTTCCCGACGGTGTCGATGGGCCTCGGCCCGCTGTCGGCGATCTACCAGGCACGCTTCAACCGCTACCTCACCAGTCGCAGCATCAAGGACGTCTCGGCGTCCCATGTGTGGGCGTTCCTCGGCGACGGCGAGATGGACGAGCCGGAGTCGACGGCGGCACTGGCGCTGGCCTCCCGCGAGGGCCTGGACAACCTCACCTTCGTCATCAACTGCAACCTCCAGCGCCTCGACGGCCCGGTCCGCGCGAACTTCAAGATCGTGCAGGAGCTGGAGGCCCAGTTCCGCGGTGCGGGCTGGAACGTCATCAAGACGCTGTGGGGCACGGCGTGGGACGAGCTGTTCCGGCTCGACACCACGGGCGCGCTCGTCCGCCGCCTCCGCGAGGTACCGGACGCCCAGGTGCAGACGTACCAGACGCGTGACGCCGCCTACATCCGCGCCGACTTCTTCGGCAAGGACCCGGCGCTCGCCGAGATGGCGAAGCTGCTGAGCGACGACAGGATCCTGGAGTGCTTCCACCTGTCGCGCGGTGGCCATGAGTCGCGCAAGGTGTACGCGGCCTACAAGGCGGCGCTCGCCCACAAGGGCGCGCCGACGGTGATCCTGGCCCAGACGGTCAAGGGCTTCACGCTGGGCGAGGGCTTCGCGTCGAAGAACGCCAACCACCAGATGAAGAAGCTGACGACGGACGAGTTCAAGCAGATGCGTGATCTGCTCGAACTCCCCATCAAGGACAGTGACTTCGTCGACGGGGTGGTCCCCTACGGCCACCCGGGCGCCGACTCCCCCGAGGTCCGCTACCTCCAGGAGCGCCGCGCGGCCCTGGGCGGCCCGGCTCCGGCCCGCCGCACGCACGCGCTGGCCCCGCTCCCGGCCCCCGCCGAAAAGGCGTTCACGTCGTTCGACAAGGGCTCCGGCTCGCAGAACGTGGCGACGACGATGGCCTTCGTACGCCTGGTCAAGGACCTGGTCCGCGACAAGGAGACGGGCCGCCGCTGGGTACCGATCGTGCCGGACGAGGCACGTACCTTCGGCATGGAGAGCCTCTTCCCCTCCCTCGGGATCTACTCCCCCAAGGGCCAGACGTACGAGCCGGTCGACCGTGACCAGCTGATGTACTACAAGGAGGCCAAGGACGGTCAGATCCTCAACGAGGGGATCACCGAGGCCGGTTCCATGGCGGACTTCATCGCCGCGTCGACGTCGTACTCGACGCACGGCGAGCCGATGATCCCCTTCTACATCTTCTATTCGATGTTCGGCTGGCAGCGCACGGCCGACCAGATGTGGCAGCTCGGCGACCAGCTCGGCCGCGGCTTCCTGGTGGGCGCGACGGCCGGCCGTACGACGCTGACCGGCGAGGGCCTGCAGCACGCGGACGGCCACTCCCCCGTCATCGCCGCGACGAACCCGGCGGCGCTGTCGTACGACCCGGCGTTCGCGTACGAGGTCGCGGTGATCGTGAAGGACGGCCTGCGCCGGATGTACGGCGAGGCGGCGCCGGGCGAGGACCCGAACGTCTTCTACTACCTGACGGTGTACAACGAGCCGATCCCGCAGCCCGCGAAGCCGGCGGCGCCGGGGCTCGACGAGGGCATCGTCAAGGGCCTGTACCGCTTCAACACGGCGGAGTCGGCGGGGTTGTCCCCGGCGGCCAACGCGCCGCGCATCCAGCTGCTCGGGTCCGGTACGGCGATCCACTGGGCCCTGAAGGCGCAGCGGCTGCTCGCCGAGGAGTGGGGTGTGGCGGCGGACGTGTGGTCGGCGACGTCCTGGACCGAGCTGCGGCGGGATGCGCTGGAGGCGGATGCGGCGCTACTGCGGGGCGAGGAGCGCGTCCCGTACGTCCGTCACGTGCTCCAGGGTGCCGAGGGCCCGGTGCTGGCGGTGTCGGACTACATGCGCCAGGTGCCCGACCAGATCGCGCAGTGGGTCGAGCAGGACTACTCGTCGCTGGGCGCGGACGGATTCGGCCTGTCGGACACGCGGGACGCTGCGCGGCGGTACTTCGGGGTGGACGCGGAGTCGATCGTGGTGGCGGGGTTGGCGCAGTTGGCTCGGCGGGGTGAGGTGAAGGCGACGGCGGTGAAGGAGGCACGGGAGCGGTACGGGCTGTAGGGCTCGCTGTTTTTCGCCCCCGCCGCCCCTACCCGTTCCCATCCCTCGGGGGCTGCCGCCCCCGAACCCCCGCTGTCGGCCCTGAACGGGCCTTGTCCTCAAACGCCGGACGGGCTAAAAGATCAAGCACCGGCCGGGGCTGGTTTTCAGCCCGTCCGGCGTTTGAGGACGAGCGCGTTCAGCGCGATGCGGGGGTTCGGGGGCAGCGCCCCCGAGGATGGGAACGGGTAGGGGCGGCGGGGGCGGAACAATGGCGTCATGCGTGCTGCTCGTCTCATCAAAATGGTGCTGCTTCTTCAGGCCCGGCCCGCCATGACCGGCGCCGAGCTGGCCCGGGAGCTGGAGGTCTCCGAGCGGACCGTCGCCCGGGACGCGCAGGCGCTGTCCGAGGCGGGCGTGCCCGTGTACGCCGACCGGGGACGGGTCGGCGGATACCGGCTGGTCGGCGGATACCGCACCCGCCTCACCGGACTGGCCCGCAGCGAGGCCGAGGCCCTGTTCCTGAGCGGAGTACCGGGCGCCCTGCGCGAGATGGGCCTGGAGGACACCGCCTCGGCGGCCCGCCTCAAGGTGGCCGCCGCGCTCCAGCCCGCCCTCCACGACACCCCCCGCACAGCGGCCCAACGCTTCCACCTGGACGCCCCCGCCTGGTTCAGCGAACCCCCCACCCCCGAGTCGCTGCCCACCGTCGCGGAAGCCGTGTGGGACGACCGTACGATCCTGGCCCGCTACCGTCGCGGCCCCGCCGACACCGACGTGGAGCGCACGCTGGAGCCGTACGGACTCGTCCTCAAGGCGGGCGTCTGGTACCTGTGCGCCCGCGTCCCGGAACACGCAGACACTGCCCCCTTCCGGGTGTACCGCGTCGACCGGTTCACCTCCGTCCAGGTGTCCGCCGAGCGCGAGCGCTTCACCCGCGACGACACCTTCGACCTCCCCGCGTTCTGGGCGGAGCGCGCGGCACAGTTCGCGCGGTCGATCCTGCGCGCGGAGGTCGTCGTACGGCTCTCGGCGGAAGGGGCGCGCAGACTGCCGTACGCCGTCGATCCTGTCGCTGCCAGGGACGCGCTGTCCGCCTGCGGCGACCCCGACGACCAGGGCCGGGTCACCGTGACGCTCGGGGTCGAGTCGGCGGAGGTCGCCCATACGCAGTTGGCGGCGCTCGGGCCGGAGGCGGAGGTGCTGGCTCCGGCGGAACTGCGGACGCGGTTCGCACAGGACGCACGACGGCTCACCGCCCTGTACACCCCATCACAATCCGTGCAGCTCCACGTGCGCGCCTCTCCCCCAGGGCCGATGCTGGACCCGTGATGGACGAGACGGAGTTCTGGGAGCTGGTGGACGCGACCCGTGAGGCCGCCGAGGGTGACCCCGAGGATCAGGCCGATCTGCTGGTCGAGCGGTTGCTCCAGCTCGATCCGGACTCGGTCCTCGACTTCGCCCGGCACTTCGAGTCGCGCTACAACCGCGCCTACCGCTGGGACCTGTGGGGCGCCGCCCGCGTACTGCTCGACGGGGCCGGCGAGGACGGCTTCGACTTCTTCCGGTGCTGGCTGATCGGGCAGGGGCGGGAGGTCTTCGAGGGCGCTCTGCACGGCGATCCCGACTCGCTCGCCGATCTGCTCGACGACTTCGACGACGAGATCGACGGGGACGGCGAGGAGCTGGGCTACGCGGCCGACGAGGCGTACGAGCAGCTCACCGGCACCGTCACCCCTGACCTGGGTATTCCGCCCGCGCCCGCGGAGCCCGAGGGCACGCCGCTCGACCTGGCGGACGAAGGCGCGCTCGCCGACCGGTTCCCCAAGCTGTGGCAGCGCTTCAAGGGCGGCTAACCGCCTGCCCGCCCGTCCTTCAGGCTGCCGCGCCCCGGCGGCGGGTCAGGTCCGACGGGATGTACGCCTGCTGCGTGTGGTCGGCCCGTACCGCGTGGTGCATGGGGGCCGCGTTGGCCTGGTCGAGGGCGGAGGCCGTGACCGCCGCCGGGCCCAGGACGACCGTCGCCACCGCGCAGAGCACGGTCCACGGGTTGCGCGCGGCCCCGGCCCAACTCCCGGAAGACCTCTTGCCGTCGGCCCGCTCCAGCGGGTTCGTACGACTGCTGCTGTTCATGATCCCCACCTCCAGTCAGTGCGTACGACGAAGGTAGGACCGGGAGTTGGGGCACTTCGTTGAGTGCGCTGTGGCGTACCTGTGAGGCTGCTTCCGGCTTCCGCCTCAGCGTCTGCCCTGGAGGCGCGCCGCCGTCTGTCTGATCGCCGGGAGGCGGGCCGTGAGGGCGGCGCCCGGGCAGCTCGTCATGTAGCCCTCGGTGTGGCCAGCCAGGGCGGGCAGGGAGACGGTGGTGCCGGAGCGGTACCGGCTCAGGCTGTTGCTGGAGACCAGGGGGACGCGGGTGCGCGGATCGATGCCCGAGAGGCCGAGTTTCCAGGCGGCGAGGGCGGCGATCGCGTCGGTCATGGCCCGCGGCACGGGCACGCCCGCGGTGAAGGTGCCGAGGGCGGCGATGCCGGTGGTGCGGTGGTTGAAGCCCTGGGTGTGGGCGCCGGTGACGGGGCGGTCGACACCGCCCGCGCGGCCCTCGTAGATGGTCCCGCAGCGGTCGACGACGAAGTTGTAGCCGATGTCGTCCCAGTCCCGGGTGCCGGTCTGGCCCGCGTACAGATAGCGGATGATGCGGGGCGCGTCGGCGCAGTCGTAGCCGTTGGGCGAGTCGGTGTGGTGGATGAACACGGCGACGACCCGGTCGTCGTAGCGCGGCGGCGGCTGGCTGCGTTCGGCGTCCGCGATCCACGCGGTACGGGGCACGATGCGCGGCTTGGCGGAGGGGTGGGCGACGGCAGGGCGGGCCGCGACGGGGTGGGCGGGGCGCGCGGTCGTACGGTCGACGCCTGCCGCGCACAGGACCAGGCCGACGGCGGCGGCGATTCCGGGCAGGCAGGCGAGCACCGCGCGGACGGCGCCCGGTACGCGGTGGACACGCGGGTCACCCGTGGACCCCTTGGACCCCATGGGCCCAACTGTGGGTGGGTTCCGTTCCGCCCGCGATGTGTGGTGTGCCACTTGGTGGAACCAACGTCCCGGTCCGGGACGTTTTTAGAGGTCCGGGGATCTGAAGCGCCTGTGGGACCGACGTGCGGCTGATCACCGGGCCCGTCCCGCGCGTACTACCGCATGTAAACCGCATGTACAGGGGGACCAAGGGGTCCAGGAGAGAGGCGGCCGGAGTGGACCTGCTCGACATCCTGCTGTTGCTGGTGATCCTCGGCTATGCCGCGTCCGGTTACCGGCGCGGTCTGGTGGCGGGCTGTGTCTCACTGGCGGGGTTCGTGGGCGGCGCCGTCATCGGGGTGTGGGTGCTGCCGTGGATCATGGAGCTGGTCGAGGCCGGGACACCCGGCGCCACGGTGACGGCCGTGCTCACGGTGCTGGTGCCGGCGGTGGTGGGTCATGAGCTGATGGGCAGATTCGCGCTGAAGCTGCGCCGCGAGCTGGACCAGGGGCCGCTGCGGGTCGCCGACGGGGTCGGCGGGGCCGTGGCCAACGCGATCGCCGTGCTGATGGTGTCCTGGGTGGCCGCGAGCGTCCTGGGCGCCTCCTCCTCACCGCTGGTCACGACGGCGATCCGGGACTCGGCGCTGCTGGGCGCGGTGCAGAACGCGATGCCGGAGACCACCCCGACCTGGTTCTCGCGGGCCACGTCCGCCCTCACCCAGGCGGGCTTCCCGCAGGTCTTCAACCCCTTCGAGAACGAACCGGCGACGAGTGTCGCCAAGCCCACCGGTGACAGTGTCACGGCGAGCGCGACGAACGCGGCCAAGATGAGCACGGTCAAGGTCGAGGGCGTCGCGGGCAACCAGGGCCGCGAGGGCAGCGGTTTCGTCTACTCGGCCCGGCATGTGATGACCAACGCCCATGTGGTGGCGGGCATCGACGACCCGACCGTCCGGGTGGGCGGCGTCGGGACGGCGTACGAGGCGCGGGTGGTGCTCTTCGACCCCGACAAGGACGTGGCCGTGCTGTACGTCCCCGATCTGCGCGCCCCCGTGCTGCGCTTCGACGACAGCGCGGAGCGGGGCGACTCGGCGGTGGTCGCGGGCTATCCGCAGGACGGCGACCTGAATCTGCAGGCGGCGACGGTCGCCGACAAGGTGCGGGCGCGGGGCCAGAACATCTACAACAGCGAGACGGTGACCCGCGAGATCTACTCGATCCGCTCGACCGTCCGCCCGGGCAACTCCGGCGGCCCGCTCCTCACCACGGACGGCGAGGTGTACGGCGTGGTCTTCGCCCGCTCCACGTCCGACGACGAGACGGGCTACGTCCTGACGGTGGACGAGGTCTCCGGCGACGCCGAACGCGCGGCGACCTCGACGACACCGGTGGACACGGGCGACCTGGTCACGTCGTAGACGTCCTGGCGGCTCATTGGCGGCTCCTTGGCTGCTCCTTGATGGCTACAGCTCCCGGCCCATGAGTACGTCGTCCACGAACTCCCCGTCCAGGAGGAACTCCCGGGGCTGTATGCCCTCGACGACGAAGCCCTCCGACTCGTACAGCCTGCGGGCCGGGGCGTTGTGTCCGAGGACGCGCAGCGAGAGGCGCAGGGCGCCCCGGCGGCGGGCCTCGGCCACGGCGGCCCTGATCAGCAGCCGCCCCACGCCCATGCCGCGCGCCTCGTCGGAGACGGCGAGCCCCTGGATCTGCCGGACGTGCGCGTTCGACGCGAGCGGAGTGGGGCGGGCGAGCTTGACATAGCCCACGACCCGGCCGTCCCCGGTCGCGGCGACCAGATGGTCGCGCGGGTCGGACGTCTCGAAGAACGGCGTGTACGGCGGTCTGGCTCGGGGTGTGACGGAGTGCAGGGTGGACCATGTGGCGCGGTCGAGCCGGCCGAGGGCGTCCTCGTCGCCGGGCAGGGCGAGGCGCACGAACGGCTCACTGCTCTCGTACGCGTCGTTCGGCCGGTGTGATCGCTGGGAGTCGGGCGGCATGGAGATCACTGTAGAGCGGGGGTACGACAACGGGTCCGGGGCAGGTGGCGCAGGATAGGACCATGGAACGCTCGCGAATCGCGGTGGCCGGTGCGTCCGGTCTCATCGGTACGGCCCTGGTGCGGTCCCTGACCGCCGACGGGCACGAAGTGCGCCGCCTGGTACGGCACGCGCCCCGGACGAAGGACGAGGTCCGCTGGGACCCCGCGGGGCGGACGGTCGACACGGCCGGACTGGTGGGCTGCGACGCCGTGGTGAACCTGGCCGGGGCGGGGGTCGGGGACCGGCGCTGGACGGACGCGTACAAGCGGACGATCCGGGAGAGCCGGCTCCTGGGGACGGCGACGCTCGCCGAGGCGGTCGCCTCGCTGGACGAGCCGCCGCGGGTCTTCGTGAACGGCAGCGCGATGGGCTACTACGGGGAGACCGGCGAGCGGGCCGTGGACGAGGACGCCCCCGCGGGGGACGGTTTCCTGCCGTCGCTGTGCGTGGAGTGGGAGGCGGCCACTGGCCCGGCCCAGGAGGCGGGCGTACGGACGGTCTTCGCGCGGACCGGGCTGGTGGTGGCGCGCGGTGGCGGGGCCTGGGGAAAGCTGTTTCCGCTGTTCAAGGCGGGTCTCGGTGGGCGGATGGGCGACGGGCGGCAGTACTGGTCGTTCATCTCGCTGCACGACGAGGTGGCCGCGATCCGGCATCTCATCGACACCGACGGGCTGTCCGGGCCGTTCAACCTGACCGCGCCGCAGCCGCTCACCAACCGCGAGATCACGGCGGCGATGGGGCGCGTGCTGCACCGGCCCACTCTCTTCACGGTGCCCTCCCCCGTGCTGCGGCTGGTGCTGGGCGAGATGTCCGGGGATGTGCTCGGCAGCGCGCGGGTGCTGCCGAAGCGGCTGCTCGAGTCCGGGTTCACGTTCGCGTTCCCGGAGATCGACGACGCGATCCGGGCGGCGCTCGCCTGACCCTCCCCCGCGCCCCGGGTCCGCACCCCGGTTGACCGTGTGCGACGGCATGCGACCGCCGTGCGACCGTGCCCTGTTCATGCGCGACTTCCGCCTGCCGCGAGCCGCCCTACTCTCGGTCCGAACGGTCCGAACGACCGAACTCGCTTATCCCGTACGCCTGTTGGGGCAGCGGAGCCCCGGCCGGCCGCGTCACACCGCGATCGAGGGAGGGCACGTGCTTGAGCCCGCGCACCAGGCGGACGTCGTCATTGTGGGGGCCGGGGTCGCCGGACTCGCGGCCGCCCATCGGCTGACCAGCGCAGGAGTAACGACCGCGGTCCTGGAGGCCGCCCCTTACGTCGGGGGCCGGATGGCGACCGAGAAGGTCGACGGTTTCCGGCTCGACCGGATCGGGCAGCTGCTGTCCACGTCGTATCCGGAACTGCGGCTGACCCCGGGCCTGGACGCGCTCGTCCTGCGTCCCTTCGCACCCGGTGTCCTGGTGCACAGCGACGGACGCAGGCACCGCGCGGGCGCTCCGCTGAGCGGCGGGGGCGCACGGGGCGCACTCGGCGCGGTGCGCGCCCTGGCAAGCGCCCCCGGGCCGGCGAGGACGGCCAGGTCCCCCCGGCCGGTGGCATCGGCGGGGGCGCGCACCGGCGCACCGCTCGCCGGGGCGGTCGGCGGCGCGGTCGACCAGGCCCGGCTGGGCGCCGCCCTTGGCCGACTCGCCGCTGTCCCCGTCCAGCGCCTGCTGGCCCGCCCCGAGCTTCCTGCCGCCCACGCCCTGGCCAACCGCGGCCTGCCCGCACGGACGATCGAGGGCTTTCTGCGCCCGCTGCTGGCCGCACTGCTCTGCGACCCCGAGCTGACCACGTCGAGCCGGTGCGCGGATCTCGCGCTGCGGGCGTTCGCGAGCGGCCGGCTGTGCGTGCCGGAGGGTGGCGCGGAGACCCTGCCGGAGCTGCTCGCGCGGACACTGCCGCCGGGCACGGTGCACACCGGGGTGCGGGTCACGTCCATCGCCACCAACCTCGTCACCACCGCCGACCACGGCGAACTGCGCTGCCGTGCCCTGCTGGTGGCGACCGACGCCCGCGCCGCCGCCGATCTGCTGCCCGGCCTGCGCGTACCCGACTTCCACCCGGTGACCGTCGTCCACCACACGGCCGACGAGCCCCCGGAGACCGGCGCGTTCCTGCTCCTGGACGCGGACCGCCGGGGCCCGGTCGCGCACACGTCGGTGATCAGCCGCGTGGACCCGTCCCGCTCCCCCGCGGGCCGCCCGCTGATCTCATCAACGGTGCTGGGCCCCCCTCCACAGGACGTGGACACGGCGGTACGAGCCCACCTGTCCCGCCTCTACGGCACGCCGACCACCCACTGGGAGACCCTCGCGGTACACCACACCGCCGAGGCAGTCCCGGCAATGCGCCCACCCCACGACCTACGCCGCCCGGTACGCCTCCTGGCGGGCCTGTACGTATGCGGCGACCACCGGGACACCAGCACGGTCCAGGGCGCCCTCCACTCCGGCCACCGAGCCGCGTCAGCGATCCTGACGGACCTGGGCGCGGACCCGGTGCGGGTACCGGAGCCGTTGCCCAGGTGTACTACGGCAACGGCCGAGGCAGCCTGAGCGGGTGCGGGCCTGACAGCGACGGTTCGACCGCGCCCCTTCAGGGGCGCGGGGCTGTATCGATATGCGGCTCCGCCGCGTGGGCGCGACCAGCCACGACGGCGCCGCAGTGAACCGACTACCCGAGCGCGGCAACCTTGTCCCGGTACCCCCTGACAGGCGCCGCGTCCCGATACGGCTCCAACCGCCGCTCGAAGTCCCGCACATACTCTGTCGCCCGCACCGACCGCATCTCGGCCGCCGCCCCCGCCGCCTCGGCCCCCAACTGACAGGCCTGGTCCAGCTCGCCAAGCCCCAGCCGGGCCGAAGCGAGCACGACCCGGCAGAAGAGCCGACTGCGAGCGAAAGCGGGCGCACGCAACTGCAACGAGCGCTCCGCATGCTGCGCGGCGGCCCGGAACTGCTGCAGATCCCGGTGACAGTGCCCGAACTCGTCGGCGAGCTGCGCCTCGTCGAAGAACCGAGCCCAGTGCGGCACCTCGTCGCCGGGCCGAGCCGCTTCGAGGGCACGCTCGGCCCGTACGAGCGACGCGGTGCAGGCTCGGACCTCACCGAGCACCCCATGGGCACGCGCCTCGCACGCGTGCAGCAGCGACTGCACGACGGGCGGCGCGGTCGTACCGACGCCCTGCTGGGCCACCCGCGCGAGCTGCACGGCCTCCCGCCCGTGCCCGAGGTAGACGGCCTGCCGGCTCATGGTGGCCAGCACGTACGAGCCGTACGCCCGGTCCCCCGCCGCCTGCGCGAGCCGCAGCGCCTGCACGAAGTACCGCTGGGCGAGCCCGTGCGCGGCGATGTCGTACGAGGTCCAGCCCGCGAGCCGGGTGAGGTCGGAGGCCGCCGCGAACAGACGGCGGCCCGTCTGCTCGCCGTACGTGCCGCGCAGCATGGGCTCGGTCTCGTGTTCGAGGTAGCGGACGAGGGCCTGTCTGGCGTGGCCGCCCCCATAGGCGTCGTCGAGGGTGCGGAACAACTCGCCCACTGACCGGAGGGCGGCGATGTCACCTCCGGTGACCTTCTGCCCGGGCCCGCGCTCGGCCTGCCCGCGCTGCCGGGGCACGCCTGGCCGCCCCTGCACGGGCACCCGGACGGCGGGCGGCTGGTCACCGCGGCCGACCCGGTCGTCGGGCCGCCCGATCAGCCAGTCCCGGCTGGGCACGACGAGCCCCGCCGGGGTGAAGGCGATCTTGCGCAGTTCGGCATGGCTGCCGGAGTCCTTGCGCCACAGGCCGCTGACGATGTCGACGGCCTCCTCGGGAGTGGCCGCGAACTCCAGCCCCGCGTAGACGGGCGCACAGGCGTCGAGCCCGAGGTCCTGGGCGGTGAGCCGGCGTCCGAGACGCCGGGTGAACACCTCGGCGATGAGGGCGGGGGTGGTGCCGCGGGGCTGCTGTCCGCGCAGCCATCGGGTCACCGATGTCTTGTCGTATCTGAGATCGAGTCCGTGTTCAAGGCCGAGCTGGTCGACCCGACGGGCCAGACCCGCGTTGGAGAATCCCGCTTCTGCGATGAGCGCGGCGAGCTGTCGATTGGGAGTGCGCTGCGCGGGTCGTTCCGTCATCTGCGGTGCGGTCTCCTGCCTTCGGGCCCTCTGATGTGCCCGGTTTGCTGGTGAGCAGCCCTTTATGGCCTGGCGAACGGCGCGAATGTAGCGGAGCGTAAGCAGCCGATCGCACATTTCGCCGTACATTCATCCGATCGTGTGAGGATTGGGCGCCGGACTGACGGGCAGCGGCCGGACGTACAGTGGCTTGGGCGCGTTATGTGCCTGACGGAACCAGGGAGCCAGGTAGCCGGGGAGGCGCTTGCCGTGAGTGAGTTGCGGTTCGTCCGAATGGGATTCGGCGCGGAGGGCGCAGAGGGCGCCGCCGGCACCGATGGCGTCGCGTACGTCGACTACCAGGAGGCCTGGGACGAGCAGCGCCGGGTGCACGCGGCCCGTTTCGCGGACGAGATCCCCGACACCTGCCTGCTCCTCGTGCACCCCCCGGTCTACACGGCCGGCCGGCGTACCGACCCGAGCGAGCGTCCCCTCGACGGCACTCCGGTCATCGACGTGGACCGCGGCGGCAAGATCACCTGGCACGGCCCCGGCCAGCTGGTGGGCTACCCCATCCAGAAGCTGCCGCGTCCGGTGGACGTCGTGGCGCATGTACGGCGGCTGGAGGAGGCGCTGATCCGGACGTGCGCGGAGTTCGGGGTGGAGACGTCTCGGGTGGAGGGGCGGAGCGGGGTGTGGGTGCTGGGGGACCCGGTGGAGTCCCGCCCCGCGGCATCGCTCGGCGGTCTCTCCCTGGACCTGGACCCGCGCCTGACGGACGACGAGTTCGACCCCCGGCTGAACGGACCCGAGTACGCGCCCTCGAACGCCGGGCAGCGCCGCGAGGACCGCAAGCTGGCGGCGATCGGGATCCGGGTGGCGAAGGGCGTCACGATGCACGGCTTCTCGCTGAACGTGAACCCGGACAATGTGTGGTTCGACCGGATCATCCCGTGCGGGATTCGCGACGCGGGGGTTACGTCGCTCGCGAACGAGCTGGGGCGGGATGTGACGGTGGGGGAGGTGCTGCCGGTGGTGGAGCGGCAGTTGCGGGAGATTCTGGAGGGGGCGGAGTTGCGGGCACGGGTGGTGGCGTAGGGGGCTTTTTCTTCGCCCCCGCCGCCCCTACCCGTTCCCATCCCTGGGGGCTGCCGCCCCCAGACCCCCGCTGTCGGCCTGAACGGCCTCGTCCTCAAACGCCGGACGGGCTGAAAAACTAGCCCCTCCGGCGTTTGAGGAGCGGGGTCTGGGGCGGAGCCCCAGAAGGATGGGACGGGTAGGGGCGGCGGGGGCGAGAAAAAACCGCCCCGGGAATGCACCCCTCGTCCCGAAGGTTGCCCGTCTCGTAGGGCGGGAAGCGCACGGGCGTACCCTGGTGTACGCCGAAGAATCGAAGCTACAGGGAGCCATCGTGTCCGCAGTCGCACCCGACGGACGCAAGATGCTGCGCCTGGAGGTCCGGAACGCCCAGACCCCCATCGAGCGCAAGCCCGAGTGGATCAAGACCCGGGCGAAAATGGGTCCCGAGTACACGAAGATGCAGAACCTCGTGAAGAGCGAGGGCCTGCACACCGTCTGCCAGGAAGCCGGCTGCCCCAACATCTACGAGTGCTGGGAGGACCGCGAGGCCACGTTCCTCATCGGCGGCGACCAGTGCACCCGCCGCTGCGACTTCTGCCAGATCGACACCGGCAAGCCCGAGGCCCTGGACCGCGACGAACCCCGCCGCGTCGGGGAGTCCGTGGTCACCATGGATCTGAACTACGCCACCATCACCGGCGTCGCCCGTGACGACCTGGAGGATGGCGGGGCATGGCTGTATGCCGAGACCGTCCGCCAGATCCACGAGCAGACGGCGGCACGCGAGGCCGGCCGGACCAAGGTCGAGCTGCTCGCGCCCGACTTCAACGCCGTACCGGAGCTGCTGGCCGAGGTCTTCTCCTCCCGCCCCGAGGTCTTCGCGCACAACGTCGAGACGGTCCCCCGCATCTTCAAGCGCATCCGCCCGGGCTTCCGCTACGACCGCTCGCTCAAGGTCATCACCGACGCCCGCGACTACGGTCTGGTGACCAAGTCCAACCTGATCCTCGGCATGGGCGAGACCCGCGAGGAGGTCAGCGAGGCGCTCCGGCAGCTGCACGAGGCCGGGTGCGAGCTGATCACCATCACGCAGTACCTGCGTCCGACCGTCCGGCACCACCCCGTCGAACGCTGGGTGAAGCCGCACGAGTTCGTCGAGCTGAAGGAGGAGGCCGAGCAGATCGGCTTCTCCGGGGTCATGTCCGGCCCGCTGGTGCGTTCTTCGTACCGCGCCGGCCGCCTTTACCAGATGGCCGTCGAGAAGCGCGGCGCGTACATCGCCTCGCAGGCAGTCTGAACCGGTCCCTCGGCGCCTGACACACCGTCACCCACCCTGCCCAGCAAGGGCGCAGCAGACGTGTGAATTCGCGCACAAGTAACTACCCGCCAGTAACGGCCGATTCCGTGCGGTCCTGACCGTCCTCCCAGTTGGGGGCATACGTCAGGGCCGCATCGGCGTTTTCACCTTCCGTATCAAGGCTTCATCGGTGTTTGACCGGCAGGTCACGCCCTGGTAACACCAATCAGTGACCCTGTCTTTACACGATGTGCACCCTTACCCAGAGCCGTTCCGAGGGGGGACCACCACCATGCAGGCCGCGCCCGTCCGCGCCACACCCATTCCGTCGTTCACCGACGCACTGCGTGCCGTCGAGTCGCTGCTGATGAGCAGCGGCCAGCGCACCGCCCGTCAGAACGCCTGGACCTCCGTCCTGGAGGACCGCCGTCGCGCCAAGGACCGGGTCGAGGCGCAGCGCGTCCTCGAACAGGCCCTGGCCACCCGCCCCTGACCCTCTCTCCCGCTTCCTCACGGCACCGCCGTCGTCGGCGCTTCCAGGGCCACGTAGACTTCACGGCATGGCGAGGAAGGAAACCGCGGCGGACGCCGCGAACCCCGGGCGACTCAAGCAGATCGCCCTGACGTACAAGATGACCCGCAAGGCCGACAAGAAGATCGGTCTTGTACTCGCGGCTGTCGGAATCTTCACCTTCGGTGTCTTCCTCGCGATCGGCTTCCTGATCGGTCACCCGATCTATCTCGGAATTCTCGGGCTCCTGCTCGCCTTCCTCGCGACGGCGATCGTGTTCGGGCGCCGGGCCGAGCGGGCCGCGTTCGGACAGATGGAGGGCCAGCCGGGTGCCGCGGCAGCCGTGCTGGACAACATCGGCCGGGGCTGGACGACGACTCCGGCGGTGGCGATGAACCGCAGCCAGGACGTGGTGCACCGCGCGGTCGGCAAGGCCGGCATCGTGCTGGTCGCCGAGGGCAACCCGAACCGGGTGAAGAGCCTGCTGGCCGCCGAGAAGAAGAAGATGGCCCGTATCGTCGCGGACGTGCCGGTGCACGACCTGCTGGTCGGCACGGGCGAGGGCCAGATCGAGCTGAAGAAGCTCCGTACGACGATGCTCAAGCTGCCGCGCGTTCTCGCCGGCCCCCAGGTGACCGCCACCAACGACCGACTGCGGGCGATGGGCGACCTGATGAGCAACATGCCGCTGCCGAAGGGCCCCATGCCGAAGGGGATGCGCATGCCGCGCGGCGGCAAGATGCGCTGACGCCCACTCTCTCCCTCGTACGACGTTGGGGGCGCCCGGATCACTCCGGGCGCCCCCAACGTCGTACTGCACGGAAAAGTGTCAGATCCGTACTTCCACCGTGCGCGCCAAGCGGTCGTGCAGCCCTCGGCCGTCGCGGTCCCAGATCAGGGGCGGGAGGGCGAGGAAGAACAGGATCGTTCGCAGCGTGGCGCGCGGCGGGCTGACGCGGCCGGTGTCCAGGGCGACGACCCGCAGGCCGAAGAGCCGCTTGCCCGGGGTGAAGCCGAGTGTGCCCAGGGTGAGCAGGAGCAGGGCCAGGAGGATGAGCGGTGCCCAGACCTGCGCGGCCTCGTTATAGCTGTCCGTGACCAGGCCGTATGCGATCAAGAGGCACAGGCCCCAGTCGACGGCCAGGGCGCCGAGCCGGCGGCCCGGGCGGGCGATCGAGCCGGGGCCCTCCTCGGGCAGGCCGAGCTGTTCGCCCCGGTATCCGAAGTCGACACCGGCTTCCTCCGCGGCTGCGCGCGGTCCGGAGAGCCACGAGCCGATTGCGTCCCTGTTGTCCACCCGACCACCGTACTGCGCCCGATTTTCGATACCTACAGGTGGGTCGCCCGGCCGGAGTCCGGTTAACTTGGTCGAAACAAATGGGTCATGCCTGAGAAATCACCTGTCCCTAAGGTCGGATCCAACGTGTGCCACCGCACTGGCCGCACGAACGAACTACCACCCCGGCACGGACGGCTGGGAGTAGGAGGAGCTGGATGTTCCAGAATGCCGACGAGGCCAAGAAGTTCATCGCGGACGAGGACGTCAAGTTCGTCGACGTCCGATTCTGCGATCTGCCGGGTGTGATGCAGCACTTCACGCTGCCGGCGACGGCCTTCGACCCGGACGAGGAACTTGCCTTCGACGGCTCCTCGATCCGCGGCTTCCAGGCCATCCACGAGTCCGACATGGCGCTCCGCGCCGACCTGTCCACCGCGCGTGTAGACCCGTTCCGCAAGGACAAGACGGTCAACATCAACTTCTTCATCCACGACCCGATCACGGGCGAGCAGTACTCCCGTGACCCGCGGAACGTGGCGAAGAAGGCGGAGGCGTACCTGGCGTCGACGGGCATCGCCGACACGGCCTACTTCGGCCCCGAGGCGGAGTTCTACGTCTTCGACTCCGTCCGCTTCGCGACCCGCGAGAACGAGTCCTTCTACCACATCGACTCCGAGGCGGGCGCCTGGAACACCGGTGCGCTGGAGGACAACCGCGGCTACAAGGTCCGCTACAAGGGCGGTTACTTCCCGACCCCGCCGGTCGACCACTTCGCCGACCTGCGTGCGGAGATCTCCCTGGAGCTGGCCAACTCCGGCCTCCAGGTCGAGCGCCAGCACCACGAGGTGGGCACCGCCGGCCAGGCCGAGATCAACTACAAGTTCAACACGCTGCTCGCCGCGGCCGACGACCTCCAGCTCTTCAAGTACATCGTGAAGAACGTGGCGTGGCGCAACGGCAAGACCGCGACCTTCATGCCGAAGCCGATCTTCGGCGACAACGGCTCGGGCATGCACGTCCACCAGTCGCTGTGGACCGGCGGCCAGCCGCTCTTCTACGACGAGGCCGGCTACGCGGGCCTGTCGGACACCGCCCGCTACTACATCGGCGGCATCCTCAAGCACGCCCCGTCGCTGCTCGCGTTCACCAACCCGACGGTGAACTCGTACCACCGCCTGGTCCCCGGCTTCGAGGCCCCGGTCAACCTGGTGTACTCGCAGCGCAACCGCTCCGCCGCGATGCGTATCCCGATCACGGGCTCGAACCCGAAGGCCAAGCGCGTCGAGTTCCGTGCGCCCGACTCCTCCGGCAACCCGTACCTCGCGTTCTCGGCCCTCCTCCTGGCGGGCCTGGACGGCATCAAGAACAAGATCGAGCCGGCCGAGCCGATCGACAAGGACCTCTACGAGCTGGCCCCCGAGGAGCACGCGGGCGTCTCCCAGGTCCCGACGTCCCTCCCGGCCGTCCTCGACTCCCTGGAGCGCGACCACGAGTTCCTCCTCCAGGGCGACGTGTTCACGCCGGACCTGATCGAGACGTGGATCGACTTCAAGCGCACGAACGAGATCGCGCCGCTCCAGCTGCGTCCGCACCCGCACGAGTTCGAGCTGTACTTCGACGTGTGATCGACCCAGTTCGGTACGTCAGCGCCCTCGCCCCGGTTTTCGGTGGCGGGGGCGCTGTCATACGTACGGACTATGCTGAAAAGACCTCGCACAGGCACTCGCACAGGCATGGAACCGGACGGGATCAGAGAGGCAACGGGGATGACAGGCAGGCCCGAACAGGACGACAGTGAGCGGGAGTTCGACATCAAGTGGGCGGACAACGCCGAGCTGAAGGAGCCCTCCGCTCGGGCCCGGATGCTGGCCGCCCGCTGGAAGGAGAATCCGCCGGAAGCCGTGCCGTTCCGGGGTGAGCCCGAGGGGGCGGGGCCGCGCAGGTCGTCGTGGATATCGACGGCCGTGGTCCTTGGCTGTGTCGCCGCGGTCATCCTGGTGCTGGGGTACGTCCAGTTCCAGGCGCCGTACTAGCCGTACCGGCGGTTCTGGCCGTCCTTATATCGCGCGACCGGGCGGGGTGGGCCTGTGCGCGGTATGTCGTCCGGCAGGTGGGAGGTGACCCGGCTGCCTTGTATCGGGACCGGTGTGCCCGGGCCGGACGACCCGGCGCTGTCTCACGGTGCCGTTGCCGGGCCGACGGAGCGCGGGATGCGGGCCGACGCGGAGTCACTGTGGCCGCTGCTCGGGCATTCCGACACCAGGGTGCGGGCTCGGGCGGTGGCGGGGTTCCCGGCGCTGGATGTGACGGACGTACGGGGCTGGCAGGCGCCGGCCGGTGGCCCGCGCTGGTCGGCGGAGGTGGTCGAGTTGCTGACCCGGGGCGGCAGCTGTCCAGGTAGTGCCTGCTGAGCGGGCGCGACCGGTATCAGGTCGGCATCGGAGCCGAGCAAGGTGGTCGCGCCGCTTGCCCCAGGGCGGCATCTGTCCAGCAGGTACAGGCTGAGCGGGCGTGACCGGTCCGAGGTCGGTATCGGGGCCTAGCCTTTGCTGGGCCTAGGGGTGGTCGCGACCGCTTCATGGGGTGGGGCGGGTGCACACTGGGCAGTGGGGCGAGTGCCTGACTGCGGGGTGGTACCTATGCCGAACCGGGTGCGGAGCGATCGAGGGCTGACCGTGCGGATGACGGTCACGCTGTTTCTGCTCGGACTGCTGTACGTGGCCTTTGTCGCCGCGTTGATCGTGTTGCTGAAGTCCTGGGTGCTGGTCGTGGTGGTCGCGGCGGCGTTCCTCGGTGCGCAGTACTGGTTCTCCGACCGGGTCGCCCTCTTCGCGATGCGCGGGCGGGTCGTGGAGCGGGAGGAGTATCCGCAGCTCCATGGGGTGATCGACCGGCTGTGTGCCGTGGCCGATCTGCCCAAGCCCGTGGTCGCCGTTTCGGATATGGACATGCCCAATGCCTTTGCTACCGGGCGCAACGCCGATCATGCCGTGGTGTGTGTGACCACCGGGCTGCTGCGGCGGCTGGAGCCTGCCGAGCTGGAGGGTGTGCTCGCGCACGAGCTGTCCCATGTCGCGCACAAGGACGTCGCCGTGATCACCGTCGCGTCCTTCCTCGGCGTCATCGCCGGGCTCATCGTGCGGTTCGCCTTCTACTCGCAGTTGTTCGGCGGAGGCCGGCGGGATCAGAACACCGCTGTCGTCTTCATGGCCGTGATGGGTGTCTCCGCCGCTGTGTACTCGATCAGTTTTCTGCTGATCCGTGCCCTGTCCCGGTACCGGGAACTGGCCGCCGACCGCTCCGCCGCGCTCCTCACCGGGCGGCCCTCGGCACTGGCCTCCGCGCTCACCAAGGTCTCCGGTGACATCGCCAGGATCCCGTCGAAGGACCTGCGGACCGCGCAGGCCTTCAACGCCTTCTACTTCACGCCCGCCCTCGGCAAGGAGCCGGGCCTGGCACGGTACTTCTCCACCCACCCCAGCCTGGAGCAGCGGCTCGACCAACTGGGGCAGATCTCGAACGAGTTGGGAGAGGCTGCGACTCCTGGCAGCAGCGGCTCCGGGAAGGTGTGAGGGAGGAGGCTTTATGGGGCTGCTTGACATTCTGCTCGGGCGTACCAAGCCCGTCGCGCCCGATCTCGACCGGCTGTTCGGGCTGCCCTCGGCCGCGGTGACCCTCCAGGCCGCGGCCGGCTTCACGCCCACGGGCCGCGGGTCGGTGTGCTTCGCCACCGTGGAGGGCGCGGCCTTCGACGACGTACGCAAGGAGGTCCAGGCGCTGCTCGACGCGGACACGGAACGGACCGGGCCGCCGGTCGAGCTGGTCCGGGACGAGTACGGGTACTCGTGGCTGGTGTCGTGGCGCGGGCCCGAGGATCTGCCCGCGCTCGTGGGGGATCTGCACGCGGTCAACAGCGCGTTGGAGGCCAGTGGGTTCGGGCCTCAGTTGTTGTGTTCCGTGGTCGGGTTCGAGGATCCCGACGGTTCGGGAGAGGGTGCCCGGCGGCTTGCGCTTGTCTATCTCTACAAGCGCGGGACCTTCTATCCCTTCTCTCCGCTGGCCGGCGGTGACAGTCACGGTCAACAGCGGGACAGTTCCCTGGAGTTGCAGGTGCGCGCCGCGCTCTCCGGGGATCTGCGGATCGAGGAGGATCTGAGCCGGTGGTTCCCGGTGTGGGGTGCCCCCGGTCTGTGAGGTGACAGACCGGGGGCACGCCCTGTTACTGGCCCTTGCGGTCCTGGCGGCGGGACTGCACGGGGCGCTCACGGCGGTAACGGCGCTCCCACTTGGCCTGCTGGTCCCTGCGCTGACGGTAGGCGCGGTAGCTCGCGGGCGAGGAACCCGCGGCCGGGCCGCCCGCTCCTCCGGCTCCGGACGAGGGGGCCGCTGTGCCGCTCCCCGTACGGCCGTAGCGGAAGTAGACGTAGAGCAGGCCTGCGGCGCCGAGCCACAGGATGCTGTTGTTGAAGCCCATGATGATCAGAACGACGGTCGCGGAAATGATCAAGGTGCCCATGACGGGACTCCTTGTGGTGGCGTGGGTGGTTGAGCGGTGATGTGCGTGACGGTGTGCTCCGACGGGGCGCTGGGGGTGGGCGTCCCTCCGTCGGTGCGTAGAGAGTAGCCCCGAGTCCCGTAAGTGACGCCTGTCCGGCGAGAAGCGGTGTCTACGGCTTCGCTACGCCTGTCCAGCGTAGGGACGGAGGGGTAGGCGGCGCATCTGCATTTCTCCGTGCACGGCGTGAGTGAATGGCTCATGAGTGAATGGGCTCATGAGTGAGCTGCTTCCCTTCACGTACGACTTCGACGGTGAACTACTCGGCGGGGTGTACGGGGGTGACCCGGGCGGGGATCCGGGTGCGGCGACCGTCGTTCTGCTGCACGGCGCCGGCAACGGAAGCAAGGAGCGACTGCTGCCGCTGCTCGCCGAGTTCGTCGCGCGTGGCTGTCACGGGCTCGCCTTCGACTTCTCGGGGCACGGTGAAAGTACGGGCGCGCTCGGCGAGTTGAGCCTGCGGCGGCGGTTCGAGCAGGCCGTCGGGGTCATCGGGGCGCGGGTTCCCGGGGACGGTCCGCTCGTGCTGGTGGGGTTCAGCATGAGCGGGCAGACCGTGGCGGATCTCGCGGGGCACTACGGGGAGCGGGTCGCCGCGCTGGCGTTGTGCGCGCCCGCCGTGTACGGGGGCGAGGCGTGGGACGTGCCGTTCGGTGACGGGGACGGGCGCTTCAGCAAGTTGATCCGGACGCCGGGGAGTTGGCGCGGGGCGCCCGCGCTGGATGCGCTGCGGGCGTACGACGGGCGGGCGGTGCTGGTCGTTCCGGGCAGCGATCATGTCATTCCGGCCGAGGTGACCGATGCGGTGACGGAGTCGCTGGCGGCGCGTGCGCAGTTCACCCGTCTCGAACTCCCCGACGCCGACCACTTCTTGGGGCTCTGGTTCCGCGAACACGCCGAGGCTCGGCGGGAGTTCGTGGACGCGGTGCTCACCGGTCTCGGCGACCGGGGGTGGACGGCGACGCGGGCCTGGGTGGCCGAGCAGTTGCCGGAGGGGGCTGCCGTGCGTGACTCGCGGACGTTGTACGGCGGTTGGAGCTCTCAGATGCGGCGGCTCACCCTGGATGACGGCAGTGGTGTGGTGCTGCGGTCGTTCGTGAAGCCGTTCTTCCGGCATCACGGGCCGGGGCTGCTGGCCCGGGAGGCGGACGTACTGACGCTGCTGGCGGATCGGGAGAGTGTGCCCGCGCCTCGGCTGATCGCGGTCGACGCCGATGCCGAACACTGCGACCATCCCTCGTTGTTGATGTCGTTGCTGCCGGGGCGGGTACGGGTCGACGCCTCCGAGGAGGACCTGGAGCGGCGGCTGGATCTGCTCGCGGGTCAACTCGTACGGATCCATGAGGGCGTACCCGAGAAGCTGCCGCGTGACTACCAGGCCTGGACGTCTCCGGAGCGGGTGCGTGCCCCCGGCGGGGTGCTGTGGGAGCGGGCCGTGGACGTGATTCGGCGGGCGGCTCCCGCGTACGAGGGGTGCTTTCTGCATCGGGACTTTCATCCCGGGAACGTTCTCTTCGAGGGGGAGGGTGAGGAGTTGCGGGTCAGTGGGGTCGTGGACTGGGTCGAGACCTCGTGGGGGCCCGCCGATCTCGATGTCGCGCACTGTTCGACGGCGGTCGCGTTGTTGTACGGGGTGGAGTACGGGCTGGGGTTCGGGGAGCGGTATGTGTCGCTGGGCGGGCGGCGGCTGGCCGACGGGCGGGAGCACTTGTACTGGCGGTTGCTGGATGCGCTGGGGTATGCGCCTGATGCGGGGAAACTGGCGGGGCCCTGGAGGGAGTTGGGGCGGGGGGATTTGACTGCGGAGGTGCTTGGGGGGCGGTTGCGGGGGTATGTGGGTGGGTTGTTGGAGCGGTATGCGTGAGGGGTGGGTGGGGTGGATTCTTTCGCCCCCGCCGCCCCTACCCGTCCCATCCCGTTCCTGGGGGCTGCGCCCCCAGACCCCCCTTCGGCCTGAACGGCCTCGTCCTCAAACGCCGGACGGGCTGGAAGATCCAGCCCGTCCGGGTTCCTGTTCCGCTTGTTCAGCGGGAGTAGCGCATCAGGGCTCGGACCATGTGGCAGGTCGTGTCCGACGGGGGGTGGATGCCGATCAGGTCTGCCGCGCTGCGGATCGTTTCGTTGCGGGCCTGGTTCGGCATGTAGACGCCCGAGTCGAGCAGGGCGATGGCCAACCGCATCGCCTTGAGGCGGCGGTTGTGGGTGACGTACCACTCACGGGGGCGGCCCGGCGGCAGCGGGCGCTTCTCCACTGGGGCGTACGGCAGTTCGAGCAGGACCCCCCTCCTGGCGGTGGACTGGGTGGGCGACGGCTTGAGAGCGGCAGCGGGCACAGGCATCCTCCTGTCGCGGTCAGAGTGGCACCGGAACGCCCGGCGACACCCTCGAACACTTATCCCATTCTACTGCCTGGCACTGACAAAAGGCCCTGGCCACAAGGCCTCTTGCGCACCCTGAGCCCCATGGAAATCTGGCTCGACCCGGCCTGTTCCAAGTGCCGCGGAGCACCGTCGCCGCTCGACGCCGAGGGTGCCGAAAACGCCGTGCGGGATGCCCTGTCCCGGTGACCGAGCGCGTGACGTACGTCACTTCGGTGGCTTCCGTAACCGCTGAGTAACACCGTTCGGTATCTCGTACATAGCGACGTCCGCTCCCCTATCTCTTCAGGAGGCGCGCATGTCGCGTAGGAGAACTGTCAGTACGAAGAAGAAGCTCGCGCTGTTGGTCAGTGCCGTGGCGGTGGCGGGCGGTGGTGCCTTTGCCATGGCGGCCACCTCCAACGCGGCGCAGACCGCCGCCGACTCGACCGTCTGCCAGGGGCTCGCCACCGCCCTCGGCAACAACCAGAAGTTCATCGCGGGACAGCAGGCCAGTCCGGACGCCCAGTCGGCCGCCCGGATCGCCAACCGTGAAGCGGTCATCGCGCAGATCAAGGTCCAGCAGGAAGCGTCCGGGTGTGTGGTTGGGGAGTCGGCTCAGGACTCCCAGGTCGCACCGCCCGCCGCGCAGCCTGTCACTCAGGCCCCGTCTCCGACTCGGACCGCCTCGCCCGCGGCGCCCGCCGCCCCTGCCGTGCCCGCCAACGGGCAGCAGGTCTGCACCGGGTCCACCGTCACCCTCTCCGGGGAGGGCGGTGCGCCCGCCGCGTCCAGCAACCAGTTCCCCGCCGGGACCACGTTGCGCGTCACCAACCTGGACAACAACAAGTCCACGACGGTGAAGGTCACCTCGGTCTCCGGCAGTTGCGCCCTTCTCAACAACGCGGCCTTCGAGCAGGTCCGCGAGCCCGGCAAGTTCCTGATCCGCCGGGCGCTGATCGAGAAGGTGGGGTGAGGGTCCAGCGTCGGCATCTGCTCGGACAAGGGTCCTGTCGCTCTCGGCCAGGGGTGGCAGGGCCCTTCCGTGTGCGGGCGCGTCGCCGTCCGGGGCCCTCTCAACCCCTTCGCATACGAGGTCCCGGGGGCGCCCGCCCCGTTTCCCCTCCGTCGCTCCCCCGGCCTCCGCACGTGAAACTCACCACAAGAACACCAGGTAACACGGGGTTCACATTCGAGCAATGATCGGGAAATCGCCTGTTGACAGGCTCGCGGGTAACAGGAAGCGGCGCCCCAGTGCCGCAGCGCCGCAGCACCCGCAAGTGCGCCTAGACCCACCCCGAAGGATGGTCCCGTGACCTTCAAGGCTGAGTACATTTGGATCGACGGCACCGAGCCGACGGCCAAGCTCCGCTCCAAGACCAAGATTCTGGCCGACGACGCCAAGGGCGCCGAGCTGCCGATCTGGGGCTTCGACGGGTCTTCCACGAACCAGGCCGAGGGGCACTCCTCGGACCGCGTGCTCAAGCCTGTCGCCTCCTTCCCGGACCCGATCCGTGGCGGTGACGACATCCTCGTCATGTGCGAGGTCCTCGAGATCGACATGACGCCGCACTCGTCCAACACGCGTGCCGCGCTGACCGAGGTGGCCACGAAGTACGCCGCTCAGGAGCCGATCTTCGGCATCGAGCAGGAGTACACCTTCTTCGACGGCTCCCGTCCGCTGGGCTTCCCCGAGGGCGGCTTCCCGGCCCCCCAGGGCGGCTACTACTGCGGTGTCGGCGCCGACGAGATCTTCGGTCGCGAGATCGTCGAGGCCCACCTGGAGAACTGCCTCAAGGCCGGTCTCGCCATCTCCGGCATCAACGCCGAGGTCATGCCCGGTCAGTGGGAGTTCCAGGTCGGCCCGGTCTCCCCGCTGGAGGTCTCCGACCACCTGTGGATCGCCCGCTGGCTGCTCTACCGCACCGCCGAGGACTTCGGCGTCTCCGCGACGCTGGACCCGAAGCCGGTGAAGGGCGACTGGAACGGCGCCGGTGCGCACACCAACTTCTCCACCAAGGCGATGCGCGAGGGCTACGACGCGATCATCACCGCGTGCGAGTCCCTCGGCGAGGGCTCGAAGCCGCTCGACCACGTCAAGAACTACGGCGCCGGCATCGACGACCGCCTGACCGGTCTGCACGAGACCGCCCCGTGGAACGAGTACTCGTACGGTGTCTCCAACCGTGGCGCCTCGGTCCGTATCCCGTGGCAGGTCGAGAAGGACGGCAAGGGCTACATCGAGGACCGCCGCCCGAACGCCAACGTCGACCCGTACGTCGTGACGCGGCTGATCGTCGACACCTGCTGCGAGGCCCTGGAGAAGGCCGGCCAGGTCTGATCCCCGGTTTGACCAGATAGTGAGAAGGGGTGTCCACCACACGGTGGACACCCCTTCTCTGCTTCCCCTCCTCTCTGCTTCAATAGGGACCATGGCCAGCTTCCAGAAGTACCTCGCGACAGGTCGCCACGACCTCGAGCCCTTCTGGCCTTCCCGTCAGCACCATGACTTCGACCGGGTGTGTTGTCGCGCGATGAACGCGCCGGCCCTCTAACGCCGTACTCCCGGCCTTCGGCCAGCGCGCAGTCGACGTACGTCAGACCAGACGACCTCCTCGCGCGAAAGAGCTGACCTCTCATGGCGACCACCACTCGCTCCCTCTCCCCCGTCTCTCCGCTCTCCCCGGCCCCCGCGTCCCCCAACGGCTCCGCACGGCACCGACTGCGTGCCGTCGACCGGGACGAGGTGGTCGACGTCACGGACTTCCTGCCGCCGGGCGCCACCTGGCTGCCGGCTCCCCCGCACACCCTGCCCACGCTGCCGGGCCAGCCGCCGATGATCGGCTACCTGGTGCTCGTACCGGCCGACCAGCAGCCTCCCGTACTGCCGTTCGCGCTCCCGGACCCGGAGCCGGCCCTGGAGCCGGAGCAGCCGGGTACCGACGGCGGGCGTCCCCTCGTACGCGTCGACAACGTGCAGCGCACCGCCGAGGTCGACGGGCAGCCGCTGGATCTCACGTACCTGGAGTTCGAGCTGCTCGCCCATCTGGTCGCGCACCCGAACCGGGTGCACACCCGCGACCAGCTGGTCACCACGGTGTGGGGCTACGGGCATGTCGGCGACGGCCGCACCGTCGACGTCCACATCGCCCGGCTGCGCCGCAAGCTCGGTACGGAGCACCGGCAGGCGATCCAGACGGTTCGCCGGGTCGGGTACAAGTACACGCCCCCGACCGCGCGTTGAGCTGTCACCCGTACCCAGGGGTGTGCCTGACACCACCCCCCGGTACGGGTGTTCGCGCCAGTGACCGGGCCGGGTGCGCTCAGCGAGACTGACCGTATGGACCGTATGGGCGACGCCATCGACGCACGCGTTCGGGTTCGGGCTCGTACGGTCGTGCTTGCCGGGGCACGGGCCCTGCTGCTCGCCGTGGCCTCGATCGGCGGGTCGGCGCTGCTCCTCGTGCTCTCCCTCGTCTCCCTCGCTCTCGTGCCCGTCCTGGGCGTCGGGCTCCTGACCACACCTGTGGTCGTCAAGTGGGTGCGGGCGTGGGCCAATTGGCGGCGGCTGATGGCCGTGCGGTGGGGCGGGGTGCGGATTCCGCCCCGGTATCGGGTGGTGCCTGCGGACGCGGGGCGGTGGGCGCGGACGCTCGGAGTGCTGCGGGATCCGGCCACCTGGCGGGAGTTCGGGTGGCTGCCCGTCGACGCCGTGCTCGGGTTCGTGACCGCGCTGGTGCCGGCGGCGCTGCTCCTGTACCCGTTCGAGGGGTTCGCGCTGGCCCTGGGGCTGTGGCGGGTGTTCACTGACGGGACGTACGTCGGCTGGTGGTACGGGTTCGTGCCGGTCGGCGGGCAGGACAGCGCGCTCGCCGCCGGTGCCCTCGGGGCCGTACTCCTGCTCGCCTCCTGGTGGCTGACGCCCGCCCTGCTGCGGTTCCACTTCCTGTTCACCCGGGCCCTGTTGGGCGCCGGACGCGGTGAACTCGCCGAGCGGGTGCGGGTGTTGACCGAGACGCGGCGGGACGCCGTGGACACCTCCGCCGCCGAACTCCGGCGTATCGAGCGGGACCTGCACGACGGGGCGCAGGCGCGGCTGGTCGCCATGGGGATGGATCTGGGGACCGTCGAGGCGCTCATCGAGAAGAACCCGGAGAAGGCACGGGAGTTGCTCGCGCGGGCCCGGCGCTCCTCCGCCGAGGCGCTCGCCGAACTGCGCGACCTGGTGCACGGCATCCATCCGCCGGTGCTCGCCGAGCGCGGACTGGGCGACGCCGTAAGGGCGTTGGCGCTGCGGCTCCCCCTCGACACCGAGGTCGCGGTCGATGTCGAGGGCGGGCGGGCCGACGCGCCCGTCGAGTCGGCGGCCTATTTCGCGGTGAGCGAGGTGCTGACCAACGCCGTGAAGCACTCCGGCGCCGAGCGGGTGTGGGTCGATCTGCGGTACGGGGAGGGGGCGTTGCGGATCGTCGTCACCGACAACGGGCGCGGCGGGGCCCGTGTCGGGGGCGGGTCGGGGCTGGCCGGGGTCGAGCGGCGGCTCGGTACATTCGACGGCGTCCTGGCCGTCAGCAGCCCCGTGGGCGGTCCCACCATGGTGACCATGGAGATTCCTTGCGAGTTGTCCTAGCCGAAGACCTGTTCCTGCTGCGCGACGGCCTGGTCCGGCTGCTGGAGGCGTACGACTTCGAGATCGCCGCCGCGGTGGAGAGCGGCCCCGAGCTGGACCGGGCGCTCGCCGAACTGGCACCGGACGTCGCCGTGGTGGACGTACGACTGCCGCCGACGCACACCGACGAGGGGCTGCAGTGCGCGCTGCGGGCCCGCCGGGCGCGGCCGGGGCTGCCGGTGCTGGTGCTGTCGCAGCACGTGGAGCGGCTGTACGCGCGGGAGCTGCTGGCCGACGGGGACGGCGGGGTCGGCTATCTGCTCAAGGACCGGGTGTTCGACGCGGAGCAGTTCGTGGACGCCGTACGACGGGTCGCGGCGGGCGGTACCGCCATGGACCCGCAGGTGATCCAGCAGCTCCTTGCGGGGCGCGCCGGGGACGGCCGGCCGCTGGGGCGGCTGACGCCCAGGGAACTGGAGGTGCTGGAACTGATGGCGCAGGGACGTTCGAACGCGGCGATCGCGGGGCATCTTGTGGTCACGGAGCGGGCGATCGCCAAGCACACGTCCAACATTTTCGCCAAACTCGGACTCGAGGTGTCGGACGACGACAATCGCCGTGTCCTGGCGGTACTCGCCTATCTGGACCAGGGGCGTTGAAAGCGCACGAAAGTCGACGATGTCCGTCCCCGTTCGACGATATCCGCCCCCTGGTCGGGTACTTGCCGTAAGAGATCCGCAACTCCCGGTATTGCAGGTGAAGTTGGGGTCGAATTGTCCCGCGAACCTCTCACCAATTTCTGAGGCGGCTGAACACTCCTGGGACGCCCCGCGTATCTGATGGCGCCGCTTCACTCCTGTCGGGCGCCTCGATAGCCCCGCAAGGAAGTCAGAGGAGTTCCATGGGACGCAATGCACGTAAACGACGCTCACCACTGGCCGTTCGCGCCGTGGCCGCATCCGCGGCCCTCGCGATCGGTGGTGGTGGACTTGTCTGGGCGAATTTCTACGCCTCGGCGCACGAGGAGAACGGCGCCCAGAACCAGACCAAGGCCGCTGCCGCGCAGGTAGCGACGATCGACTGCCCGGATGTCGGCCAGAAGCTCACCAAGGTGCCGAAGAAGGCCCGCAAGGCCGTTGCCCTGGAGCTGTCGAAGCTGGACCAGCAGGTCACGGACGCCTACAAGCGTCTCGCTGACACGCGTCAGGCTCAGGCGGGGGACGCCAGCTACGTCGACAACGCCATTCTCAGCCCGCTGAAGTCCAAGCGCACGGCCACCATCGACCGGATCAACATCAACATCCGGAACGCGGGCGGTCAGGGCGGCCAGGCCGACCAGCTCGCCGGTTGTACGGGTGTGCCGGCCGAGCAGCCGGAGGTCGTCGACGGCAACGGGAACGGCAACCAGAACAACGGCGGTAACCAGAACAACAACGGCGGGAACAACAACGGCGGCAACCAGAACAACGACGGTCAGGACCAGAACAACGATGGTCAGGACCAGGGCAATGACGGCCAGGACCAGGGCGGCGACGCCGGTCAGGACCAGGGCAACGGCGGTCAGGCCGGCAACGGCCCGGTAGCCGCCGACTTCCAGGACATCACGCAGGTCCAGCCGAACGGCGGCCCGCAGGGTGTGAACGGCAACGGGCTTCCGGCGAACGGCGACTCGGGTTCGACGGGCTCGTTCACCACGGTCTGTGGCACCAACGAGAACGAGAACCGCAACTCGGACAACGTGATCGTCGCCCCGGGTGTCAGCAACGGTGCCCAGCACCAGCACGACTACGTCGGCAACCAGGCCAACAACGCCTTCGCGAGCGACCAGGACCTGGCCAACGGCAACACGACCTGCCAGAACCAGGGCGACAAGTCGTCGTACTTCTGGCCGGTGCTGCGTGTGCAGGACGGTCAGAACGACATCGACGCGAACGCCCCCGGTGGCGGCCAGGACGGCAACGTCGGCACGATCCTCCAGCCCGCCGAGGCGCAGCTGAAGTTCGTCGGCAACAAGACGAGCGATGTCGTCGCCATGCCGACGGCCCTGCGCATCATCACCGGTGACGCCAAGTCCTTCGTGAACGGCCTGAACAACGCCAACACGAACTGGAGCTGCACCGGCTTCGAGGACCGTCAGCTGACGGACAAGTACCCGATCTGCCCGCAGGGCAGTGACGTGGTGCGGACGTCCTTCTTCCAGAGCTGCTGGGACGGGCAGAACATCGACAGCGCCAACCACCGGACGCACGTCGACTTCGTCGAGCAGGACGGCAGCTGCTCCAACGGCTTCCAGGCCATCCCGCAGCTCCAGGTCCGCCTGGTCTACAAGGTCGCCGCTCCGCAGATCAACAACGGGCAGGTCGTCAACCCCTTCGCGGTGGACGCCTTCCCGGACCAGCTGCACAAGCCGATCACCGACCACAACGACTTCATCAACTTCTTCGACCAGAACACGATGAACCAGATGGTCCAGTGCATCAACAGCGGTCAGAACTGCCAGTGACCTGCTGAGCAGGGCGCACAAGGCACAAAGGAAGCCGGCGGTGGGATTTCCCACCGCCGGCTTCTCGCTTGCCTTCCCGGGCCCGCCCGGACTTCCTGAGCCGGGCCCGATGCCCTGCGGTCAGCTGCTGTGACCGGTGCTGTTGTGGCTGCCACCGGGATTCATGTGCGCGGATCCCTCCTCCAGGGCCCCGCCGAGCGAGTCCTGCAGTGCCGCGACCGTCTTCTCCGGACCGACGGCGACCCACTTGCGGCCGACGAGGTAGTAGCCGCCGTAGTCCTTCGCCCCGCTGAGCCATTCGGCCTGGCCGCGGTCGGTGGCGAACGTCGCGAGGACGAACTTGCCGTCGGAGTTCTTGCAGATGGCCTGGCGGATCGTGTCCGCGTCCGTCTGCATGTTCGGCTTGCAGCCCGCCTCGCTCGCCAGGTGTTCGAGGCTCCCGGTCGCAGCGACCGGCACCGCGTCGGTGGCATCGTGCCCGGACGCGTGCTCGTCACCGCCCCCGCAGCCCGTGAGCGCCAGCCCCAGCACCGCCACGGCTCCGACCGCCGCACTTTTCGGTCGCGTCAACCTCATCTGTCGTTCCTCCGGTCGTTCCGACGCCGAGCCCGTTCGGCCCATGCCGCAGAGGGCCCAGGCAAGGGGCCTCTTCTTCGATACGGCTCCCACGCGCCCAGCGCTCAATCGGTTCACCTCCGCCGCACACCCGGGGCCTCTCAGGGCGCGCCAGGTGACCATCCACCGATTCGCTCGTTCTGCTGAACGTGCAGTCACAGGATGTCGCCTCGAACCCCCACCCCACCACCGGCACCAACGCCAAGGGCCGCCCCGTCGTCGACGTGGAGCAGGCCGAGGCCGCGCTCGTCGAGCACTACCCGCGGCTCGTCCGGCTGGCCTATCTGGTGCTGCCGCCGAGCCTCGGGCGGAACAGGCGCGTCCTGACCGCGCACGCCCTCGTCCAGCGCGCGCTGCCCAGGGGCCGCACCTCCTCGGCCACGATCCCGGCCCAGTCCAAGGGCCGTGCGGGCGACGCCGGTTACGCGCTGGTCCGCCTCCAGGTGCTGCGTACGGCGCTCGCCGCCGGGCAGCCGTGGCGGGGCCGTACGCTGCCCAAGCGGTCACAACTGCCGCCGCTGCTCCCCCAGGTGTGGGGCCTGCGCCTCTTCCCGCGGTCGGGCGGCGCCGACGAACTCGCCCTGGACCAGCGACTGTCGGCCCTGTCCGGCCCCGCCCGGGCCGCGTACGTCCTGCGCGGTCTGGAGCAGCTCCCGGACGGCGACGTACGCACCGCCCTGGAGGCCGCCGGGGTCGACCGGCCGACCGAGGCGCTCCGCGAGGCGGACGAGGTCCCGGCGCAGTACGCGCTGCTCGACTCCGCCGAGTTCGACCCCTGTTCGCTCCACGCCCGCCCCACCGACCTGATGCGGCGCAGGCAGCACCTCAAGGCGGCGCTCGTCGCGGCGGCGGCCGTCGCGGTGTGCGGCACGCTGCTCGGGATGCCCGGCGGCGGCTGGGCCCCGGACGGCGCCGCCGCCCCCGCGTACGCACAGAACCCGGCCGCCGAAGCCGCCCTGGATCCCGCCCAGTTGACCCTCGTACCGGCCGCCGCCTGGAAGTCCTCCGCGCGCACCGACTTCTCCGTCTGGCCCGCGCGCGGCGACCTCGTCGGCGACAGCGCCCTGCTGCGCCGCGCCCTCGCCGTCTGGGCCCGCCCCGGCGAGACGGTCCAGGTCTCGGCGACCCCGGGCACCCCGTCCGGCGGCCCGGCGGGACCGCCCCAGCTCCTGTACGCCGGCACGGTCGACGCGGCTCGCGTGGTGATCCTTTACGACGGTCTGCGCATCGCCCGGTACGCCGAACCGAAGGACGGCACGGCCGGGGCCGCGCTCGACTTCGCCCGGGTCGACGGCGCGAGCGGCGCGGAGGCCGACGCGGTGGTCCTCGACCGGGCCGACGGCAACGTCCGCTATCTGACGGCGCCTTGGGTGCTCAAGGCGGAGATGCGGGACCTGCGTAAGCCTGCGGCGACGCCGATCGACCTGGGGCTGACCGACGGGGTGACCGGGCCGTTGGCCAGCCCGATCGCGCAGAAGGGCGCGTGTCAGTCCTGGAACACGCTCCAGGTGACGGACACCGGGGGTGCGCGTCTGCTGAGCGACCTCGCGGAGCTCGTTCCGGCGCACCTGACTTCGGGGCGCCCGGGTGCGCCGCGCGAGGCGTCTGCGCCGGCGGCGCTGGCCACGTGGTCGCCCTTCGCGTGCTCGCTCGCCGCGATGCACTCTCAGGGGGTACGGAGTGTGAACGCCTGGCAGTACGCGGAGCAGCCGCTGCCGGACGGGAGTGGGGCTGCGGACTGGGTGTGCACCCGGGCGGAGACGTGGCGGGGTGGTGGGGCTCGGGTGTTGGCGCAGTTCCATACGCCTGGTGGGCAGTATGGGGCGGTGGCTGCGAAGTCGGAGAGTTCTGCGGCTTGTGGGCCGCGGGATCCGAATGTGCTGGCTGGGGTGCTGTGGAAGTCGGGGGGTGGTGAGTGGTTCATGCTTGCGGCCGGCGCTGAGAACACGGCGTCCATTACGGCTACTGGTGGGGTTGACTCGACGGTGCGGGGTGCCTTGCTGGCGGCCAGGACCGAGCAGGGGGCTCAGGCTGGGTTGAAGGGGACTTTGAAGGATGGGCGGGGTATTGGGGGGTTGCGTTAGCGGGTGCGGGTCCGGTGGGGGCTGGTCGCGCAGTTCCCCGCGCCCCTGAAGGGGCGCGTCGGTGCACCGCGAATTGGGCAGCACCCTCTAGCTGACACTCTTGTCAGCAAGTCCGTGCACGAGGGTTCCCCCGTCCCCTACCCGTCAGTACATTGACGCCATGTCCAATATCAAGGCGCGCAAGGTGTCCTTCTCCTGGGAGGGGACGCCGTTGCACTGGGTGCCGGGGGATGCGTTCACCTCGCACACCATCAATGTGCTGCATCTGCTGTTGCCCGCCGGGGAGCGGTGGTTCGTGCATGTGTACAAGCAGGTGCTGCCTTATATACGGGACGAGCGGCTGCGGGCGGATGTCGTCGGGTTCATCGGGCAGGAGGCCATGCACTCCCAGGCCCATGACGAAGTCCTGCCGCATCTGCGGGAGTTGGGGCTCGACCCGACGCCCTACACCGCTCAGGTCGACTGGCTCTTCGAGAGGCTGCTCGGGGACCGGAGCCCGTTGCCCGGCCGCCGGGGCCGGGAGTGGTGGCTCATGGAGCGGGTCGCCGTCATAGCGGCCATCGAGCACTACACGGCGTTCCTCGGCGACTGGATACTCAACGCGTCGGAGCTGGACCGGCGCGGCGCCGATCCGACGATGCTGGATCTGCTGCGCTGGCACGGCGCCGAGGAGGTCGAGCACCGGTCGGTCGCCTTCGATCTGTTCACGCATGTCGACGGGGGTTATCGGCGGCGGGTACGGACCTGGCTGACCGGGCTGCTGGCGATGTTCTTCCTGTGGCAGCGCGGGGTGCGGTTCTTCATGGCGAACGACCCGGCCCCAGGACTCCGCAAGCCGACCTTCCGGGGCTTCTACGTGCGCGGGAAGCGCGGTCTGCTGCCGTCTACCTGGGCCATGGCGAGATCGGTGCCGCGCTATCTCCGGCGTGACTATCACCCCTCCCAGGAAGGGTGCACCGAGCAGGCCGTCGCCTATCTGGCCTCCTCCCCCGCCGCCGTCGCCGCCGACAAGGGCGCCGCCTGATGCCCCGGCCGCTGGCCCTCGCGCTCACCGCCGGGGCCGCGCTGCTCGCCCGGCGGGCCATGCGGCGCCGGATCGAGGGTTCGCCGCTGTGGCCGCTGCCCGCGCTGGCGGAACCGGTCTCCGGCCGGCCGCGCTCCCGGGCCCTGCGGCTGACGGTCGCCGCGCACGAGGTGGTTGCCGAGGGGGTCGTACAACTGCGGTTGGAAGGGCGGGAGTTGCCGGGCTGGGAGCCGGGGGCGCATCTCGATCTGGTGCTGCCTTCGGGGCTCGTACGGCAGTACTCGCTGTGCGGGGACCCGGCGGACACCTCGGCGTACACCGTGGCCACGCGGCTCGTCCCGGACGGGCGCGGGGGCTCGCGCGAGGTGCACGAGGGGCTGCGGGCGGGCATGACCGTCGAGGTGCGCGGCCCGCGCAACCGCTTCCCGCTCGCCCCTGCTCCGGCGTACGTCTTCGTGGCCGGCGGGATCGGCATCACCGCGATCCTGCCGATGATCCGGGCGGTGGCCGACCAACCCGGCCTGGAATGGCGGCTGTTGTACGGGGGTCGGAGTCGGGCCTCGATGCCCTACCTCGCCGAGATCGAGAAGCTCGGCGCGGGCACCGGCCGGGTCACCGTCGTCGCCGAGGACGAGGACGGGCTGCCCGATCTCGACGCGCTGTTCACGGGCGTGGCGGCGGAGCTGCCCGAGGGCACCGCCGTGCACTGCTGCGGCCCTGAGGGGTTGACGGCGGCGGTCGAGGCGCGGATTCCCGAGGGTGCCGTACTGCGGCTGGAGCGGTTCGCTCCGCGTACGTCGGCTGCGGGCAACCAGTCCTTCGAGGTCGAACTCCGGCGCAGCGGGCGGACGTTGACGGTGGCCGCCGACTCGACCGTACTGGCCGCCGTACGCAAGGAGTTGCCGGACACCGCCTACTCGTGCGAGCAGGGGTTCTGCGGGACGTGCCGACAACGCGTACTGGCAGGCGAAGTCGACCATCGCGACGAGCTGCTGAGCGATGCCGAGCGGGCGGACTCGATGCTGATCTGCGTGTCGCGCGCACGACGTGGTCCACTTGTGCTGGATTTGTGAACACCCCGGGTCGGACCGGTCCGTTGAGGGCCGTAATCGATCGGTAAGGTGTTCGCATGACAACCGGGGTTCGCCGCAGAATGGGAGTCGAGGAACGCCGGCAGCAGTTGATCGGCGTCGCCCTCGAACTGTTCAGCCGCCGCTCGCCCGACGAGGTCTCCATTGATGAGATCGCGTCGGCCGCGGGCATCTCGCGCCCACTGGTCTACCACTACTTCCCCGGCAAACTCAGCCTGTACGAGGCCGCGTTGAAGCGCGCGTCGGACGATCTGGCGGGCCGGTTCGTGGAGCCGCACGAGGGTCCGCTGGGGACGCGGCTGCTGCGTGTGATGCGCCGGTTCTTCGACTTCGTCGACGAACACGGGCCCGGTTTCGCGGCGTTGATGCGCGGTGGTCCGGCGGTGTCGGCGGACGGGGTGCGCTCGGCGGCCGGCAACGCCCCGGCGACGAACGCGCTCATCGACGCCGTACGCCAGGCCGCGTACGTCGAGATCCTGTCGCATCTGGAGCTGGACGCCGAACACGCGCCCGCCCGGCTGGAGTTGGTCATCCGGACGTGGATATCGCTCGTCGAGTCGACCGCGCTGATCTGGCTGGACGGGCGGCGCGTGCCGCGGGCCGAGCTGGAGGCGCAGCTCGTGCACGACTTCGCGGCGCTGGCCGCCGTGAGCGCCGCCTATGACGAGGAGATGGCCGCGCTGCTGCGCCGGATGCTCAAACAGGAGCCCACCGACGGCCCGTTCACCGATCTGGTCGCACGGCTCATCTCGCTCGCGTCGTAGACGAGGGGCGGGTCAGGCGTCGAACTTCCGGTAGGAGTCGTCGAGTTCGCGGACCTCGACCGAGGCGTGCAGGGCGAGGCCCTCGACGGGCTTCACATGGGTGCGCACCAACTCCAGTACGGCTTCCGTCAGTTGGTTCTTCGTCTCGGTCGTGCGGCCGGTCAGCATGCCGATCCAGACGTGCACGATGGCGTGGCCTTCGGTGTCCGCGCCGACCGTGGCGTCCTCAGTGCGGCGGAACTGTGTCTTGCACGCCTCGGGCGTCGCCTTCGCCGTCGCGACGACCTCCTCGTGCAGCGCGAGCGCGAACGCACGCCGGTCGAAGGCCTCGGCCAGCGGACCCGAGTAGTCGACGGTGATCTGCGGCATGGGTCAATCCCCTGTTCTAGGACTGGTACGACTTCTGCGACGGTATGGCCAGCTCACCCTAACGGGCGGGCCCCGCAAGGGGGCGCGGGGAACTGCGCGACCAGCCCCCACCGGCCCGCGGCCGACGAACCACAGGTCCCTCAGAACGTCTACTCGGCGAGTCGCAATGCCAGCATCGCGATGTCGTCCTCCCGTTCGTGGCCGAAGCAGACCAGCAGGGTGTCGCAGAGGGCGTCCAGGCCGGGCAGGGCGCCGGTGGCGGCGGCGCGGAGGTGTTCCAGGGAGTCCGCGAGGTCGGTGCCCCGGGTCTCGATCAGGCCGTCGGTGACCATCAGGAGCCGGTCGGTGGGTTCGAGGAAGAGTTCGGTGGGCGGCGGATGGGGCAGGCCGATACCGAGCAGCGGGCCCTCGGCCTTGGCGTAGTCGGCGCTGCCGGTGTCGCGGATGAGCAGCGGCGGGATGTGGCCCGCGTTGGCGATGAGGGTGCGCCCGGTGCCGGGGTCGACGTGGACCAGGCAGACGGTGGCCGTGACCTCGGGGTGGTAGCGCTGGAGCATCCGGTCGAGACGCTCGGCGAGCACGGCCGGGTCGCTCTCCTCGACGCTGTAGGCGCGCAGCGCGTGCCGGATCTCGACCATGACGGTGGCCGCGTCCAGCGAGTGCCCGACGACGTCGCCGACCGCGGTGAGCACACCGTCGTCGGTGCGCAGGGCGGCGTAGAAGTCGCCGCCGATCTCGGCGTCCTGCGACGCGGGCACGTACCGGACGACGACGTCGATGCCCGGCAGCTCGGGGAGCCGGTCGGGGCGGGGCAGGAAGCTGTGCTGGAGGGTGAGGGCGACATGCCGCTCGACCTGGTACATGAGGAGCGGTTCGGCGGCGAGCACGGTGGCCTGGGCGAGCCGGGCGACCAGGGACTCCTTCTCTGGGCTCACCCGGCGCACACTGCGGGTCGGGGTGGCCAGGCACACCGCCGCTCTGCCGTCGTGGGTGGGGATCAGCACCAGGCGCGCGTCGTGCTCGACGCCCGGCCGGAAGAACCCGACGGGCCACAGCGGCGCGGGCACCGTGGTGATCTGCACCCCGCTCTGGCCACGGGAGAGGCGCCGGAGCAGCCCCGCCACGACCCGGTGGGCGCCCTCGTCGGGCATGGCGAGCGAGGTGCGGTCGCGGGAGGTCGCGCGGTACAGCTCGTCGTCCGGGCCGAGGAAGAACACGGCGGCGGGCTGGCCCGTGAGGCGTGCGGCGCCGTCGGCGGCGGCGTCCGCGAGTTCCTGGAGGGAACGCGCCGCCTGGATGGTGAAGATCGTCTCCGACAGCCGGGTCAGCCGCCGGGCCAGCGCCTGGTCGTCGGCCCGCAGCCGGGCCGCGCGCACCGCGGCCCGCAGCACCGCGTCGATCTCCTCGGGCTCGGCGGGCACCGACAGATACGCCTCCCCGCCCGCGTCCAGCCCGTCGCAGCGGTCCCCCGGGGTGACGCCACCGGCCGAGAAGTGCACGACGGGCAGTCCTGCCATGTGCGGCCGGGCCTTGAGGCGGCGGCACAGCTCGACGCCGCTCATGTCGGGCAGGTGCACGTCGATGAGGGCCACGTCGGGCAGCATGCCCTTCCGCAGCCGTACGTCGAGTTCGGCGAGCGCCTCGTTGCCGCTGGCGACGACCACCACCTGGTGACCGGCGCGGCGCAGCAGCGCGCCCATGGCGTAGCGGCCGGCCGCCGAGTCGTCCACGACGAGCACGGTGGTGTCCGCCGTGTCTGACCACTTGCCGTTGCCGTCCATCTGGCCGCCCTTGGACACACCGGGTTGAGTGTCTGCCCCACCAAGATAATGCCCTTGTCAGGAGGTGCGGGAAAATACCGCGACGGTCCTTGCCGGAACGGCGAACGTGCCCGATTCCCGCTCGTACGTGGCCGACTTGACGACGGCGTCAACTCCCGCCCGCAGCACGGGATGCAGCGCGTACGAGGTCCCGGCGAGCGAGCCGACCCGCTGCTCACCGCGCTGGGGCGTCGCGTTGAACACGATGACGAGATCGCCGAGTTCCATGGTGATCACGCCAGGTGTCTCGTCCTTGCCGGACAGCGGGAAGGAAAGCTTTGCCTGCACCTGGCCCGCCGTGTCGAGGGAGAACACGCTTTCTGTCGTACGAATTCTCAGCAGGTCCTGGTACGCGGCCGAGGCACCCTCGATCTGAGCGCAGCCGACCCCGACGGTACTGGTCGCCAACAGGGGCTTGGCGTAAGGCCACTTGGCGGCGTTGTCGGTCGCTGTCGGCAACCCACGTCCGAATCCGTTGCCGTCGGCGCAGTTCCAGTGGATGGCGTTGAACCAGTCGCCGCTGTCGTAGGAGTTGCGGTCGAGGGACTTGGAGCGCAGCAGGTCGGTGCCCGCCTGGGAGAGGGCCGGGCCCTGCGAGAGGGTGGCCGTGGCCATGGCGAGGACCTGCATACGGGCCCGGTCGGCCGCGCTCGTCGTCGCGGGCAGCTTGAAGGCGAGGGCGTCGAACAGGGACTCGTTGTCGTGCGCGTCGGCGTAGGCGAGAGAGTCGCCAGGCGCTTCCGCGTATCCGGCGGGCTGGCCGTTGTAGTCGACCTGGGCGCCGGTGACGTCCTTGCCGTCGGTGTCGGTGAAGCGGTAGGCGGCGAGGTTGCCGGTCAGGCCGACCTTGATGAGGTCCTGGTAGTGCAGGAGGCGGGCCTTCTGCTCGGCCGAAGTGCCGTTGTTCGTCGAGGAGTTGGGGTCGGTGTAGAGCCCGGACGCGAAGCCCTGGACGCCGGGGTCCTCGTCGAAGGGGCCGCCGCCGCGTACGGCGTCCCGGGCGCGGTCGGAGAAGGTCGCGATGCCCGTCCCCGCCATGTTCTTCTGCGTGGCCTGGACGAAGCGGGCGTCGTCGGCGACCTCGCCGAAGTTCCAGCCCTCCCCGTACAGGATGATCTTCTTGCCGTCGACGCCGTCCTTCTTGAGGGTGAGCGCGTCGAGGGCCTTGCGGACGGCCAGGATGTTGGCCTTGGGGTGGTGGCCCATCAGGTCGAAGCGGAAGCCGTCGACCTTGTACTCCTTGGCCCAGGTGACGATCGAGTCGACGACGAGCTTGCCCATCATGGTGTTCTCGGGCGCGGTGTTGGCACAGCAGGTGGAGTTGGCGACCGTACCGTCGGCGAGGAGCCGCTGGTAGTAGCCGGGGACGACCTTGTCGAGGACGCTCGTCTTCGCCTGCCCGCTGGCCGGGGTGTGGTTGTAGACGACGTCCATCACGACCCGCAGCCCGTCGCTGTTGAGCGACTTCACCATCTGCCGGAACTCGACCGTGCGCCGCGTCCCGTCCGGGTCGCTCGCGTACGAGCCCTCCGGGACGGTGTAGTGGTACGGGTCGTAGCCCCAGTTGTAGGCGTCCTTCGCGGCGATCTTCGCGACGCACGCCTGCTGCTGGTCGGAGTCGGCGGCGTAGGAGGCGAGGTCGCAGTCGACGGTCGCCTGGTCCGCCTTCTTCTCGGGGATGGTGGCGATGTCGAAGGCGGGGAGGAGATGGACGTACGAGGTGCCCGCCTTCGCCAGTGCGCGGAGGTGCTTCGAGCCGTCGCTGTCCTTGTCGGTGAAGGCGAGGTAGGTGCCCTTGTCCTTGGCGGGCACGGTGTCGTCGGCAACCGAGAAGTCCCGGACGTGCAGTTCCTGGATCTGGGCGTCGTTGAGCGGTACGGCCTTGGGCTTGGTGTAGGTCGTCCAGCCGCTGAGGGCAAGGGACTTGTCGTCCAGGTCGACGACGAGGCTGCGCTCGGAGTCGGCGGTCAGGGCGACGGAGTACGGGTCGGTGACCTCGTTGGTGACGATCGCGGAGACGCTGGGCGCCCAGACCTTCACTACGTACCGATAGGGCTTGTTCTTCCAGGACTTGGAGCCGGTGACGGACCAGACGCCGGTGGTGTCGTTCCGCTTCATGGCGACCGTGGAGCCGTCGAGGTCGAGGTACACCGACTGTGCGGTGGGTGCCCAGACCGAGAGGGTGGGGCGGCCCTTGTCGAACGTCGGCCCGAGGTCGGCGGCCGATCCGTCATAGAGATCGTCCAGTACGCCGGCGATCTGGACGCCCGTCGCCGCCAACACGGCCCCGTTGGCGGCCCGTTGGGAGGCGACGAGCTGGCCGCGCAGGGCCTCGCGGACCCTGTCTCGGTCACGTGGGTCGACCGTCCAGGCGGTGTACGCCTTCAGGTGCGGGAACTTGGCCTTCTGGGCGTCGGTGAGGGCCGACCTGGTGAGGCGGAGCCAGCGTTCGTCGGTGCTGGTCAGCGTGCCGTTGTTCGCGGTGATCGAGCCGGTGCGGGAGTAGAGCAACTGGGTTGAGGCGGCTGCGTCGTTGCCGTTCCAGGCGAGGGTGTTGCGGTCGATCCAGACGGCCTTGGAGGTGGTCAGGTCGAGGGCGGCCGAGCTGCCCGCCGGCTGCGGGAGCAGGTACTTCTCCTGGCCGTTCAGGAGCCACACCTCGTGGCCGTTGGTCTTGAGGTCGAGGGCCTGGTCGGTGGAGAGGTCCTTCTCGTCGCCCTTGTGGATGATGTAACTGAGGCTGGTGGCACCGGCGTTGAGCGGTACCTCGTAGACCGCGCCGTACGCGTCGGTGCGGACCGGCTCCAGGGGCTTCGCCCAGTCGGTGGGGTTCGCGGCGCCGGACCAGACGTGCAGGCCCCAGCCGTCGTAGTCGCCGTCGGCGCGGTGGTAGTGGAGGACCGCCTTGGAGGTGTCCTGGTCGGGGTAGTCGGCGGTGGGCTTCTCCGTGAGTACGGCTTCCTTGCCCTGCTCGGCCCAGATCTCGCCGGTCCTGGTGACGTCGATCGAGCGGTCGGCGGAGACGTCCTTGTTGCCGTCCTTGTCGATGACGAGGTAACTGACGCTGGATGCACCGGGCTTGAGCTTGACGTAGGCGAAGGCGCCGTACGCGTCCCGCCCGATGAAGTCGTGGCCGGCCGGCCAGGTGGTGCCCTCGCCGTCGGCGATGTCGCCCCAGGCGTACAGGCGCCAGTCGGTGTAGTCGCCGTCCGCGCGCTTGTAGTGGACGATCGCGTAGTCGCGCGAGGAGGCCGTGGGGACCTCGGGGGCGGGCGGGGTGCCCGTGGTGGAGGTCGCCGTGGTGCTTGCCGTACGTCCTGCGCTGTCGACCACAACTGCCTTGTAGCGCAGGGCGGTTCCGGGGGCAATGTCCTTGCCGAGGGTCTGGGTGACCCGGTAGGGCGCGTGGTCGGCCGAGCCGAGGGTCTGCCACTTGCCGTTGCCGACCTGGGCGGCGAAGACGACACGGTTGAGCTGGTCGGTGCCAGTCCCGCTGCCGCCGTCGACGTCTGCGGTGATGTTCACCGTGCCGGTGGCGCCGGGGGCCGGGGCGGTGAGGGTGAGGGAGGGCTTGGTGGCGGGGGCGGCGAGCTTGGCGGTGGCCTTGAGGACGATGGCGGCGCCGGGCGGGACGGTGACGGTGAGCTTGCGGTCGGTGCCGCTGGTCGCCGTGGCGTCGGTGCCGTAGATGCCCTTGAAGGCCATGTTCGGCGAGCCGGTCGCGAAGGTGGCGGTCTTCGCCTCGGCCGCGTTGTTGAAGGCGACGACGTACTCGGTGCCGGACTTGGCGTCGGTGCGGGAGACGGCGTAGACGCCGGGGCCGTCGGCCGCGTAGCGCTCGGTCTGGATGCCGTCGGTGAGGGCGGGGTTGGCCTTGCGGAGGGCTGCGAGAGCACTGATCTGCTTGTAGAGCGGTGCACTCGTGTCGTAGGCGTCGCTCGCGTGGGTGCGGTCGGTGCCGAGTTCGTCGTCGTCGAGGTAGTCGGTGACCTTCGAGGCGAACATGGTCTGACGGGCGTCCTTGTCACCGCCCGCGCCGGTGAAGCCCTGCTCGTCGCCGTAGTAGACCACCGGGTTGCCCCGGCTGAGGAACATCAGCTCGTTGGCGAGCCGGTCCTTGGCGAGGAGTTCGGCGTCGGTGGCGGTCGGGTCGTCCTGTTTGAGGAAGGAGCCGATCCGGCCCATGTCGTGGTTGCCGAGGAAGGTGACCTGCTCGTACGCGTTGGCCTTGTCGGTCGTGTACTTGTAGTCGTCGCCGAAGACCGAGGCGAGCTTCTGGGCGCTGCCGCCCTGGGAGGCGTAGGCGCGGGCCGCGTCCTGGAAGGGGAAGTCGAGCGTGGAGTCGAGGCGGCCCTGGGTGACGTACGGCGAGGTCACTGACGTATCGGCGGAGTAGACCTCGCCGAACATGAAGAAGTCGTCGCGCCCGTGCTGTGCCGCGTACTTGTCCAGCGCGGTGGCCCACTGGGTCCAGAACTCCATGTTGACGTGCTTCACGGTGTCGATCCGGAAGCCGTCGATGTCGAAGTCCCGTACCCACTTCTCGTAGATCTTCTCCATGCCGGAGACGACCTCGGGGCGTTCGGTCCACAGGTCGTCGAGGCCGACGAAGTCGCCGTAGGTCGCGGACTCGCCGGCCCAGGTGGAGTCGCCCCGGTTGTGGTACATCGTCGGGTCGTTGAGCCAGGACGGGACCTTGGTGTTCTTCTTCGCGGCGGGGATGGTGGGGGTGCGCGGGAAGGAGTCGGTGTCGACCTTCGGGAATTTTCCCGTGCCCGCATAGTCGGCGTCGTCGAACGGCTCGCCGTCCTTGGTCAGATACGGGAAGGCGCCCTTGGAGAGGTAGTCGTAGGACTTCTCCTCGTAGTCGACGACGTCGGCGGTGTGGTTGGTGATGACGTCGAAGAAGACCTTCATGCCCTTGGCGTGCGCCTTGGAGATAAGGGTTTCGAGGTCCTGGTTGGTGCCGAAGTGCGGGTCGACCTGGGTGAAGTCGGTGATCCAGTAGCCGTGGTAGCCGGCGGAGGCGTTCGCCCCGGTGCCCTGTACGGGCTCGTTCTTGAAGATCGGCGCCAGCCAGATGGCGGTGGTGCCGAGGCCCTTGATGTAGTCGAGCTTGCCGGTGAGGCCCTTGAGGTCGCCGCCCTGGTAGAAGCCCTTGTCGGTGGGGTCGTAGCCGGTGGCGAGGCGTGAACCGGTGAGTCCGCCCTGGTCGTTGGCCTTGTCGCCGTTGGCGAAACGGTCCGGGAGGACGAAGTAGAACTGCTCGCGGGTGAGGTCGTTGCGGGCGGCGGTCTTCGCCAGCTTCGCGTCGGACGGGGGCGCGGGCGGGGTGGCGGCTCCGGCGGCACCGGCGGCCAGCGGCTGGACGAGGGCCGCGACGAGCGCGGTCACGGTGAGCGCGGCGACTCGGCCGGCATGGGCGGAACGGGTGGTACGGCGCCTTGTCGGCGACGGCCATCTCGGTATCACGGATGGACTCCTTGCGATCACGGCTCTTCGGGTCCGACCCCGCGCGACCGTACCGCCGCCGAAAGGTTTCCAGCAAGAGGCTTGAAAGTAACGGAAAGAACTTTCAGCAGGCGGACTTGCCCGTGTAGATCGCGAGGGCCGTGTTGGAGCCGAGCGTCGCGGTGAACTGACCCGAACTGTTCACGGTCACCGACGTGTTGCTCTGCACGTTGCAGTACGTCCCCGCGGCGAGCGAGGTCTGGTAGGTACGGCTCAGACTGCTCGACTCGTGGTTGATGGCGACGAAGCCCTTGGCACCCCGCCCGAAGGCGATCGCATCACCCCCGTTGTCCCACCAGTTGGTGACGGACTCACCGCGCGTCGCGTTGCGGAAGGCGACCATGCGGAGGATCTCCGGCCAGGCGTGCTGGCACTTCCAGCCGTCCTGCCAACAGGCGGTGACCGAACCGCCGTTGGGCGGACCCGCGTCCGTGTCGGAGAACTCGTACCCGGAGTTGATGTCGGGCGCACCGTACGGATAGGCGAGCATGAAGACGTTGGCGAGGGTGTAGTTGGCGTTGTCCTTGTAGCTGAGCGTGGAGCCGTTGCGCTCGGTGTCGTGGTTGTCGACGAAGACACCGGAGACCGAACTGCTCATGTAGCCCCAGCCCTCGCCGTAGTTCTTGAGGTAGGCGAGGTTCTCGTTGTTGAAGACGCGCTTGAGGTCGTAGGCGTACCGGAACTCCTGCACGTCCCCGTTGCCGGTGTACTCGGTAGGCTGGACGGCCTCTCCGCTGCCGTAGATGACCTCCTGCTTCCAGTAGACGGACGTGTTGCTGAGCCGGGACTTGATGTTGGCGAGGTCGGTGGCCGGGATGTGCTTGGCGGCATCGATCCGGAAGCCGTCGACTCCGTACCCGAGCAGGGAGTTCATGTACCCGGCGATGGCGGAGCGGACGTACTCCTCACCGGTGTCCAGGTCGGCGAGCCCGACGAGTTCGCAGTTCTGGACGTTGGTGCGGTTGGTGTAGTCGCTGATGGTGGCCGTGCAGTCGTCGAAGTCGAAGGACGAGTACAGACCGGGGTAGTTGTACTTCGTGTACGAAGAACCGCCGGTGCCGGTGCCACTTCCCGCCGACATGTGGTTGATGACGGTGTCGACGACGACCTTCACACCGGCCGCGTGACACGTGTTCACCATGCTCTGGAAGGCGGTGGCGTCACCGAGCCGCCCGGCGATCTTGTAGCTGACGGGTTGGTACGACGTCCACCACTGCGAGCCCTGTATGTGCTCGGCGGGCGGCGAGACCTGGACGTAGCCGTACCCGGCGGGGCCGAGGGTGTTGGTGCACTCCTTCGCGACCGAGGCGAAGTTCCACTCGAAGAGGACGGCGGTGACGTCCTTGGTGCCGGGCGGGGAGGCGTAGGCGGCGCCCGTCGGGACGGCGAGCGCGATGGACGCGCCGGCCGCGAGGGCGAGCGCGCCGGAGAGGGTTCTGCTGGCCATGTCGGGGGTCCTTCTCCGTTGAAGGTCCAAGCAAGATCCGTTGCCGATTCTTGCTGCAAGATGACTGAAAACTTTCAGCCGACCAGAAGGTACGAGTCCGCTTGTGGGGCGGTCAACCCTTGGGACACTTCCTCTTCACGCGCGCGAAATCTCTTCACAACGAGGGGTGTTGAGTACTCGGGCGCGCCTTGGCAGCGGCAGGAGAGTTGGAGACGGCCGTGGCTTCGTCACTAAAGGGACCGGGCAAAGTCGGCGAGCGTGCGAAAGTCGTTCTCGCGCAGTCCGATACGCGGGTTGACGTGGTGCAGAAGCCCAGGCCCGCAGGGGCCGCCGCCGGGCCGAGAGCCCTCCGTGTTCGTCCGGGGTTCCGCTGTCCCTGGGGCACTCTGAGTGTGGTGTATCCGTCGGGGCGCTTCTCCGGCTCCCCCCAGGTCTTGCTCTCAGCGTCGCCTGCGCCGGGGAAGCGTAGCCGCAGCGATCGTCTCGGCGTCGCGATGGGAGACCACTCCTCGACCCCACGAACGCGCTGTTCCTGAACCGAACGAACCGTTGCGGAGCTCAGGGCCGCCGAACCCGCCAAAGGCAGTCAGATTCGGCGGTTCCGGCATGAACGGATCCGGCCCGTCCGCCGTACCCTTACCCGAATCGAGGCGGGCCGCGAGTACCGCGGCCTCGGGGGACGAGAGGCGATCATGGCGGCGACGAGCGACTCGGTGCGAAGAGGCACCGTGCTTCCGGTGGACGCGGCACGTTGGGCGATGTGGGGTTTTGTCGTCGTCAATGTGGTGATCGTCGAGGCGTTGTTCGTGAGCGCCGGTTCGGGCAAGAACGGGGTGCTCACGGTCGCGAAGTTCTTCGGGCTGCACGCGGCGCTGCTGATGCTGTTCCAGCTGCTGCTGGTGGCCCGGCTGCCGTGGCTGGACCGGCGTATCGGGATGGACAGGCTCACGGTGTGGCACCGCTGGGTCGGCTTCACTCTCCTGTGGACCGTCCTCACCCACGCCACACTCGTGGTCCTCGGCTACGCGACCCTCGACGACACGTCCATGGGGAAGACGTTCGTCGCCCTGAGCGGCGTGACTGCATCCCTGTTGGGCATGCTCGCCGCGGGCATCATCCTCGTCATCGGCGTGATCTCCACCCGGTCCCTGCGGCGGCGGCTGCCGTACGAGGTCTGGCACGGGCTGCACCTGTTGCTCTACGTCGCCCTGGGACTGGCGTTCGTGCACCAGTTGGAGGAGACCACCACCTTCACCTCCTCGGCGTTCGCCGAGGCCTACTGGTGGATCCTGTGGCTGTTCTCCTTCGGCGCCCTGCTGACCGGACGGATCGCCGTGCCCCTGTGGCGCAACGCCTATCACCGGTTCGAAGTCACGGCCGTGGTGCCGGAGTCGGACAACGTGGTCTCCGTGTACGTCACCGGCCGCCACCTCGACAAACTCCCCGCCCGTGCGGGCCAGTTCTGCATCTGGCGCTTCCCCGGACACAACCACTGGTGGCTGGCCAACCCCTTCTCCCTGTCGGCGGCGCCCGACGGACAGGGCCTGCGCCTCACCGCCAAGGCCGTCGGCACCACCAGCGCCGGCCTGCGCCACGTCCCGGTCGGCAGCCGCGCCTTCGTCGAGGGGCCGTACGGGGCGTTCACCTCGCTGCACCGCTCTCGGCCCGGCGCCCTCCTGATCGCCGGCGGCGTGGGCATCACCCCCGTGCGGGCGATGCTTGAGGAACAGTCGGCCGGCGACACCGTCGTGCTGTACCGCGTCCGCAGCGAGGCCGACGCCGTGCTGCTGAACGAGATCCGCCGGCTGATCGCGCTCCGCGGCGGCCGACTGCACCTCCTCACCGGCAGAACCACCGAAGGCACCCCGCCGTTCGGCCCGGACAACCTGCACCGGCTCGTCCCCGACGTCACCGAACGCGACGTGTACGTCTGCGGCCCGCCCGCCATGACCGCGGCCGCGCTCGCCGGTCTGCGAGAGCTGCGCGTCCCCACGCGACAGGTGCACTCCGAGAAGTTCGGCCTCGCCTGACCGGGAGCAAGCCGGTATCCACTGCCGACCACAGCCCGTCGTCCACGGACACCTCGCCGCTCGACCTGCTGCAACAGGTCGAGAGCGTTGAAGGATCTGCGGTGGCGGGCTCCGCTCGCGGGCCCAGCAGTCAGCGGTAGTAGGGCTCGACTGCGGCCCGTACCTCGTCGAGCAGCGCGGGGCCGTCCTGCGGCACGGGCGGTCGGCTGCTGCCCGGCCTGATGTCCAGGAGCTGTTCGTTGGACAGGGCGAACACCACTCGCCGCAGACCTGCCCATTGGATGACGGCCTCGCACATCCCGCACGGCTGGCAGCTGGTGTACATCGTGGTGCCCGCCGCCATCTGTGTGTCGAGCTCTCTTGCGGCCCACCTCGCCAATTTGAGTTCCGGGTGTGCGGTGACGTCGTTGTCGGTGAGGGTGGTGTTGTACTCCTCGGCCAGGATCGTCCCGTCCGGTCCTGCCAACAGAGATCCAAAGGGCGGGTTGCCGCTCGCGCGTGCCTTGGCCGCGAGCGAGATGGCCTGTCGGAGGAGGGTGTGGTCGTCGGGTGTGGTCATGACTGCTCCGTCGTGGTGCGGGATGGGGCGCCGGGCTCGTAGAAGTGTGCGGCCACGGTGGCGAGGGCCTGCCAGGCCGCCTGCGGGTGACACGTCGCGCGGGGGTCGCCCAGGTAGGTGTCGAGGACGACGGACTTGGCACCCAGCAGCCGCAGTTGGTCGAGATCGTCCATGATCTGGTCGATGGTGCCCTCACCGGCGAGCCGTCCCGCTCCGTCGACCGGTTCCCTGGTGAGTCGCAGGGCGATGCGGGGAGCCAGGGCGGGCACGGGCAAGTGCTGCTCGGCCGCGTACGTCTCCAGCCTGCCCGCGGCTTCGCGCAGCCACGGCACGGTGGGGCGCAGCGGATGCCATGCGTCTCCGAGCCGTACGGCCCGGCGCAGCCCCGCGTCGCTGTTTCCGCCGACCCACACCGGGATCCGGCGCTCTCCGTAGGACGCGGTGTCCTTCCAGGCGGCCCGGATGTCCCGCAGGTGGTCGTCGGTCAGCTGTCCGCGCTGCGAGAACGGGATGCCGAGGGCGGCGAACTCCTGCCGTGCCCAGCCCACTCCCACGCCGAGGACCAGCCGGCCGCCGCTCAGCTCATTCAGATTGGCCGCCATTCGGGCGGAGAGCAGCGGGTGCCGGTAGGGAGCGATGAGGACCGTCGTGCCGAGCTGGATACGGGTGGTGAGGCCTGCCAGCCAGGACAAGGTGGTGAAGGGCTCGTAGAAGGGTGCCGGATAGCGCTCGGCGACATCCGGCGTGATGGCTATGTGGTCCGAGATCATCAGCAGGTCGAAGCCCAGGCCCTCTACGGTCCGGGCCCAGCCGCGCAGCACTCCGGGTCCAGTGCCCGGGCCGAAATTGGGGACGTTCACTCCGATCTTCACAGGGCCCAACCCTAGGCAGGAGGTATGGGTCGTCAGAAGGGATTCCCGCCTGTTCAGAGGCGTTTCAGCCGTGGATCCGCCGGTAAAATCGGCGTATGACCGAGAGTCTCGACGCGACGGACTGGGCGATCCTGACAGAAGTCCAACGGGACGGCCGGATCCCGTTCACCGAGCTGGCACGGCGGGTGAACCTGAGCGCGTCGGCGACCAAGGAGCGAGTGCGCCGACTCGAGGAGGCCGAGGTGATCACGGGGTATCGTGCGGAGGTGAACCCGGAGCGGACCGGTTACCCGGTGATGGCGGTGGTCCGGCTCAAGTACCCGGGGCCGGGAACCCGGCACGAGCCGCTGCGCTGGCTGCTGGCGGAGCGCCCGGAGATCCTGGAGTGCCTGCGCACCACCGGAGACGACTGCTACATCATGAAGGTGGCGGCCACGTCGACGGCCCACCTGGAGGAGATCGTCGACGAGCTGGCCGAGTTCGGGAGCACCACCACCAACCTCGTCCTCAGCCGGACGCTCCCGCTGCGCGGCCCTGGGGTGCCTCGGGGGAACACCGTCAGGTAGACCCGGATGCTTCACTGTGCAACTGACGATCGCTGACCGGTAGTTGCAGACGTGGAACAGTCCGGACGAGTTGCCGACCGCAGCAGGGCCCGCTGCCCCGACAACTGGGCAGCGGGCCCTGAAGGTACGACCTGTACGACCTCAAGTGCCCGCGCGAAGCGGCCTCGTCGGCTTCTCAGACCGTGGTCGTCCACCACACCGTCGTGTCCGCCGGCAGCTTCGCCTCGTCGGCCACCACGGTCACCTCGCCGCTCGCGACCAGGACCTCCCCGTACGCCGGAATCGTGACCGCCTCGCCGCTCGTGTTCGCGACGCACACGAACTGGCCGCGTCGGAAGGCGAGTACGCCCTGAGGGGCCTTCAGCCACTCGACCGAGTCGCCCGCGCCGAGGCCCGGGTGTTCGCGGCGGGCGGTGAGTGCCGTGCGGTACAGCTCCAGGGTGGAGCCGGATGCACCGGTCTGCGCCTCCACGCTCAGCTCCGCCCACTCCTCCGGCTGCGGAAGCCAGCTCCCGCCCGCGCCGAAGCCGTACGACGAGCCCTCCCGCGTCCATGGGATCGGCACCCGGCAGCCGTCGCGGAAGCCGTCCTGGCCCGCGCCGCGGAAGTAGGCGGGGTCTTGGCGGACCTCGTCCGGGAGGTCTACGACGTCCGGCAGGCCCAGCTCCTCGCCCTGGTAGACGTACGCCGAACCGGGCAGCGCCAGCATCAGCAGGCTGGCCGCGCGGGCCCTGCGCAGGCCCAGGGCGCGGTCTCCGGCGAGGCGGATCTGGGTGCCGAGGCCGGGCTCGTTGGCGAAGCGGGTGGCGTGGCGGGTCACGTCGTGGTTCGACAGGACCCAGGTGGCGGGGGCGGCTACCGGGCGCATCGCGTCCAGCGTGCGGTCGATGACCGTCTTCAGCTCCGTCGCGTCCCAATACGTCGCCAGGTACTGGAAGTTGAAGGCCTGGTGGAGTTCGTCCGGGCGGACGTAGTTCGCCGTGCGCTCGATGGTCGGGGTCCAGGCCTCGGCCACGAAGATGCGTTCACCCGCGTACTCGTCGAGGATCAGGCGCCATTCGCGGTAGATGGCGTGTACGCCGTCCTGGTCGAAGAACGGCATGACATCGTTGCCCAGAAGCTTGACCTGGTCGTGGGTTCCGAGGTCGGGGAGGCCCTCCGCCTTCACCAGGCCGTGTGCCACGTCGATACGGAAACCGTCGACGCCCATGTCCAGCCAGAAGCGGAGGACAGAGCGGAACTCGTCCCCGACCGCCGGGTGTTCCCAGTTGAAGTCGGGCTGCTCGGGCGCGAAGAGATGCAGATACCAGTCGCCGGGGGTGCCGTCGGGCTCCGTGATCCGCGTCCACGCCGGGCCACCGAAGACCGACTCCCAGTCGTTGGGCGGGAGTTCGCCGTTCCCGCCCTTGCCGGGGCGGAAGTGGTAGCGGTCCCGGAGGGGTGAGCCGGGGCCCTCCGCCACCGCCCGCTTGAACCACTCGTGCTGGTCGGAGGAGTGGTTGGGGACCAGGTCGACGATGATCCTGAGGTTCAGCTCGTGGGCGTCTCGGATCAGGGCGTCGGCGTCCAGGAGGTTGCCGAACATCGGGTCCACCGCGCGGTAGTCGGCGACGTCGTAGCCGGCGTCGGCCTGCGGGGAGGCGTAGAAGGGGCTGAGCCACACGGCGTCGACGCCCAGGTCGCGCAGGTACGGCAGGCGGGAGCGTACGCCTTCCAGGTCGCCCATGCCGTCTGCGTTGCTGTCGGCGAAGCTGCGGGGGTAGACCTGGTAGATGACCGCGTCGCGCCACCAGTCGCGGTGGGCGGCGACGTTGGCGGGCGTGGCTGCGGAGGTCGGGGCCTGAGCGGCGGAGTGCTGGCTCATAACGTCCTTGATGTGTAACGGAGTTCGGGTCATGGGTGGTTTCTGCTGGTTTTGAGGCTGCGGGCCGGTGGGGGCTGGTCGCGCAGTTCCCCGCGCCCCTAAAAGCAGGGCGTGGCCGAACCGTGGGACATAAGCGGACGCGGTGGCGGCGGGGTCGGATGGCCACCGCGTCCGCCACCCGCGCGGCAGATGACGCGCGGGAGTTCACTGGACCTGGGTCAGCCCTTTGTGCCGCCCGCTGTCAGGCCCGCCACCAGGTTCTTCTGGACCAGGTAGAAGAAGGCCGAGACAGGTATCGCGACCAGTACCGCTGTGGCGGCCATCAGGTTGCGCTGGGCGTCGTGTTCGCTCACGAAGCTCTGGAGCCCGACCGCGAAGGTGTACTTCGTGTCCGACAGCATGAACGTCGAGGCGAAGGCGACCTCGCCGAACGCCGTGATGAAGCTGTAGAACGCGGCGACCGCCAGGCCCGGCTTGGCGAGCGGGAGGATCAGTCGCGCGAAGGTGCCGAAGGGGGTCAGCCCGTCGACGCGTCCCGCCTCGTCGATCTCGAAGGGGATCGTGTCGAAGTATCCCTTGAGCAGCCAGGCGCAGTACGGCACGGCCGTCGAGCAGTAGACCAGGATCAGACCGAAGTAGTTGTCGATGAGCTGGAGGTCCGAGAGGATCTGGTACATCGGGACGATCAGTACGGCGATCGGGAACATCTGGGTCACCAGGAGCACCCACATGAACTTGCGGTAGCCGGGAAAGCGCATCCGCGACACCGCGTACCCCGTGGTCGCCGCGACCAGCACCCCGATGACCGTCGTACCCAGCGAGACGATCAGCGAACTCTTCATCCAGTCGAAGAAGTTGGTGTGCTGGAGGACGAACGAGTAGTTGTCGAACGTCATCTTGTCCCAGATGCGCCCGGGGTGGAGATAGTCGTCCTTGTCCGGGCCGAGGGACAGGAAGAACAGCCAGGCGATCGGGAACAGCGCGATCAGGCTCGCGACGGTCAGGATGCCGTGGGAGGCGAGGGACGTGGCGAGGCCGCGCCGGCCGCGTCCCCCGGGCTGCGGGGTCACAGGGGAATCGGCCGGGCCCGTGGGCCCCGTCGGCTCGGACTTCTCAACTGTCATGGCACTCATGGGTACGGAAGCTCCTGCCTCAGTTCGCGAGCTGCTGCTCATCGCGGTTCAGCCAGCGGCGGTAGAAGGAGGTGAAGACGACGAGGATGGCCAGCAGCAGCATGCCGTAGGCCGCCGACTGCGCGAAGTCGCGCGGCTGTTGGCCGAAGCCGAGGTAGTAGGCCCAGGTCACGAGGATCTGCGCGTCGGGCGCGGTGGTGCCGAACAGCAGGAAGATCACGGCGAACTGGTTGAACGTCCAGATGATGCCCAGGAGTACGACCGTCGAGCTGACGGAGCGCAGGCCCGGCAGCGTGACGTACCAGAACTTCTGCCAGGGGGTCGCGCCGTCCATGTCCGCGGCCTCGTAGAGGGTGGAGTCGATGGACTGGAGGCCGCCGAGCAGCGAGACCATCATGAACGGCACACCGCACCAGGTGTTGACCATGATCGCGGCGAACCGCTGCCAGAAGGTGTCCTCCAGCCACAGCGGGGTCGGCAGATGCACCGCGTCGAGCATCGAGTTGATGATGCCGCCGTCGGCGAGCATGAACCGCCAGCCGAACACGGTGACGAAGGTGGGCACGGCCCACGGCAGGACCAGGATCAGCCGGTAGAAGGTGCGACCGCGCAGCTTCTGGTTCAGCAACAGGGCCAGGCCCAGACCGATGCAGTAGTGCAGGGTCACGCAGAGCGCGGTCCAGACGATCGTCCAGATGAAGTGCGACCAGAAGCGGTCGTACGCGGTGTCGCCCCACAGGATGTCGGCGTAGTTGTCGAGGCCGATGAACTTGTAGGTGGCGTCGATGTGGTTGACGCCGATCGTGCGGGCCGAGTTGAGGCTGTTGGCGTCCGTGAGCGTCAGATAGAAGCCGCGCACGAGCGGGTACAGCACGAGTCCGCCGAGCACGACGACCACGGGGGCGATCATCGCGTACGCGTACCAGTACCGCTGATAGGCGTGCTTGAGACGATCGAGCCGTCCGGGCCGCTGCCCGGGCTCACCGCGGCGCTTGCCGGTCGCGCGGTCGATGGCGACTGTCATGGTTCGACACCTTCTGGAAGATCCTGGAAAGTCAGAAGATCAGGGGGTACGGCCGACAGGCCGACGACCGTCGGAACTGTCCCCCGGGTCCGACTGGGCAGTTCCGACGGCCGATCGGGGTCACTTGCTGAAGTCCGGGACCAGCTTGGCGATCGCGGTCTCCGCGTTGCTCAGGCCCTTGTCGAGGGACTCCTTGCCGGCCGCGATCTGCGGCAGCTCGGTGTCGAGCGGACCCCACAGCGAGCTGTACTCGGGCAGGGCCGGGCGGGGCTGGGCGGCCGAGAGGACGCTCTGGTAGCCGGCGATGCCCGGGTCGGCCTTCACCTGGGCGGTGTATGCGTCGTCGCGGGTGGGCAGCGTGGAGTTCTTCAGGGCGATGGTCTCCTGGGACTTCGCCGAGGTCATGAAGTTGAGGAACTTCAGCGCGGCCTTCTGGTGCGCGGAGTCCGAACCGGCGTACACGGAGAGGTTGTGGCCGCCGGTCGGGGCGCCCGCCTTGCCGGTGGAGCCGGCCGGGACGGTGGCGATGCCCAGGTTGGCCTTGTCCTTGAACGCGGTGCCCTTGTAGAAGTTGGTGATCTCCCACGGGCCCTGGACGATCGCGGCGACCTTGCCGTTGACGAACGCGTCCTGGATGTGGGCGTAGGCGTCCGCGGTGGTGTCGGCCTTGTGCAGGCCCTTGCCGTCGAACAGGCCGAGCCAGGTCTCGTAACCCTTCTTGGCGGCGGCCGAGTTGACGGTGATCTTCTTCGTGGCGGCGTCGACGGTGTCGGTGCCCTCGCCGTAGAGGAAGTTCTGCGCGTAGTAGGCCTGGGTGGAGCCCCAGTAGCCGTCGACGCCCGTCTTGGTCTTGATGGTGGCGGCGGCCGTCTTCAGGTCGGCCCAGGTCTTCGGGGCCTCGGTGATACCGGCCTTCTCGAAGAGTTCCTTGTTGTAGACCAGCGCGAGGGTGTCGGTGACGATCGGGACGCCGTACGTCTTGCCGTCGTACTTGGCCTGTTCGATCAGGCTGGGCTGGAACTTGGCCTCGTCGGCGAGGGCCTCGGTGCCGTCGAGCGGCAGGAAGTAGCCCTTCTTGGCGAAGGCGGGGGTCCAGCCGACCTCGGAGCGCAGCACGTCCGGGGCGCCCGAAGCTGCCGCGGCGGTGTCGAACTTGTTCTGGGCCTGGTCGAAGGGGACGTTGACGTACTTGACCTTGATGTCCTTGTTGGCGGCCTCGAACTCCTTGACCAGGGCCTGGTACGTCGGTGCCTCGTTGGTGGCGTTCGTGGTGTCCCACCAGGTGATGGTGACCGGGCCGTCGGCCTTGTCGCTGCCGCTGTCGTCTCCGCCGCAGGCCGTCGCCGCGAGGGCGATGGACGCCACCAGCGCGGTGGCCGCTATGCCACGCCGCATGAGTTCTCCTTCGAGGGTGAAAGCCCGTGTACTGGCGGTAACGGCCCCGTCCGCCGTTTCCGCCGTTGTGCCGGCCGCTCCGTTGCCGCCGCCGGGCGACGTGAACGTAACAGCCATGTAAGCGTTACGAAAGACCTTGCAGAAAAAAAGTGCAAGAACCGACGACAGTTACCGTGCCGTGACCCGCCCGACACCGCTCCGAGCCCGCCTCGAACCCGTCCCATACCCGCCCTGACCCCGCCCTGGGCCTGCTCTCCGCCGTCGATCAGCGCGATCCGGGACTCTTGTGCAAGACTCTGCAAGCTCTTGCTAACCAGGCCCGACCAGAACACCGAGGGAGCGCGATGACGCAGCAACCCCCAGCGGCAGGCGGCCGTTCCGGCCGTCCGGTGGGTCGTTCGACCGCCCGTGCCCGACGGATGTTCGGTGGGCAAGGGGAGGGCCGGCCGGTACAGTCCAGCCCTGTGACCACACGGCTTGCCGACATCGCCGCCCAGGCGGGGGTGAGCGAAGCGACGGTCAGCCGGGTCCTCAACGGGAAGCCGGGCGTCGCCGCCACCACCCGCCAGTCCGTGCTCGCCGCCCTCGACGTACTGGGGTACGAGCGCCCCGTCCGGCTGCGGCAGCGCAGTGAGGGCCTGGTGGGCCTCATCACCCCGGAGCTGGAGAACCCCATCTTCCCGGCCCTGGCGCAGGTCATCGGCCAGGCCCTGACCCGGCAGGGTTACACCCCGGTCCTCGCCACCCAGACGCCCGGCGGCTCCACGGAGGACGAGCTGACGGAGATGCTCGTCGACCGGGGCGTGGCCGGCATCATCTTCGTCTCCGGACTGCACGCGGACACCTCCGCCGACATGCAGCGCTACGAGCAACTGCGCGCCCAGGGCGTGCCGTTCGTGCTGGTCGACGGCTTCTCCCCCAAGGTGCAGGCGCCGTTCATCTCCCCCGACGACCGCGCGGCGATGAACCTCGCGGTCACCCACCTCGTCTCCCTCGGCCACACCAACATCGGTCTCGCGCTCGGCCCGAAGCGTTTCGTGCCGGTCCAGCGCAAGATCGAGGGCTTCGTGCGGACGATGCAGGATCTGCTGGGCCTGACAGCACAGGACGTCGAGACGCGCCTCGTCCAGCACTCCCTCTACACCCTGGAGGGCGGCCAGGCGGCGACCACGGCTCTCATCGACCGCGACTGTACGGCGGTGGTGTGCGCGAGCGACATGATGGCGCTGGGCGCGATACGGGCGGCCCGGCAGCGCGGTCTGGAGGTCCCCCGGGACATCTCGGTCGTGGGCTTCGACGACTCCCCCCTGATCGCCTTCACCGACCCGCCCCTCACCACGGTCCGCAAGCCGGTCCCGGCGATGGGCCAGGCCGCCGTACGCACGCTCCTTGAGGAGATCGGCGGTACGCCCGCCCCGCACAGCGAGTTCGTGTTCATGCCCGAGCTGGTGGTTCGGGGTTCGACGGCTTCGGCCCCTGGGGAACGAACTCGTTCCTAGGTAGTAGTTCGGGGCGCCTGTCCCTGCCGTAGAACGTGCGGGTCGTACAGGACCAGGGGATGATCTGGGAGGGGGCCGAATCTGGCAGACTCTGTGTCCATGGGTGAGACGACCGTGACGACGAAGGAAGGCCACGACATGGCCGCTCCGCACTCTGTCGCGGGTCAGGCCGGCCGACCGGACCCGGCAGACGCGACGGACGCCGAGGTGAACGGCCGTGCGGGCAATGCCTTCCTGCGCAGGCTGCGCGCTCCGCGCCGGCCACGCCTGTGGTTCGAGATCCTGCTGATCGCGGTCAGTTACTGGACGTATTCGCTCATCCGCAACGCGGTACCGGAGCAGAAGGCCGAGGCGCTGCGCAACGCGGACTGGATCTGGAAGACCGAGCACAGCCTGGGCATCGCCTTCGAGGAATCGGTCAACCACGCGATCAACTCGGTGACTTGGCTGATCGTGGGCATGAACTACTACTACGCGACGCTGCACTTCGTCGTCACGCTCGGTGTTCTCGTGTGGCTGTACCGCAGTCACCCGGGCCGTTACGCGGCGACACGTCTGACCCTCTTCGCGACCACGGTCGTCGCACTGGTCGGTTACTACCTGTATCCGCTGGCCCCGCCCCGGCTGATGAACGGCGGCGACTTCATCGACACGGTGATGATCCACCACACCTGGGGTTCGATGGCCTCCGGCGACCTCAAGCACATGTCGAACCAGTACGCGGCGATGCCGTCGATGCACATCGGCTGGTCGACGTGGGCCGGTCTGACGATCTTCGCCCTGGCGAGCGTGCCGTGGGTGCGCGTCCTCGGCCTGCTGTACCCGATGGCGACCCTGCTGGTGATCGTCGCCACGGCCAACCACTTCTGGCTGGACGCGGTGGGCGGCCTCATGTGCCTGAGCTTCGGCTTCCTGGTGGCCCGCCTCTGGTACGGCAAGCTGCCGTACGCCCTTCCGAAGCTGGTCCCGGTGCAGGGGCAGGGCGGACCGCTGCTCCCAGTCAAGCCATAGCTTTATGGCCGACGAGGGCGGTTCCTACGCGTCCTATGCGGACGCCGCCCCGTAGAACAGCGTGTCCACGACGCCCCGGGCCCGTCGGGTGGTCCTGCGGTACGCGTCGATCATGTCGCCGACATGTCCCGGCCCGTACCCCAGATACCGCCCCACCGCGCCCAGTTCACGCCCGTCGGAGGGGAAGGTGTCCCCGGCCCGTCCGCGTACCAGCATCACGGCGTTGCGGACCCGGGTGGCCAGGACCCATGCCTCGTCCAGTATCGCGGCGTCCTCCCCGGAGATGAGGTCGGCGGCGCAGGCGGCGGCGAGGGCTTCGCGGGTACGGGTGGTCCGCAGGCCGGGTTCGGCCCAGCCGTGCTGGAGTTGCAGCAGCTGGACGGTCCACTCCACGTCCGAGAGACCGCCCCGCCCGAGCTTGGTGTGCAGGGTCGGATCGGCACCGCGAGGCATCCGCTCCGACTCCATACGGGCCTTGAGGCGCCGGATCTCGCGCACCGCGTCGTCGCCGAGCCCCTCCGCCGGGTAACGCAACGGGTCGATCAGCTCGATGAAACGGCGCCCCAACTCCAGGTCCCCGGCGACGACTTCGGCCCGCAGCAGCGCCTGGGACTCCCAGACGAGGGACCAACGCCGGTAGTAGGCCTCGTACGAGGTGAGGGTGCGGACGGTCGGCCCGGACTTGCCCTCGGGGCGCAGATCCGCGTCGATGAGCAACGGCGGGTCGGAGCTGGGCACTTGGAGGAGCCGGCGCATCTCGGAGACGACGGCGTTGGCGGCCTTGGCGGCCTCTTCCTCGCCGACGCCCTCACGTGCCTCGTGCACGAACAGCACATCGGCGTCGGAGCCGTAGCCGAGTTCGTGCCCGCCGAATCGGCCCATGCCGATCACCGCGAACCGGGTGGGCAGGGTGTCGCCCCACCCGTCTCGCACGACAGCCCTCAGGGTCCCGGCGATGGTCGCGGCCGTGATGTCGGAGAGTGCGCTGCCGACCAGGTCCACGAGGGCGCCCTGATCGGCGGCGGCGGGCGACTGCTCGGTGCCGTAGGAGCCGACGATGTCGGCGGCGGCCGTACGGAAGAGTTCGCGTCGGCGGACACCGCGCGCGGCGTACACGCCCTGTTCACCGGTGTCGGCGCGGCCGACGGCGGACAGTATCTCCTGCTCCAGGTGGGCGCGTTCGCGTGGCTCCAGCTGGCCTCCGCCGTCGCCGTCACCGAGGAGCGCGACGGCTTCCGGGGCCCGCATGAGCAGGTCCGGTGCGAGACGCCCGGCGGACAGAACCCGGGCCAGGTTCTCGGCGGCGGCCCCCTCGTCCCTCAACAGCCGCAGATACCAAGGGGTTCGGCCGAGCGCGTCGGACACTTTACGGAAGTTGAGCAGCCCGGCGTCCGGGTCGGCGGAGTCGGCGAACCAGCCCAACAGGACGGGCAGCAGGGTCCGTTGGATGGCGGCCTTCCGGCTCACCCCACTCGCCAACGCCTCCAGGTGCCGCAGGGCGGCGGCCGGATCGGCGTACCCGAGCGCGACCAGCCGCTCCCGGGCCGCACCGGTGCTCAACCTGCTCTCGCCGGGGGCGAGTTGGGCGACGGCGTCGAGCAGCGGCCGGTAGAAGAGCTTCTCGTGCAGCCGCCGTACGACGGACGCGTGCCGCTTCCACTCGCGGTTCAACTCGGCGACAGGGTCGGTACGCAGCCCCAACGAGCGCCCGATGCGCCGCAGATCGGCCTCGTCCTCGGGAACGAGATGAGTACGCCGCAGCCGGAACAGCTGGATCCGGTGCTCCATGGACCGCAGGAACCGATAGGCGTCGTCGAGCTGGACGGCATCGGCACGCCCGACGTACCCACCGGCGGCGAGCGCGTTGAGGGCGTCGAGGGTGGTCCCGCTCCGCAGGGAGGTGTCGGCACGCCCGTGCACCAACTGAAGCAGCTGCACGGCGAATTCGACATCACGCAGACCACCGGGCCCAAGCTTCAGCTCCCGCTCGACCTCGGCGATGGGAATGTTCTCGACGACCCGACGGCGCATCTTCTGCACGTCGTTGACGAAGTTCTCGCGCTCGGCGGCGTGCCAGACGAGGGGGGCGAGCGCGGCGACGTACTCCGCGCCCAGCTCGGGGTCGCCGGCGACCGGCCGGGCCTTGAGCAGCGCCTGAAACTCCCAGGTCTTGGCCCAACGCTGGTAGTAGGCGAGATGACTGCTGAGCGTCCGCACGAGCGGACCATTGCGCCCCTCGGGCCGCAGATTGGCGTCGACGGGCCAGATACTGCCCTCGATGGTGGTCTCGGAACAGATCCGCATGAGGTGCGAGGCGAGGCGTGTGGCGGCGCGCATGGCTTTCTGCTCATCGGCCCCGTCGACGGCTTCCCCGACAAAAATGACATCGACGTCGGAGACGTAGTTCAGCTCGTGGCCGCCGCACTTGCCCATGGCGATGACGGCGAGCCGGCAGATCGAGGCGTCCTCGGGTGCGGCGGTCCGGGCGATGGCGAGGGCGGCGCGGAGGGTGGCGGTGGCGAGGTCGGCGAGTTCGGCGGCGGTCTGGGCGATGTCGGTCGTGCCGCACACATCGCGGGCGGCGATGGACAGCAGGCAGCGCCGGTAGGCGACGCGCAGCGACACGGGGTCGGTGGCCTCGGCGAGCCCCCGCTCGAACTCCTCCACCCCCGGGTGGAGATCCCGGGGCTCGTACATGACGAGGGCGTGCCAGTCGCGTGGATGCCGGATGAGGTGATCTCCGAGGGCGGCGGAGGCACCGAGCACCCCGAGCAGCCGGTCGCGCAGCGGCTTGGCCGCTATCACCGTGTCCAGCAGCTCGTGCTGGGCGGTCCGCCCGTCCTGCGCCTCGACGAGCCGGACGAGCCCGAGCAGCGCGAGGTCGGGGTCGGCGGTCGCGCCCAGCGCGTCGAGCAGCACGGGGTCGTCCCGCAGAGAGGCCAGCCCGGCACTTTCGAGCAGCCGCTCGGCCCCGGAGGGATCGGTGAAGCCGTGCCGCAGCAGCCGCGTGAAGGTACTGCTCCTGCGCCCCGGCGCCATCATCCTGGGCCTCCCCATCGGATCTAGGTCGTGCGGCCTTGAGCGTAACCGGAGAGGGTGGGTGAAGCACCGGGGCGGGGTATGGGGTTTCCGTCCCGACGGCCGCCGGGACGGGCTCCCGGCCCAGGCTCCGGCTGCCGGCGGGCGCGCCGATTCCCTGCGGTCACCTGCGGGCGGCGTGACGCCACCCACCGGCCCGGCGCGGTCGGCGGCGCCGGGCCGGCCGCCGAGGTCCGCCCTAGGAGGGACGGGCCCGCCGCGCCACCGCCCGGCAGGGCCGCCGGTATCAGCCGACGACGGCCGTGACCGACCGGAAGAAGTCGGCCCGCCCCGCCGACCAGGCCGCCGGAGCCCCAAGCTCCGGGTCCCGGCCGACACGCCGGCTCCCTGGTGGCGTGACGCCACCCACAGGTCCGGCGCGGTGGCCGGCACCGGACCGACCGCCGGGATCCGCCCGGAGAGGGACGCCCCCACGCCCCTCTGCCACCCGGCGGCACAGGCCGCAGGGCGTGGTCGACCGAGAGAAGCTGGCCCGCCCCACCAGCCCACCTCGCCTCGACTTGACCGACGGCGCCGGGCAGGCCGCCGAGGTCCGTCCGCGGAGCGGCAGCGCGCCGGGTCAGCGGGTCACGACCGCCGTGGCCGGACGTGTGAGGTCGGTTGACACCGTGTCGCCCGGGGCGTGGCCCTGGGGTGCGGTGCCGTCGGGGGGCGGTAGGACGGCCGCGGTGAGGGGCTGGCCTGCTATGGGGACCAGGACGCGTCGTACGGTGCCGGCCTGTCCGTCGGTCGGCAAGGATGCGTACTGGACGTCCAGGCACTGTTTTCGCAGCGCGTCCGCCGCGTCCCGTACGGGTGTCCCGGGCTCGACCGTCGGAAGGACGACCCGGTGGCTGGATCGGCGGTCGAGGCCCTCGCAGGCCGGGGTGTCCGGTCGCGCGGGCCCCGTGGTCTCGCGCGACGCGGACAGCGTGAGGCGGACGAGGTCGTCGGCGTCCGCTCCCGTGACGTCGATCCGGATGATCCCCCGGCGCAGCTGCTCCACGGGGTGCCCGTCGAGGTCGGCCCGCACCTGGTCCGCCGTGTCGACCAGGAACCCCGACTCGACCGAGGGCTCCTCAGGGGGCCACGGCCGGGACGCCCACCCCCGCGAGGCGCGCTCCGGGGTGTGCGGCGCGGGCCAGTGTCGGAGCACCACCAGCAGCTGGTCGTCGGGGCGGGTGAAGGGGTGGGCGCGTCCCTCGACCGAGGTGAACGCCCCGGCCGACCGGACGGCGGCACGCGACTCTCCGTCGATCCGGACCCCGCCCCGGGACCCGAGTGTGAACCGCACGTCGGAGAACTCCGTGCTGTCGCTCGCCGCCTCGGCGGTGGCGGGCGCGCCCTCGCACCCGGCGGTGAGGAGCGCGGCGACAAGGGCAGCTGCGCCGACGAGACAGGACGAGTGGAACATGTAGGACAAGTTAGACAAGTGGACGCGCATGGCATGCCTCCGTGGGGCCGGCGCAGGCGGCCCGCTCGACCGCCTGCCTCGACACTGCGCGTGCCAACGCCCGCAGCCCATTCGTCATTTGGCGAATCTCCGGCATTCCCGGCGTCACCGAGACCCGCGGGCGTACATTCGGAACCACGCGAGAACCGGCCCCGGGAGGCCGTCATGACAGCAGCAGCCGGTACGACGGCCCAGGCCCACCTACGACGCATGGCGGACGTCCTCGCCGAGGCACGGGAGGACACGTCGGACGACGTACCGCCGAGATGCCTGCTGACCGGTCTGCAGAGCCTCGTACCCTGCGACGCCGTCAGCTTCTCGGAACTGGACATCCCGACCAGGCGCCACATCACCGCGCAGGAGACGGTGGTCGAGGACGAGAACTGCGAGATGGAGCCGTACTGGCGCTGGCGCCACCAGCACCTCCAGTGCCGGCGAGTCACCTCACAGCCGCGCAGCAGCCCCGAGATCACCCAGCTGACGGACTTCATGCCGGTCCGCCGGCTGACGAACCTGGCGATCTACACCGAGTTCCTCCGGCCGACCAAGTGCATCGCGGCCATCGCCCTGCCCACCGCCCCGGGCCGTACCCGCGTCTACCAGCTCCTCCGCGACGACCCGAAGCCGTTCACCGACGCCGAGATGACCACCCTCTACCTGCTGGCGCCCCACCTGTACACGATCTACCGCGAAGCGGCCCTCAGACGCCGTCAGCCCGTCCGCCTGACCGAACGTGAACTCGACGTCCTGCGCTGTGTGGCCCTGGGCATGACCACCCCGCAGATAGCCGAGCAGCTGACGGTCTCCCCGAGCACGGTCCGCAAGCACTTGGAGAACGCGTTCGGCCGCCTGGGCGTCTCCAGCCGCGCGGCGGCGGTGGCACGGGTGTTCCCTGAACCGGAGGCTCTCTGACGAGCCCCATGACGCCCATGACTCCGGCGAAGGGATCACATGGAACCGCAGGCCGAGCTGGACCCCCGCTACAGCGAGGAGACCGCCACCCCTCCCCCATGGCCCGAGACAGAAGCACGGCTCACCGCGGCGGAACTCTTCTGGATCTCGACGGTACGACCCGACGGCCGCCCCCACGTCACCCCGCTGCCCGCGATCTGGTCGCGCGGCGCGCTGCACTTCTGCACGGGCCCCGAGGAGCGCAAGGCGCGCAACCTCGCCCAGAACCCGCAGGTCGTGCTGACGACGGGCACCAGCACCTGGAACAAGGGGTACGACCTGGTGGTGGAAGGCGAGGCGGTACGGGTGTCGGACGACGACCGTCTGCACGAGCTGGCCGCGGCCTGGGAGGCCAAGTACGGCAGCTTCTGGCACTTCGAGGTGCGGGACGGTCACTTCCAGCACGGCTCCGGACACGCTGTGGTCTTTTCGGTGGCGCCCCGCACGGTTTTCGGCTTCGGTAAGGGGGAGCCGTTCAGCCAGACGCGCTGGCGGTTCGGCTGAATGCCCTGAGCGCCCTGAGCGCCCGTCAAGGACGACGTGAAGCGATCTGGAGGACTGCCATGCAGTACACGCTCGAAGTGATCCCGCTGCCCGTGAGCGACATCGACCGGGCCCGCGACTTCTACCGCGACAAGGCCGGTTTCCACGTCGACATCGACCAGGAGGTCATGCCGGGAATGCGCATCGTCCAGCTGACGCCACCGGGCTCGGGCTGTTCGATCGCCCTCGGCGACAGCATCTGGGACACGATGGACGGCCCGACCCCGGCCCCCGGCTCGTACCAGGGCCTCCAGCTGTGCGTCCCCGACATCAAGGCGGCCCACGCCGAGCTGACGGAACGCGGCCTGGAGGTCTCGGACCCGATGCAGTTCTCCCCGGACGACGGCGCGACGTTCATGTACTTCAAGGACCCGGACGGCAACGGCTGGGCGATCCAGGAGTACCGGGTACGGGCACAAAAGCCCCTGCACGAGCTGCTCGGCGAACTGGCGGCGCGCCCCTAAAGGGGGCGCAGCCCCCCTTTAGGGGCGCGGGGAACTGCGCGAGAAACCCCCACCGGCCGCAACAGGAAAAGCGGCCGGTGGACCCCAAGACGGCCCCTAAAGAACCGGCAGATTCTTCCGCAGCTCAAAGGCGGTCACCTCGGACCGGTACTCCTCCCACTCCTGCCGCTTGTTCCGCAGGAAGAAGTCGAACACGTGTTCGCCGAGCGTCTCGGCGACCAGTTCGCTGCGCTCCATCAGCGTCAGAGCCTCGCCCAGGTTCTGCGGCAGCGGCTCGATGCCCATCGCGCGCCGCTCCGCGTCCGAAAGCGCCCACACGTCGTCGTCGGCGCCCGGCGGCAGCTCGTAGCCCTCCTCGATGCCCTTGAGGCCGGCGGCCAGCAGGACGGCGTACGCCAGGTACGGGTTCGCGCCCGAGTCCAGGGAGCGGACCTCCACACGCGCGGAGCCGGTCTTGCCGGGCTTGTACATCGGGACGCGCACCAGGGCCGAGCGGTTGTTGTGGCCCCAGCAGATGTACGAGGGGGCCTCGCCGCCGGCGCCCGCCGTGCGCTCCGAGCCGCCCCAGATGCGCTTGTACGAGTTCACCCACTGGTTGGTGACCGCCGCGATCTCCGCCGCGTGCTTCAGCAGGCCCGCGATGAAGGAGCGGCCGACCTTGGAGAGCTGGTACTCCGAGCCGGACTCGTAGAACGCGTTCCGGTCGCCCTCGAACAATGACAAGTGCGTGTGCATGCCGCTGCCGGGGTGCTCGCTGAACGGCTTCGGCATGAACGTCGCGTTCACGCCCTGCTCCAGCGCCACCTGCTTCATCACCAGGCGGAACGTCATGATGTTGTCCGCCGTCGAGAGCGCGTCCGCGTAGCGGAGGTCGATCTCCTGCTGGCCGGGGGCGCCCTCGTGGTGGGAGAACTCGACCGAGATGCCCATCGACTCCAGCATCGTGATGGCCTGGCGGCGGAAGTCCTGGCCGACGTGGGTCGGGGTGTGGTCGAAGTAGCCGGAGTTGTCGGCCGGGGTCGGGCGGGTGCCGTCGAGCGGCTTGTCCTTCAGGAGGAAGAACTCGATCTCCGGGTGGGTGTAGAAGGTGAAGCCCAGGTCGGAGCCGCGGGTGAGGGCGCGCTTGAGGACGTAGCGCGGGTCCGCGAAGGACGGGGAGCCGTCCGGCATGAGGATGTCGCAGAACATCCGGGCCGTACCGGGCGCCTCCGCGCGCCACGGGAGGATCTGGAACGTCGACGGGTCCGGCTTGGCGATCATGTCGGACTCGTACACACGGGCGAAGCCCTCGATCGCGGAGCCGTCGAAACCGATGCCCTCGTCGAAGGCCTGCTCCAGCTCGGCCGGGGCCACGGCCACGGACTTGAGGAAGCCCAGCACGTCCGTGAACCACAGCCGGACGAACCGGATGTCACGCTCCTCCAACGTCCGGAGCACGAACTCCTGCTGCTTGTCCATCTTCCGCTTCCCCATCCTTGCTGGTCAGGCCGCCTGTCTCCCGCACCACGGAAGGCGGTCGGGCACCTGAGCATCCCACCACAACAGCATTTCATGCGCATTGCGCACCTTGATCGTCCAGCCGACCTCGGAGTGAACGCCTCACGTACGGCGAGTGGACCGCTCTGCAGCCCATCTTGCCTGTTCGCGGCGATATCCGTAATGGGCGACCACCGACCGGAACCGTTGCGGACCATCGGGGCCGACGATCACCCGCCACGGATTACGATCAGGGGACCGACCGTCCCTTTCCCCGTCCCTTTCCCCAGAAGGATCGATCCCATGGGTTCCGCCAAGAAGAGCGCCAAAGACAGCGGCAGCGGCAGCGCGGCGCGCAAGGCGCGCATAGAGGAGATGCGGCGCGCCGAGCGCTCGCGCGAGCGCCGGAACCGGATCCTCACGATCGGCGTGAGCGTCGTCATAGTGGCCGGCCTCGTTGTCGGTGCGACGGTCCTCGTGCGGTCGCAGTCCGACGACGACAGCACCACCGCCGCGAGCGACTCCAAGGGCACGGGCAAGTTCGTCACCGGCGCGGACGGTGTGAAGACCTGGGACAAGAAACTCACCCAGAACCACGTCACCAAGACCGTGAACTACCCGATGGAGCCCCCGGTCGGCGGTGACCACAACCAGGTCTGGATGAACTGCAACGGTGACGTATACACCAAGGCGATCAACAACATGAACGCCGTGCACTCGCTGGAGCACGGCGCTGTGTGGGTGACGTACAACAGCAAGGCGTCGAAGACCGACATCGACGCGCTCGCGGCCAAGGTGAAGAAGACGCCGTACACGCTGATGAGCCCGGACGACAAGCAGGCGGACCCGATCATGCTCTCCGCGTGGGGCAAGCAGCGCACGGTGACCAGCGCCACCGACCCGAACGTGGACAAGTTCTTCTCGGAGTTCGTCCAGGGCGACCAGACCCCCGAGCCGGGTGCCGCCTGCACGAACGGGCTGTCCCAGTGATACGGGCGCCCTGGATCGCCGCTGCCGCCGTGACGGCGCTCGTCGCGGCCGGCGGGATCACCTACGCGGTCGCCGACGGCGACGACTCCGGGATGACGGCGCCCGCCGCCGACTCGGCGGACGCCGGGTTCGCCCGTGACATGGCCGTCCATCATCAGCAGGCCGTCGAGATGTCGTACATCGTGCGTGACCGGACGGACAACGAGGAGATCCGGCGTCTCGCGTACGACATCTCGCAGACGCAGGCCAACCAGCGCGGCATGCTGCTGGGCTGGCTCGACCTGTGGGAGCTGCCGAAGGTGTCCTCGGACGCGCCCATGTCCTGGATGGACATGGCGGGCATGGCCGACGGCAAGGACGGCGCGCTGATGCCGGGCATGGCGACCAACACCGAGCTGACGAAGCTGGGCAAGCTCAGCGGCAAGCAGGCCGAGGTCTTCTATCTCCAGCTGATGACCGAGCACCACCAGGGCGGTATCCACATGGCCGAGGGGTGTGTGGAGCGGTGCGAGGTGGGGGTGGAGAAGCGGCTCGCGCAGGGCATGGTCAACGCGCAGGAGTCGGAGATCTCCCTGATGGCGGGGATGTTGAAGGAGCGCGGCGCCAAGGCCCTCTCCTAGGAGCCCGGTTCAGCAGTTCCTGAGTGCCGGTTCAGCAGTTCCTGGGCGCCGGTTCAGTGGGACGGTTGGGGCGTACACCCCAAATCGCTTGCGTATACGGTTCCTTGGGGGCTTCTTGGCCCAGCCATTCCCCCCGGATTCCCCTGGCATGAACGGTTCATCGCGAGAGTGGCCAGCGGCGAGTGATCACTCGTCTTGCTCGCGTTGAACCGCATCAGGGGGTTCCATGAGATCCAATCGCGCCATCAAGCGCGCCGGGGTGAGCCTGGCAGCGACACTGCCTCTGCTCGCCGGCGCGCTGGCGCTCGGCATACCCGCGGCCCATGCCGCGGACGCCCCGGGCCGGGACACGCTCGCCGGCACCAGGCCCGCGTGGGCCACCGCCAAGGCCGACAAGGGAGCCACGTCCGACAGCTCCAAGGTCTCCGCCCGGGTCTACTTCGCCGGCCGGGACGCCACCGGTCTGGCCGCGTACGCGAAGGCCGTCTCCGACCCGACGTCCGCCGTGTACGGCAAGTACCTCACCGCCGCGCAGGTCCAGCAGCGCTTCGGGGCCTCCCCGGCCCAGGTCGCCGCGGTCAAGGCGTGGCTGACGTCGGCGGGCCTCAAGGTCACCGGCGTGACGGCGCACTACATCACGGTGACCGGTGACGTGGCCGCCGCCGAGAAGGCCTTCGGCACGCAGCTGCACAACTACGCCAAGGGCAAGCGGACCTACCGGGCTCCCGCAAAGACGGCGTCCGCGCCGGAGAGCCTGGACGGTGCCGTCCTGACCGTCACGGGTCTGGACAACGCCCCGCACAAGGCGACCCACGACGACACGCTGCCGGCGCCGGAGACGGTGTTCCGCAACTCCGGGCCGTTCTCGACGTACTACGGCTCGAACACCGCCACCACGCTGCCGACGGCGTACGGCAAGCAGATCCCGTACGCCGTCGAGGGCTACACGGGCAAGCAGCTGCGGGCCGCGTACGGCGCGGGCAGCTGGACCGGCAAGAAGGTGCGCGTCGCCATCACCGACGCCTACGCCTCGCCGTACATCGCCGGCGACGCCGCCACCTACGCGGCCAAGCACGGCGACGCCGCCTACCGGAGCGGCCAGCTCAAGCAGGTCCTGCCGACGGACTACCGGTACACCGAGGAGTGCTCCGCGGCCGGCTGGTACGGCGAGGAGACCCTCGACGTCGAGGCCGTGCACGCGGTCGCACCGGCGGCGGACATCACGTACGTCGGCTCGGCGTCCTGCACCGACGACGACCTGCTGGACTCCCTCGGCACGATCGTCGACAAGCACCTCGCGGACATCGTCTCCAACTCGTGGGGCGACATCGAGGCCAACCAGACCCCGGACCTGGCCGCCGCCTACGACCAGGTGTTCAAGCTGGGCGCGGTCGAGGGCATCGGCTTCTACTTCTCCTCCGGCGACAACGGCGACGAGGTCGTCAACACCGGCGTGAAGCAGGTCGACACCCCGGCCAACTCGGCGTGGGTGACGGCGGTCGGCGGTACCTCGCTGGCGGTCGGCAAGGGTGACGCGTACCAGTGGGAGACCGGCTGGGGCACCGAGAAGGCCTCGCTGTCGGCCGACGGCAAGAGCTGGACGAACTTCCCGGGCGCCTACACCTCGGGCGCGGGCGGCGGCACCAGCGCGACCGTCGCGGAGCCCTTCTACCAGAAGGGCATCGTGCCGGGGTACCTGGCCAAGGCGGTCAGCGAGAAGGGCAACCGGGTCGTCCCGGACATCGCGGCGATCGCGGACCCGAACACCGGCTTCAAGGTCGGCCAGACCCAGACCCTGCCGGAGGGCGGCGTCGCGTACAGCGAGTACCGCATCGGCGGTACGTCCCTTGCGGCGCCGGTGATCGCGGCCGTACAGGCCCTCGCGCAGGAGGCCCGCGGCGGCGCGCCGATCGGCTTCGCCAACCCGGCGATCTACGCCAGGTACGCCGCCCACGCGGGGCTCTACCACGACGTGACCGACAACCCCACGGGGTACGGGCTCGCCGTGGCACGCCTGGACTTCACCAACGGCTACGACGCCACGGACGGGATCCTCACCTCCGTCCGCAGCCTCGGCAAGGACAGCTCGCTCCAGGCCGTACGCGGCTACGACGACGTGACCGGCGTGGGTACGCCCGCGAAGGGTTACGTGGAGTCGTACCGCCGCTGAGGCAGCTCCCGTGTTGATGGGGTGGCGGAGGGACGTGGGGTGACCCACACCTCTCCGCCACCCCATCGCGTCGCATTGACGATTACACTTGGCGGCGTGCCTCAACTACGCCTCGCCCTGAACCAGATCGACTCGCGCGTCGGCGACATCGCCGGGAACGCGGAATCGATCCTCCGCTGGACCCGGCACTCCGCCGAGCAGGGAGCGCATCTAGTGGCGTTCCCGGAGATGGTGCTGACCGGGTACCCCGTCGAGGACCTCGCCCTGCGCTCCTCCTTCGTGGAGGCGTCCCGCGCGGCCCTGCGCTCGCTCGCCGCGCGTCTGGCCGAGGAGGGCTTCGGCCACCTTCCGGTGGTCGTCGGCTACCTCGACCGCTCCGAGACCGACCTGCCGAAGTTCGGCCGCCCGGCGGGCTCCCCGCGCAACGCGGGCGCGGTGCTGCACGGCGGCGAGGTGATCCTCACGTACGCGAAGCACCACCTCCCCAACTACGGCGTCTTCGACGAGTTCCGCTACTTCGTGCAGGGCGACACCATGCCGGTGCTGCGGGTACACGGTGTGGACGTGGCCCTGGCCATCTGCGAGGACCTGTGGCAGGACGGCGGCCGGGTCCCGGCGGCCCGCTCGGCGAAGGCGGGCCTGCTGCTCTCGATCAACGCCTCCCCCTTCGAGCGCGACAAGGACGACACGCGCCTGGAGCTGGTCCGCAAGCGCGCCCAGGAGGCGGGCTGCACGACCGCCTACCTGGCGATGGTCGGCGGCCAGGACGAACTGGTCTTCGACGGCGACTCGATCGTGGTGGACGGGAACGGCGAGGTGATCGCGCGGGCCCCCCAGTTCACGGAGGGCTGCGTGGTCCTGGACCTGGACCTGCCGGCGGCGCTACCGGACGCGCCGACGGGCGTGGTGGACGACGGCCTGCGCATCGACCGGGTGGTGCTGTCGGAGGAGCCGCTGCCGACGTACGCCGCTGAGCTGACGGGCGGCTACGCGGAACGCCTGGACGACGCCGAGGAGATGTACTCGGCGCTGGTCGTGGGCCTGCGAGCGTACGTGACGAAGAACGGCTTCAGGTCGGTGTTGATCGGCCTCTCGGGCGGCATCGACTCCGCCCTGGTGGCAGCCCTGGCGTGCGACGCGGTGGGCGCGGAGAACGTGTACGGCGTGGCGATGCCGTCCAAGTACTCCTCCGACCACTCGATCGGCGACGCGGAGGAACTGGCTCGCCGGACGGGGCTGAACTTCCGTACGGTGCCGATCGCGCCGATGTTCGACGCGTACATGGACTCCCTGGGCCTGACGGGCCTGGCGGAGGAGAACCTCCAGTCCCGCCTGCGCGGCACGATGCTGATGGCGATCTCGAACCAGGAGGGCCACATCGTGCTGGCCCCGGGCAACAAGTCCGAACTGGCGGTGGGTTACTCGACGCTGTACGGCGACTCGGTGGGGGCGTACGGCCCGATCAAGGACGTGTACAAGACGTCGATCTTCCGGCTGGCGGAGTGGCGCAATCGGGCTGCGGTTGAGCGGGGCCAGACGCCGCCGATCCCGGAGAACTCGATCACGAAGCCGCCGAGTGCGGAGTTGCGTCCGGATCAGGTGGACACGGACTCCTTGCCCGACTATCCGGTGCTGGACGCGATTCTCGAGCTGTACGTGGACCGGGACACGGGGGCCGATGCGATCGTCGCGGCCGGGTACGACGCGGAGTTGGTGACCCGGGTGCTGCGGATGGTGGACACGGCCGAGTACAAGCGGCGGCAGTATCCGCCGGGGACGAAGATCTCGGCGAAGGGGTTCGGGAAGGATCGGCGGCTGCCTATTACGAATGGGTGGCGGGAGTCGGTTTGAGGGGTGGGGGTGGAGGTGCGCTTTGATGGGTTTCGCCCCCGTCGCCCCTACCCCCAGTGGCTCCGGCTGTGGACGGTCCCTGCCGCGTCACCTGCTATCGCGCGCCCGGGCTACCTTGCTACACCACGCTCCGGTCAAGAAAGTCGATCACAGCCCTGGCCAGCGCTACGCGGTGGTCGGACAGAGAGTGATCCGTCATGAAAACCCGATGTTCGAGACAGGGAACTGCGTACGTCTGGTAAGCGGCAACCACGGGTTCATGGTGGATCTGGACAGGGGCTACTTCATCCCGACCTGCGCCAACCAGGAGTACGGGCCGGTCAGCGAGTCGAGGGGCCAGCCGGGCAAGGCCCCACTCGGTCCCGGTGCTCTCTATCTCCGACACCAGTGCTTCCCCGCTCGTGCCCCGCAGCGGAAGCAACTCCCCTTCAAACGCAGTAACGAATGCGGCGCGGGCCACGGGGTCCATCCGGCATCTGGCCCCGACCGCACCGAGGTCGAAACCCGCGACAGAGGCAACGGCGCGCACCTGAGAATCCGCGGCGGCGGTCATCAGCGCTGCGAAACCTCCCAGGCTGTGGCCTACGACCGCAATCCGCTCCGCGTCCAGGCGATACTCGGCCACAGTGCCCGGCTCACGCAGCGCGGTAACGACGCGGGCGCTGTCTTCAAGGACGTGGCACCAGGCATACGTGCCGCCGACGCCCCAGGAGCCCCGGTAGTGGAAGACCACCGTGGCATAGCCCGCGCGGCGCAGCGCCTGCGCAAGGTCGAAGTTTCGCTCGTTCCCCGGGAATCCATGCAAAAGCACCACCACCGGGTGTGGACCGGGCCCCGGCGGCAGGTGGAGGAGTCCCAGCAAGCTCTCACCCGCGCTGCGGACGTTCAGCGGGACCGTGGCGGCCGGTGGCCCCAGACCGACGACCGGGTCCGCTGCGACAGGGTCGGGCCGCAGTTCTCCTGCGTCGGGCATGGGGCCTCCAGTTCCAAACGACCGCCAACCATCGGGACGCTAGCAGGCAGTACTCACGCCGCCGATGGCGCGGGATGCCATTCTCACCAAGACTTCGACTCCTTGACGTGAGTGAAGGGATACGGACCTCAGCCGATCAGGGTGCCCCTCATTCCGACTACCTAACGCAGTCTTGAAAACGCGTAACGTCATAATCTGGGAGGCGATGAACTTCTCGGCAGGGTGTGATCGCGGCCGGGAGTGCAGGCACCGAACAGGGAAGCTCGGACCGCTTGTTCACTCCGGGGATTGGGGGACTCATGACGACCGAAGCGCTGGCTGGACTCGCAGCTGCTGGCGGAGCAGCACTGGTTGGGGCGATGGCCACGGACGCCTGGCAGACGGCACGCACACGTTTCCTCCAATTACTCGGACGGGACCACCGCCGGGACTGCATTGAAGGTCAGCTGGAGGCACAGGCGGATGTGGTGGAACGCACCACCGAGAGCCACCAGGAGGAAGCTCGCGCAGCACTTCTCCCGGCATGGCAGTTTCAGTTGGCGGACTTCCTCCAGCAGCACCCCGAAGCCGAGCAGGAGTTGCGGCAGGTGATCGAGCAGGTGCGGTCGGAGTTGCCCGAGAAGTACCAGCGGCAGGTGGAAGCGCAGTTCGAGGTGCGCGCCGGACGGGATGCCTACACCTCCGCACAGGACATGACCGTCACGCATCACAATGGAGACCGCTCCTCGCCATGACTGCACCGCACTCGGAGCAACCGAGCATCTGGATCGGAGCTGACCGGGACACTTACGCCGCCGCCAACAACCTGCATGTTCACCATCACGGAGAGAATTTCGGCCCCGCCGGCCAAGTGTCCATCGTGCCCCGGCAACTGGTCTATCCAGCGCGAGGCCGTCAGGGGGTCATTGAGTCCCTGCTCGCTACTCCCTCCGGGACGGTACATGTGGTGTGCGGCACCGGAGGGTCCGGCAAGACCACAGTCGCACTGGCCGTCGCGGCGGAAGCCCGGGCTCGGGGCGCCGAGGTGTGGCAGTTGTCCGCCGTGGACGCCGCTACGTTCGACGCTCATTTGCGTGCTCTTGCCGTGCGGCTGGGTGTCGGCATCGAGCGACTCAGGCTCGCCTGGTCGGGCTCGGCCGGTGACGCCCCCGACCTTGTGTGGGAAGCGTTGGAGCAGCGGACGCGACCATGGTTGCTGATCGTCGACAACGCCGACGACTTGGGGCTACTGGCAGGCGCGGACGGCCACGTAGAGGACGGCACCGGCTGGATCCGCCGCCCGCCGACGCCAGGACGGTTGCTGATCACCAGCCGCAACCAGAACCACGAGGCATGGGGGACCTGGGTGGGTCTGCACCCGCTCGGCATTCTCTCTCGCGGGGCAGCGACAGAACTACTCCTCGACCGAGCCCCCACAGCGGGAAGCGGAGCCCAGGCCGCCGCGCTCTCCGATCGACTCGGCCACCTGCCACTGCTGCTCCACCAGGCCGGTCTCTATATCTCCCGTGCCGACCGCAATCCCCCGTGGCCGGGCGCGCCTCGCTGCCCTCGAACCTTCGAGGCGTATCGCATCGCACTCAGCGACCGTCTCAACGAACTACTGGACAGCCCAACCGGCCAGCCATCGCACCTGCCGCGCCAACGAGCCACCGCGACATGGGAAGTCACCCTCGATCTCCTGGCCAGGCGGCAGTTGAGCCACGCCAGGCCGCTGCTCCGACTGCTGGCGCACTTCGGTGACGCACCCATCCCATACGCAGAGGTGCTGCCCTGCTCCGCCCTTCACACCTCCCGGCTGTTCCAGCTCCAGCCCGGGGCCGACCTCCAACAAGCGATCAACGCGCTTGCCGAATACGCCCTGGTCACCACCCAGGTTCCCGGCAGCGACGCTGACGATGCAGCTGGTTACACAGTGACCCTTCATCCCCTTGTCGCCGAAGTCACCCGGCAACTCGACGAGGTCCGCCGGTACCGTGCCGAGTATCTCGCGCTGGTCGCCCAGGGCCTGCACGACGGTGCGGCCAGACATGACCCTCGCAGCCCATCCGACTGGCCTTTCTGGCACCTCGCCACCGCGCATCTGCGCTGTTTACTTGAACAGGCGGGGGACTGGGACCCCGGTCCGGATGCGGAGACCATGACCGTCGCGGCCATCGCCTGCATCGAGTACGCCAGGGACGCCGGCCTGTACGACCTCGCGAAAGCCACGGTTGATCGCGCCACCACGGTGTGCGCCTCACTGCCGGCCGATGGTCGAACTGCCCTGAGGCTGCGTCTCGAACGTGCGCGGCTCACCGGCCTGGCCGGTGACATCGCAGCGGCCGAGTCGGAGTGCCGCGCACTGCTCGATATCCAGCGCCGGTTGCTGCACGACGCCGATCCCCACACCCTGTGGACCCAACATGCCCTGGCCCATGTGCTTGACCGGCGCGGAGACCTGGACGGGGCTGAGGCGGAATACCGGGCAGTCCTCGAAGGCCGCTCACGGATCCTCGGTACCGATCACATCGATACCCTGTGGACCCGGCACAACCTGGCCTGGATCGCCTGCCAGCGGGGCGACCTGGCTGTGGCCGAGGGGGAGTACCGGGCATTGTTGGAGGACCGTTCACGGATCTTGGGCTGCGACCATCCGCACACCCTGTACACCCGGCATGCACTGGCCTGGGTGCTCGGCCAGCAGGGCAACCTGGCAGCAGCGGAACCCGAATACCGGGCGGTGCTGGAGGACCGTTCACGGATCTTGGGCTGCGACCATCCGCACACCCTGTACACCCGGCATGCACTGGCCTGGGTGCTCGGCCAGCAGGGCAACCTGGCA